>SSFI01000094.1 GCA_008015325.1 Rheinheimera sp.
AGTCAGCAGGCCACCGAGCGAATCTTTAAAGCCAAGCCCTAACACAGGCCGCGATTCGTCATTAATGTACGAATCCATAAAGGCAAAAAGTGTTCTGTCATTACCCACGTTGGTGATCGTTGCGATCGGTTCACCATAGAGCAACACGTTGAGCGTAGAGACATGGTTAGTCATCGTCGTCTTCCTCTAACTGATACGCGGGCGACATTGGCTCACCCTCATCGCTGATGCCGTTAATACCTTGGCCACTTCGAATGATCGACTTGATGGCAGGAACTGACTTTTTAGGCGCAACCAATAGCTCTAGGTCTAGTACACGGGCAAGTGCAATCAAACTGGATATTCTTAAATCAACGCTGCCAGACTCGATTTTCGAAATATGGCTTTGAGGCACACCCGAACGAGCACTTAACTCTCTCTGGCTAAACCCCTTTCGTACCCGAGCTTCTCGAAGACTTTCTAGTATCTGCTCTGTTACATAGCTCATTTCGATACGCCTTAATGCATCACTTAAGAATAATTATATACAAAAACATATCATAGTAACTCAAATAACACAAATTCGATTAGCCATTACATATCAAAAGCCATGACCTGATACATAATTACATATAAGTAGAAGGAGATTTTTGTCATCGACAAAAGAGCGATACTCTCGCTGATAATCGCGAACTGACGCATCAAACTCCCTAAGTACTTTTGTCGATCAGCCCTTATACAGCAAGGGCTACAGAAGAACTCGCGTCAAATCGCCAGAAGATAAGTGCAACAAAGAGGAAGTTTGTACACAGTTACAGGAAATTTTGTACACACAAGTCGAAAAACAAGTGCAAAATGATGGTGTAAACAGCAACTAAATTTGAAGGTAAGTCTGATATCTCAATTAGAAATAACCGTATTGGTTCGCTTCAAGCATCTTCAAAAACAAACACTAAAGCAAAAATCACACCAACAATAAACTCCCTCATTAAATTTTGTAATTTGGTACAGAAGAAAACATTTACCAAAAAAGAGACTCTTTTTAACGGTAGTACTTTTTACGTCAAACCCAGTAACCACAAGGCCTACAGCCAGGTTTGTGTCATGGAATTTTCGCCAAAGGCCTCTAAAACGGAATTTGTACTCAAGTTTGTACACACTTTCCGAGGTTACGCTTGAACATCATTGAAAAGCAAAGAAACGAGAAAAAGACAAAAAGCCTTTAAATTCAGTACGTTGAGATGTGATTGTGGTGTGCAATGAAAGGTGATTTTAAGCGTTGAAAGGCTGGGCGGCATCAGGGTGAGCGATAAAGGCCGCACCGACTGCCACCGCCTGCAGCTGACCACTTTGCACTGCCTGCTCAGCCTCAGGTTTCTGGTAACCCATATTGCCGATTAAATTGCCCTGATAAGCCTCGCGCGCAGCAGTCACCACATCGGCCTGCTGCACACCAAAGAAATCGGCCCGCATCAGGTGTAAATAGGCCAGATTGAACGGGCTTAACGCTGCCGCGACATGACGGGCTAACGCTACCGGATCAGAATCGACCATGCTGTTGTAGCTGTTTAACGGTGAAATCCGCACGCCAACCCGGTCAGCGCCCCAGACTTCCACCACGGCCTGCACCACTTCCAGCAACAAGCGGCTGCGGTTTTCCAGCGAGCCACCGTAACGGCCGCTGCGGTTATTGACTCCATCGCGCAGAAACTGGTCCAGCAGATAACCGTTGGCACCATGCACTTCCACGCCATCAAACCCGGCCTCTTTTGCATTGATAGCCGCCTGGCGGAACTGAGCAATAATGCCCGGAATTTCGTCGTCGGCCAGCACCCGTGGCACTGTATATGGCAGCTTGCCCTCTGGGGTATGCACTGTATCTTCAATGGCGACAGCAGCTGAGGACACCGGCGTGTTGCCGTTATTCAGTGCCGGATGACAAGCCCGGCCACCATGCCAAATTTGCAGCACGATTTTGCCGCCTTTAGCGTGCACCGCATCAGTGACCTGTCTCCAGGCCTGAATTTGTGCAGCTGAATAAATGCCAGGTTCGCGCCAGAACGCAGAATTGCCCTCAGCCACCATGGTTGCTTCGGCGATGATCAGACCGGCACTGGCGCGCTGGGCATAATAGTCGGCCATCATCGGCGTTGGTACATGATCGGCATCGGCACGGCATCGGGTCAGCGGTGCCATCAGAATGCGGTTTTTCAGGGACAAAGCCCCCAGTTGGACTGGACTGAACAAATTACTCATAGTTTTTCCTTGGATCGGCAGTGCAAACATTGTGTAGTTGCAGCGGGTTAATTAACTTACTGAACGGTACATAAAGGTGGCGGCGGCATTTTTCAAGTACGTTGCCTGAGACTTTTTTGATCAGCACAACAATTTTAATCAGCGCCTGTCAGCGCCACACTCTGCCGCGCAGCAGGAAAACTTTGTCGCGACAGCGGAGTGGCCTCCTCGCCCGCGGCCGAATTCTGCTATCATAGCCGGCCATGCCTGATGTTCAGCGCTCGATTAAGGCGAATTATGATCAACCATTTCCGTGTGTTAGGCGTGAAAGCCAGCGCCAGTGAAGATGAAATTAAAAAAGCCTATAAACGGCTGTCGAATAAATACCACCCGGACAAGCTGCTAGGCTTGTCGGAAGACGAAAAAGCAGCGGCCGCAGCGGCGCTGCACCAGGTCAAACAGTCGTATGAAGTGCTGTCTGACCCGAAAGCCAAAGCGGCTTTTATCAAAGATTTTAACAATGTCATTGTCACAGACCCCGCCGCAGCGATGAAAGAGCTGTGGGACCAGTTCTATTGAGGACGTTATGACGAAGAAACTGAATATCCAAAAAATCAATCAGTTAAAGACTGATGCTTATGAGAACATCGATTCTTATAACGATCCGGACACGCCAAAGGCGCTGGAACAATTCTGCGGCAAAATCAAAGCGATTTTGCAGGCCGACCCGGAAATGCTCGAATCGGTGCCGGAATATCTGCCCGTCGCGCTGTATGGCCGGGTGAAATTCAGCAAAGAAGCCAAGTTAAAATGGGCCAAATGGGTCCAGACTGCGACTATGCCGGCCTGGGACGAATTTAAAGTCACAGTGGCTTTTAACAATGCTGACCTGCCGCTGGTGAAAACCGTACGCGATTATTCCGAAAGCCTGCTGATTGAGTCCTGCGCAGTGTTGTATCTACTGGAACAACAAGGCAAAGCGCCGGCGCGCAGCCGCAGCGCCAGCAGTGAAGATCACGACGACGAACCATCCTACGACGAGGATGACGACGAAATGCGCGACGAAGCCGATGACGACTACTCGGATCGCTACGGCAGTGGCAGAGACGACGATGATGAAGACGAAGAAGGCTATGACGATGCCTTTGACGATATCCGCTTTAGAGGAGAAGGCCGCTGATGAATCAACTGATTGAAATTACTGTGGCCGAGATCAAAGAGCTGGCCATCGTCGAACCGAAACAGGCCAGCAAAAAATTTGAGCTCATCGCCAATGAAATGTCTGACGCACAACTGGTTGAAGTCATTGAGCAAATTGATATTGTCACGCTGACGCAAATCAACAGCCAACACGATATCTCTTTCCCGTCGATTATTTCCGAGCTGATGACGCCGGAAAAAATCCGCGACATCGTCTGCCAGCAGCCGCTGTACTGGGAAGAGAAAATCAAAAACAATGCGGAAGACTTGAAACAGCATACTTTTGATTTTCTGACTTACCTCATCCGCACGCAGGACACTGAAGAAAAACAAGCCGAGATCCTCGAATGTATCGCCGAAGACCCGGCCGGGCTGTTTTATCTGTCTATTCCGTTTATTGAGCTGTATCGCGGCGAAGTGATTGAAGATGAAGACTTTTATCAGGATATCCTGCATGAAGAAGAGCAGGACTTAGAAGAAGCCGTCAGCTACACCGAACGTCATCTGAACGAAGAAGTGCATGGCCTCGGCTTTGACGACCCACGCAGCCTGCTGGCGTTAATCCGTCAGTTAACGCCACAAGTGGAGCAGTCGATTAAAGCGCTGGTGCGGAATGAAAACTCCGGCTGGGAAGGCATAATCAGCAAGTTCGCCACTGAACTGGTGATGCAGGCGAAAGAGAAAAACCAGGGCAGCGACGAATACGCTGAAGTAGACGAAATGTTCAGTTTCCTCGATTAAGGACTGCCGGATGCAATTAGTAGTACGTGACCAGGCACAAGGCCCGTTTCTGAGCAAAGTGCTGAACTTTGGCAAGGAGCAGCAGTTATTAACTGCTGCCGATATCACCGCGCTGAAAAGCAAAGCCGTGCTGATGAGCCTGAAGTTCGCTGACAAGTTTTACAACAAATACAAAATGCATTTGCTGGAACAGGCGGCGCACGATGTGGTGGGCGTCGTCAGCCTTGGCCTTGCCGAATTATCCGGCCATGATTTACAGCGCGCGCTGGGGTTATTGCAAGGCGCCGACGGTGTGATGAAGCCGTTTCAGAAAGGCTGGAACATGCTGGTGACGGTCAGCCCGAAACAGCCAAACCGCAAATCCTTATTTGGCGATGTCGACGAGCAACTGCTCAGTGACATTTCGACCCCGCCGGACGCCGAAGAATGGCACGGCTGGCAGCTGTATCAGCAGGCGCTGCTCGAATCCAACCGCCGCAATGCCATTCATTTGCTGAAACAACAGTTTTTTCAGCAAACACAAGTCGACCCTTTCGAGCATTTTAATCTCGAAGGTATGCTGGCCGAAGTGGTGATTTACCGGGTAATTTGTGGCCATGGCAAAGTGAAACAAGACCTGAAACAACGGATCCGCCAGACCGAGATGCAGGAGCGCTGGTTCAGCACCGACTATCTGCTGCTGCAAACCGAAGCAACGCTGGCCGAATTACCGGCCGGTATTGCTGACGCTATCCGCGCCGACATCGGACAGAACTTTGCGCCCGCCATGTTAAAAACGCTGCAATTTGCAGTGAAATACCGCGAAAAAGCGCTTGCGCAAGCCTCACCGGAACAGCTGGATGCCTTTGAACATAAACAAGGGATGTTGAATCCGTTATTGGGCTGGCCGCAATATATCGAAATGTGATGCCCGGCATCAGCGGCTGCCAGTGCTGAGCAGCTTGTGCTCAGCAGCGACACAGCGGCAAGCTTTGTCTGCAGCTGACACTCAGCTGGTTCAGCCTGTAAAAAAGCCGCCATTGCTGGCGGCTAAAGGGAAGCAACATGTCCGGGCGGACCGCATCCTTGTGCGTACCTCCGGACCAAACTACAACATCCATCAAAGCGTTTCAGTTGGGGAAAACCTTTGACCCGGTTGTTATAACAGAATAAAAAATGCCGATTTGTACCAAATTGTGTCATTTCTCCGGTATAACACCGCCCTTCGCACTATCCTGACCCCGCTCTGCTGAATTAGTACAGTTTTGTACAATTCTCAAAATTGCGTGTTTTATCATGACAGCTTCTGAACGTCAGGCCTTCGGAGCAACTGATGAACTATGTTCGCCTGGGTGTGATGGATAAACTGCCGGAGCTGTTACAACAGACCTTTGGGGTTGATCTGGCAGCATTTGGCCATGAAACCGGTTTTGATTTCAGCCGCTTTGCTGAACCCGATTTGCTTTACCCATTAGCAGATATCCTGCAGTTACTGGAACATTGCGCCGAAAAAACCGGCATGGACCATTTCGGCGCCTTGCTGGCCCGGGCACAGAACCACGATTCGCTTGGACTGATGCTGATGTATGGCGCCAGTGCCCAAACCCTGGCCGAATCGATGCAAAGTGTTATCGATAATATTCATTTGAATGCCACCGGCGTGCAGTATCAGTTAGTTGCAGAGCAAGGTTTTGCTTATCTGTTGCTGCATATCGATCAGCCTGGCAATTCAAGACAAGGTGCATTGTTTACGCTGACGCAATGTTATTTATTGTTCCGCGCCCTGACGGCTAATAAGTGGTGCCCCGGCCGGTTATGCCTGAAACAACCACCACCGGCCCGACAAGCCGCCGCACTGCGGCAGATGTTTAATCTGACCATTCAGTTTAACGCCGATTTTGACGGCTACATTTTTGATGCGGCGCAGCTCAGCCTCGAAATCACCAACAAAGACCGCCGTACTTTTGCCCTGATCCAGGACTATCTGAAGCTGTCCGGCCAGACTCAGACCGACAATAAACTCAGCCAAATCAAAGCGGCGATCCGTGCCGGGCTGCTGCTGCGGCAAAGCTGTCAGTTGCCGGAGCTGGCAGCTGCCATGCATATGAGCGTGCGCGCTGTGCAATATTACCTGCAGCAACATCAGCTGAAGTTCCAGCAGGTGTTGGCACAAGTGCGCTTTGAACTGGCCTGTGATCTGCTATGTAACAGTGAACAGCCGATTTCGGTGATTGCCGAACAGGTTGGTTTTGCCGATATTGCAGTATTTTCCCGCAGTTTTAAAAAACATACCGGGCTGTCACCCAGTCAATACCGGCGGCCGGGCAAGCTGACTTAGCTTTTTGCGCACCACATTTGATATATCACGCAAATGTTCCGAATTTGCACATTTTGGTACATTTTTTCTCTCCTGGCTTTGTTTTATTGATTTGGTCGCTGTTGCGACAGCAACTTAAAAAAATCAAAATTTCTAGGATATTTAAAATATGCTCAATCTAGACTTGCTATTCAAACGCAGCCTGATTGCCGCTGCCACCGCTGTTTATGTGGCAGTACCGGTCAGTGCAGCGCCAGGCATGGTGAAACATGAAGGCACCAGTTTTCATTTACCTACTTTTACTGCTCGGGATGTAGAAAGCTTTAACCAGGAACGCCAGCAAGCGTTAGAAGGCAACCTCTATATCGGTGGCCCAGGCCTGGCAAACCGCCAGGCTGAAAAAGCCCGCTTTCAGCAAGTCTTTGTCCGCGATGAAAACGTCAGTGGCGTACAAAAATTTATCGTGCAATTTACTGATGCGCCTGTTGCCACTTATGACGGTTCATTACAGGGTTTTGTGGCTACTAAACCAAGTTCTGCCAATTTAGTTGTGAATAAAACCGGTGTGGATATCCAATCAGCGACGGTTAAGCAATATCAGAACTTCTTGTTAGAACGTCAGCAGGACGTCATCACTCAGGCACAAAGTGCCGGTGCCCGCTTAGAAGTGCAAAAGAGTTACACCCTGGCTAATAACGCCATGCTGGTGGAAATGACCCAAGAAGATGCGGAAATTCTGGCCAATCAGACTGGTGTGAAACGCATCACCCCCCACCGCATTTTAAAGCTGCAGAGCGACCGTGGCGCTTCTTTTATTAATGCAGACAAACTTTGGACCGCGGCAGGCATTCAAAAACCAATGCCTGTTCAAGGTGAGGGCATGGTCGTCGGCATCATTGATACAGGCATTAACACTGACCACATCGCCTTTGACGGCACCGGTTTTACCAACCCTCGTGGCAAATTCTATGGTGACTGTGAAGACACACCAGCCTTGTGTAACAACAAACTGATTGGTGTTCGTTCTTACCCTGAGATCACTGATACCTTCGCAGCACAGGAATTTCAGGCCAATCCATATGGGGTACCAAAATATGTACGGCCAGCCAATGGTGAAGATTATCATGGTCACGGCTCACACACGGCTTCCACTGCTGCTGGTAACAAAGTCGAAAATACGCCGCTGCAAGGTTTTGATGGCACCAAAACCAGCAATGGTATTAATTTAGGTTTTAACTTCCCGTCAACGTCTGGCGTAGCACCAAAAGCCCACATCATTTCCTATCAGGTGTGCTGGCCGGGTAATGGTGGCGACCCTTACGCCGGTTGCCCGGAATCGGCGATTTTATCTGCCTTTGAAGATGCGATTCAGGATGGTGTCGATACCATTAACTTCTCAATCGGTGGTGCTGAAAGTTTCCCATGGGAAGATCCGATGGAGCTGGCTTTCCTTGCCGCCCGCGAAGCCGGGATTGCCGTTGCAGCTGCCGCGGGCAATTCAGGACCGAACTATTGGTCAGCCGACCATAGTTCACCCTGGGTGACGACTGTAGGGGCCTCGACCCATGACCGCCAGCTCAGCGCCGGCGATAAAACCCTCGCTAATTTTGAAGGTACACCGGCCAATTGGTTGCCGAAAAACCCGATTAAAGGCAAGAGCTTCAGCGGCAGTATCACCGGACAGGTAGTACTGGCGGAAAAATATCCTGATCCGAACACGAAAGACACCTATACAGCTGCCAGCTGTAACGTGCCTTTCCCGGCTGGCACTTTTAAAGCTGACCAAATTGTCATTTGTGAACGCGGTGACATAGCCCGTACTGTTAAAGCCGATAACGTGAAAGCCGGTGGCGCGGGCGGCATCATATTGCAGAATATTGCATATAATGCGGACAATCTGGCAGCCGATGTATTCTCTGTGCCAGGTATTCAGGTGCCAATGGCATCCCGTTACACCTTACGGAACTGGGTACTGAACAGCAACGGCACAGCACGGGCGACTATTTCGGATTACAGCAACAGCTATACCTTTGACCCGAAAAAAGGTAACAACCTGGCACAGTTCAGCTCGATGGGGCCAAGCCGCACCAACAATACGCTGGTACCAGATTTAACAGCACCAGGCGTTGATATTTATGCCGCCAATGCGGACGATCAACCATTCACCAATTCGCCGGCAGCATCTGACTGGACCTTTATGAGTGGTACTTCGATGGCTGCTCCGCATGTCACTGGTGCCCAGACCCTGCTGAAACAGCTGCATCCTACCTGGACACCAGCAGAAATTCAGTCCGCCCTGATGATGACTGCCAAACCTGTGTGGCTGAATATCCAGAACCAACTAGTCGAGCCTTTCTATAACTTTATGGCCGGTGCCGGTGCATTGACGTCGCCAGTGCCGCCAATGCCGGTCTGATTATGGATGAGAGCATTGAAAACTATAAAAATGCCAATCCAAACAACGGCGGTATTGCCAACTGGCTCAATCTGCCGTCTATGGTCGACATGGGGTGTGACGGGACCTGTAGCTGGTTACGCACAGTAAAAGCTACCCGTGACGGTACCTGGAAAGTAGAAAGCAAAGGCAAAGAAGAAGACGTTGAAATCACAGTCAGCCCAAGTGAATTCACGTTAAAAGCCGGCGAGAGCCAGACGCTGATTGTTAAAGCCCGTCTGCCAAAAGTGATCGAATCCAAAATTGAACCGGAAGAACCAGGTGCCCCATGGCAACTGGAAAACAATAACTACACGCCGTTTAACGGCACTGTAACTTTGACCGAAGTTTCAGGTAAGTCGCCACAGGCACATTGGCCTATTGTAGCCTTTAACGTGCAGGACCAATTGCCGGTGTCTTACAATATGGACATCAGCCGCGACCAGGGCAGTGAGACCATGATCGTCAATACTGACGATTACTCCCAATTCACACCTCGAGTCTATGGCCCGGTGAAACCTACCACCTACAGCGCAGAGCTTGGCGCTGTCAGCGCTTATATCAATCTTGATAACATCAAGAAAGGCTGGAATATTCAAGCCTTGGATGTTCCTGCTGATACCAAACGTTTTGTAGTGGAAGTTCAGGACGCCAAAACGCAGAACACTGCTGAGGATAAAAATCCGCGTTATTTTAAACTGAGGCCTTATATCATTGTTGGCCGGGATGAAAACGGCAATGGCGGCTTTATCCCATCAGAAGCCGATATGGCTGCAGATCCGTATGCGCTGGCAAACGAATATCACCGTGAAGTGCTGTGTGTATCAACCAGCGAATCAGAAAACAACTACTGTAATCTGCTGGAACCAAAAGCCGGCAAATACTGGGTTGCCACTGTGTACGTTGGTAGCACCACCTCGCTGTTTAAAGCAGATGTAGTCACAGGTTACGCCATGTTGGGTAAAAATTCTGACAATGGTAAGCTGAGCCTGTCAGGCCCATCCAGCCATGATGGCAATGGTAATTATCCAATTGAACTGAATTGGAAACTTCCCGGCTCCAAACAGGGTGAACGCTATTACGCCGCCTTTGATTTGGGCAACAAGACTGGTGCTGAAGGCACATTGGGCTTCACTTCGCTGAATATCACCCGAGGCGAAGATACCCTGGTGTGGGACATTGATAAAACCAAAGCGCGCAGCATGGACAAGGTCAATGTGAACGTCAAAATCCGGCCAAACCTGGAAAGCGACGACCGCAGTTATGACCTGAAAATGGCGCTGCCTGCAGGTATGCGCTTGGTACCGTCAACGCTGAAAACCAATAATGAAGCTGTTGCTGCTGCATTAAAAACGACAGAGCAAGGCTTCACTTTATCTGGTGTGCAGCCATCAACCCGACATATCCCTCGTGAATATGTAATGACCACCAATGCAACGGACAATATGTGCCGAACACCACAAATTGACGAGCATTCTGATGGTAAATACATCAACCTGCATGAGTTTGGTATTCAACCCAATATGGAGTGGTTCGTCGGCGGCTCAAACAGCTATTTTGATGTACCGATTGATTGGATGTTCTGGCTGGAAGGTGCTGATTTCAAAGTATATAACCAAGAGAATGCCGGCTTTATGCGCCTGCATCCGGTCGGTGCTATGCAATTTAATACCGCGTATTGGATGATGGGCTATCACCGTGGCCCAGGATTCCTGTATGAATCACTGGCACCATTCTGGCGTGGTAATTTTGAAACCAAGTATCGGCGTAACCCGGATAGTCCGTGGGGTCTGACCATGGCAACTCAATACGCCAGTGACCGACCAGATCTGGGCGACCTGTTGTTTATGGAATTCGACAATGTTACTGACAAAGTGACAAAAGAAGAGTTCGACTTCCAGGCGATTCTGCGTAGCGGTTTTGATGACCACCAGGGTAAATATGAAATCATTTACGCATATGACAACTTAGGCCCTAATATGGCAAAAGGTGTGGTGATGGTGGAAGGCTTTGACAGCGTGTTCTCAGGCAACGCCGGCCCGAAAAACGGTCAGCTTTACTCAGTCCTTGGCTTTGACAATCTGGACAAACATCTGGCCAATGACCGCGTAGTTTGTTTTGATTACAAAGGCCCGGAGCAAAGTGAAATTGAAGTCAGCTTCACGGCGGTTGTGCAACCTCAGGCTACCGGTAAAGAGCTGGACGTGAAGTTCGACTATGCGCTGGAAGGTCAGCCAGATGCCAAAGTAAGCCACAAAATTGCTGTCAGCGGTAACATTCAGCTGGCGCCAATAGCGGACAAAACAGTGGCTGAAAACGGCAAACTGGACAACATCGAAGTCATGTATGTTGATGCCAACAAAGTGCCAAATAAAGTTGAAGTGACCGGCAATAACGTCACTGCCGTGGTCAGCGGCGACCGTTTCAGCCTGACACCAAAAGCCGACTGGTTTGGTGAAACTGTGGTGACGGTGAAAGTGCGTGACACTGAATATGCCGACGATGTGGCGACCACCAGCTTCAAGCTGACAGTCACTTCAGATGGCGTGGAAAAAGGTTGTATGGACAGCAAAGCCAGCAACTTTAATCCGGCCGCCAACAAAGACGATGGCAGCTGTCAGTATCCGGCCGCAGTTACCAATCCTCCAGCTGCAGCGAAAAGCTCAGGTGGTGCCTTTGGTGGTGCTGCGTTGATGCTGCTCGCACTGGCAGGTTTACGTCGCCGCCAGCGTTAATTGTTACAGTACCCGCGATGCTGTCGCGGGTTCAGGATAAAACCCCCCCCGCCAAAACGGGGGTGGTTTTTTTTCAGCTTATGCAAAGAGTTCAGTAACAGCGGGAGACTGTTGACACGGCTAAAATCGGTAATTAAGTTGCAGAACAACATGTCGCGGTTCACTGATGACGCCTGCATAAGCACCAGCCACTAACGGAATATCCTGACCGCTCAGCAGCACGTTTTGGTTGGTCAGGTTTTTACCTGCCAGCGCCAGTTGCCAGTGGCCGTCATCTGCCACCAGCGCCAACCGTAAGTCCAGCGTCAGGCTGGACGGTTGCCGCAGCACAGGATCCAGATCGGCGTCGACAAAATAACCGGTCGAATAACCCAGTTGCAGCTCAGTGTGTAATTCTGTCCCAGAGCTTGCCGGTCGGATGTAACTGAAACGCCAGGCCGACGACCAGCGCGGCGCATAAGGCGTAGTCCGGCCGCTCAGATCACAGGGCATGCCGGCCCCATACCGGGCGATATGCTGCACTGTGCAAGGGCCGTTCTGATAATCTCGGTAACGCGATTGCAGATAAGCCACCGAGGCAGACATCAGCCAGGCCGGCGCCCAGCTCCACTGCGTTTCCAGCTCCAGCCCCTGCGACACTGAAGCCGCCGCATTACCGACATCAAAGCCCTGGCCGTTCCAGCTGGTCACCTGCAAATCGGTGAAACGGGTATAAAAGGCCGCCAGGTTCAGCCGCAGCTGCTGTGGTAACAGGTCCGCTTTCATCCCCACTTCCAGCCCGTCGGCCTGCTCCTGGGCAAAATGCTGGCTGGCGTCCGTCGCTTCGGCCGCCGCATTGACGCCGCCGGCTTTAAAACCGCGCTCTGCACTCAGATACCACAGCACATCAGGCGTTTGCGCAAACAACAGTTTCAGCGACGGCATCAGATTCAATTCACTGATCTCACCCTGATAACGCAGCTGTGGCGTCGCTACACCGAGCAGCCTGGCAGTGATGCTGGCATCTCGGTCTGCCGGCACAGCCTGCGGCAATTGCCGGCTGTGATAAGCCGCAATAATACCGGCACGCAACGCCGTTTTTTTCTCATAGCTGTATCGCAGGCCGAGCACCAGTTGCAGGCGGGGTTGCAGTTGCCACTGTCCTTGCAGGTAGGCAGACCAGACATCCGTCTGCTGGTCAAATCGCACCGTGCGATTCGCATCTGCCGGTCGAACGCCCAATTGCCATAAGGTCAGATCGGCCGGAGCATGTGGCTCCGCTAAGCGCGCCGGAGTGCGCTGCAGCACCTGCTCAAGTAACGGCGCTATCTCGCTGACCTGTACATCAGCCCAATAATCCAGCAGCAAATCAGACTGCAGGTAATAAAGACCGCCAATCCAGTGCAGACTGCGATCGCCGGTGGTATGCAGCCGAAGTTCCTGACTGAACTGACTGAAATCATGCTGGTCGGCGAGGCCAATAAAGGGCAACGGCGTGATATCGCCATCGCGACTTTCCAACGTCTGATAAGCGGAATAACCGGTTACACTGGTCAGCACTACACTGCTGAAGCCCCGCTCCAGCTGCAATGTTGCCAGCTCCGTCTGGGTGTCGCGCAGTTCTGTTATCACGTGCTGATCGCTGCTTTTGTGCCGGTCGGCGCTGCTGTCAAAATCCAGCGGCAGGCTGTTACGCAACAGCTGCGACAGAGCACTGACCGGCTGCCAGCGGATCATTTGCCCCGGATTGCCCGCGATAGTGACATCGGTGTGTTCCAGTTTTAACCGGGCGTCCAGGGTGTCGGTTTGTCCGTGCAACGACAAGCGGATAATTTGTTCATCAGTCTGAGGTTCGCGCCGCGCAGCGGATTGATTTTGTAAATAACCATCACTCTGGCTGCTTTTAAATGCCAGTCTGGCTCCGAGCGAGTCGCCAAAACCACTATCGGCGAACCCACTGAAACTATAACGGGAAAATGCCGGCTCCCAGTCCAGCCAAAGCCCGGCGCTTGGTTCTGTGCCGGCACTGGCGCCCTGGGTGGTCAGGTTTAAAGCGCCGGCAATGGTATTTTTGCCGAGCAACACGCCCTGCGGGCCACGCAGTACTTCAACCCGGGCCAGATCCAAAAATGGCGCGCGATATTGCCGGTCCCGGCCCAGATAAATGCCGTCGACAAACAGACTGACTGCTTGCTCAAAAGCGCGGTTATTGCCAGAGCCTACACCGCGCAGATAGATAAAAGTGTTAATCGTACTGTCAGCAATCTTCAGGCCCGGCACCTGGGCGGACAGCTCGCTGAGATCACTGATGGCCTGATTTTCAATTTGTTCCGTTTTCAGCACAGACGCTGACACCGGCACATCCTGCAGATTTTGCACAACTTTTTGTGCAGTGACTTCGATAACTTCGAGACGGGATTGCGGCTCAGCCGCAGCCCAAAGCTGCGGGTGTATGGACAATGGCAGTAGGCAATAGCAGCAGATTTTCTGGTAGCAGTCCATGTTTCGTAGCCCTGAATCCTGACCCGATATTCAGTATAACCAGCGCTACAGGATCAGCCTCAGTGATTAGAACTGATATAAAAAGCCGGTAAACCAGGTATCCTGAATGCGGGTATGAAAGAAATAGTTGCGAGCATACAGCTCTGGCAAAAACTGACGATTCCAGTTCACCACCAGGCTCAGCTGCGGCGTCAACGTTGCACCAGCGGCCACTTTAAAAAAGCGGATAGCGCCTTCCCCCGGTGCATACAGGTACAGTTGCCCTTTGCTATCTTGCGGTTTTACTGCGAAGTAATAATTACTGTAATCGCTGCTGAGCCGGCGCCAGCCAACGCCGAGCTGAACACCCAAATCAGCATTCAGCTGCTGCTGAAAACTGATTTCATTGAGCCACTCGTGGCCGTGATGCACCTGACTGATATCCTGATGCAAAGCAGATTTCAGCTGCCACTGTTCCGTCTGGTAATAAGCCGTCAGCCCGCCCAGATAGCTGAAATGGCGTTGTTGCGGCGTCAGCATGGTATCAAGTGAGACACCAAAAGGACTGGGGATCGGCAGATTACTGCCAAGCAATCCACGCAGCAAGGCCGGTTTCAGCCCTTTTTGCCGCACCAGCAGAGCGTCAAAACTTTGTTTGGTCGTCAAGTCCAGTGCAAATGCGCCGTGCTGGTACAGATTCAGGCCCAGATCCAGATTTTCCGCATAAAATTTGCCGTAATAGAACTGCCAGCGCGGCAGCAACTTCAGCATGGTATCGTCGCCGTCATGCAACGGATTTTCAAACCGGCCATAGCCTATGCCCAGCATGACCCGGCTCTGTAATTGAGGTCCGGTGTGCTCACCAGACTCGCTGGCTGCGGCAAAACCGGATATCGCGCACGCCAGCAGCGTCGCTTGCAGGTATTTTTTCATCAGGCCTGTTCAGACTGTTAAACTGCCGAGCTATATATCAGAACATCACCAACAAGATCTAATAAAGTCGGCAATTTTGTACACAATGATACAAAGCTGGTCTTGGGTATTATTTTTCCTGCACAGTATGCCCATCGTCAGATTCCGCTAAAAAGCGAATCAATACATAGCATTATGTAAAGTGCTCAATCGTTACATTGCGCTAAACTTCTGAGCATTGCGTGTTTTGTCAAATTTTCAGCGTCTTTTATCAATTAAAGCTGAATGAACTCAGGCAGATTAAAAAGTACTTAAGCAAAATACAGTTGCAAAGTTTGCTGTATTGCTGCGGTGAGTTGCAAAGCCTGGCGCTGCTGCCCATGCCCGGAAAACCACGGGCAGCAGAGCTCTGCTGTTTACCATAAAATGCAAACCAGACCTGCCCGCAGGAATGAGTTTGCGCTGCGACGTTTAGCATATAGACAGTTGCTTACCTGGCTGGCTCTTGATAGAGCTGGCTTTTCTGCTTTCAAAAATCACTACAATTAGCGCCATTTTCACTGAAAATAACTGCAAAATTGTACACTTTTGCACAATCCCCTCCTGTTATTCCGGTTATAACCAAGTCTTTCCGGGCAGACACATAACAGCAAAAAACATGTCCCCGGAGGATCCTGTGAAACTGAACACCTTAACCATGGCAATTTTAGCTGCCTGCGCCAGTGCCAGTGTGGCGACTGCCGCACCGGTCAATTCCGCCAGCCAACTTAATAAAATGCCTATCCCATCGGCAGAAATCCGCGCTCAACTGCAAAAAGGCGTCAAGTCACGTCAGCTGGCAGTAAAAAATAACGGCGGAAAAAACCTGACCCTGGCCAACCGTAACCCGGAAGCCAAATACCGCCTGGCCAGCCCTGAGGGTAAACACGGCAAAGCCATTGACGGCAAACATAGCTACATCGTTGAACTGCATGGCCAAACTGTCGTTGCCGCGCAGGCTGCACAGCTGCAGGCTGCCGCTGCTGAACAGGGCAAAAATGCCCAGGCCGCACCACTGAACAGTGCAGCTTTACAGGCGCCTACAGCCGCAGCACAGCAATATAAACTGGAGCAATTACAACAACAGGTACTGCAGGATGCCGCCAGCGTGCTGGGCCGTACCTTACAGGTTGAGACCAGCTATCAGACTGTACTGAACGGCTTCAGTACACTGCTCAGTGCCGACGAAGTAAAAGCGCTGGCCACACTCGGCCAGGTCAAACGCATTACCCCGGTACAGGTTTATCAGCTGCAAACTGACGCCGGCCCTGCGCATATCAGCGCCGACAAAGTCTGGAATGGTCAGACTGTCGTCACTAAAGGCCTGCAGGGTGAAGGGATGGTGGTCGGTATTCTGGATACCGGTATCAACACCGACCACGCCGCGTTCCAGCCAACCGGCGCTGATGGCTACACAGTAAAAAACCCGCTGGGTACCGGCACTTACCTTGGTGACTGCGCGACCGGTCCATTCGCTGAGCGTTGTAACGACAAACTGATCGGCGTCTACAGCTATAAAAAAATTACCGATGCCTATAAAGCCGACGAGTTTCAGGACCCGCAAAAACCCTGGTATGAACCGAATGTCGAGATCCGTCCGGCCTTTGGTGAAGACTACAACGGCCACGGCTCGCATACCGCCAGCACAGCCGCAGGCAACGTGCTGACCAACGTGCCATTGCAGGGTAACTCCGGCGCCGTTGGCGACGGTGTTGACACTGGTTTTAACTTCCCGCAAATCTCTGGTGTGGCGCCACATGCGAATATTGTGGCCTTTCAGGTGTGCTGGCCAGGTGGCAGCGGCGACCCATGGGCTGGTTGCCCGGGCGATGTGTTAGTGCGGGCGGTCGAAGATGCCGTCAAAGCCGGTGTTGACGTGATGAACTTCTCCATTGGCGGTTCTGAAGATTCGCCGTGGGAATCACCACTGGAGCAGGCATTCCTGGCTGCCAACGCGGCCGGAATTAACGTCGCCGCCTCTGCCGGAAACTCTGGCAGCGATGGCTATAGTGAACTGATGGGCTATATCGATCACAGTTCACCCTGGTTGATGAACGTGGCAGCGTCCACCCATAGCCGCTCTATTGATATCACCGGCAAAACGCTGACCGGCTTTAGCGGTGGTAATTCAACGCCAGACACTATCAGCGGTAATAGTATTTCCGGCGAAGTCGCAGGCCCGGTAGTACTGGCAGCGAATTTTGGTGATGCCCAGTGTCTGGAACCATTCCCAGAAGGCACTTTCAGCAATGGCGAAATCGTGGTTTGTGAACGTGGCAGCAATGCCCGCGTAGCTAAAGCCAACAACGTCAAAGCCGGCGGTGCTGCTGGCTTTGTCCTGTACAACACCAGCTGGGACAGCAGCAGCCAGGATGGCATGACCTTTAACGATGTTTATCCTATTCCGGGTATTCATGTGAACGCCTACGCTGGCGAGCAAATCAAAACCTGGCTGGCCGAAGGTACCGGTCATCAGGCGACTATTACTGCCGCACAAATTAATCGCAACCTGGATCCGGCTGCCGGTGATATGCTGGCCAACTTCTCGTCACGCGGCCCAAGCACTTATGCGCCAGAGCATCTGATCCCAATGGTATCAGCGCCTGGTGTCGATATTTTTGCCGCAAACTCGGATGACCAACCCTTTACTGCTGCCGGCAACGCCAGTGATTTCACCACGATGAGCGGTACTTCTATGGCATCACCGCATGTCGCCGGTGCTATGGCGCTGGTGCAACAAGCGCAGTCACAGTGGTCAGCGACGCAAGTACAAAATGCCCTGCAGATGACCGCAGTACAAACGCTGAAATACAAACCGAACGACTGGAGCGATCCACTGGATGCCGGTATTTACCGTGGCGGCTCAGGCCGGATTGATGTGCAGCGCGCGGTGAACAGCGGCCTGCTGCTGGACGAAACCGAAGCCAATTTCCAGGCGGCAAACCCAGCCAATGGCGGCGCAATCCGTCAGCTGAATATGCCTGAACTGGTCAATATGAAGTGCCGTGAGACCTGTACCTGGGTCCGCACTTTTACCGCTGCACGTGACGGCGACTGGAAAGTTGAATCGGCCACTGGCGAAGTTTCATTCGAACTTTCTGCCACCCCAGCCCGTTTCAGCCTGAAAAAAGGCGAAACGCAAACCGTGGTATTTAAAGCCAAAATCCTCGACAGTCAGTCTAACTCACACAATTCTGAGCAGGAAATCCATGGTTCAGTGCGACTGGTCGCCGACCAGCCAAACATCCCATCGGTCTTTTTACCGGTTGCGGTGAAATATACCCACGGTGCCTTACCGGAAAACCTGCAGGTCACGGCGAATCGCAATACCGGCAAACACCAAATTGCCGGCTGGCAATTGCCGGAACTGAAAAATGGCAGCTTTACCGCTTCTGCACCAGTGAAAGCTGAACTGCGTACAGTGACGTTGCCACAGGACACCGATTTCTGCGGCTTTGCCTGTGATCACCAAATCAGCGACTCAGAAGATGTACAAATCATTGATGTACCGGCCAATACCGACCGGTTAATCGTCGAAGTCACCAAACGGTTATCCAGTACTGCCGAAAAAGATGAGCCATGGCACGCCGGTGACGCCGATGTTTATATCGGTCTGGATGTGAACGGTGACGGCATCCCACAATGGGACACTGAAGCGGTTTGTATGTCGATTTCTGAAGAAGTGACCGACTACTGTAATGTGAACAAACCAGCGGCTGGTAAATACTGGGTTGTGGTGCATAACTTCATTCACAATACCAATATACGCATCACCGACAGCTATGAAGTGGCGACCGCTATTGTAAAGAGTGACACCTCGCCGGCGATGACGCTGCAAGGACCGAATCAGCACGACGGCCTGTCGGCAGCCAACTTGTTACTGAACTGGCAGCTGGACGAAGCCAAAGCTGGTGATGTGTATTACAGCATGCTGAAAATCGGCAGCAACAGCAGCCAGCCGGATAATCTGGCCAAAGTACCGCTGAAGCTGGTCCGTGGCGAAGACGAACTGGCCCTGACGGGTTCACAATCAGCCGCCCGACCTGGCCAGCTGGTTAATCTGAGTCTGAATGTACAGGCCAACCTGGATGGATACGACCGCAACTTTAAACTGCAAAGTCAGCTGCCGGCGAATGTGACGCTGGTACCAGGCTCGGTGAAAGTTCCGCCGGCGATGCAGGATAAACTGAAAGTCGAAGGCAACAACTTCAGTCTCGAAGCCACGCAGGCCACTACGCTGAATAAAGCCCGCGAATATGTCCTCAGCACCAGTAAAACTGACGCCAGCTGTAAAGTGCCGGATTTCGGTCAGAACAACCCGGGCGGATACCTGGATCTGGCTGAGTTTGGTTTCTATCCGCAATATGGTGGTCAGTGGAACGACAACCTGGTGGTTGATTTGCAATGGTATTACGGCGAAGGCGTGAAAACTGCGCTGTATAACAACTTCGATGGCGGCGCCAGCAACCTGCTGACCTTAAGCCCAATGGGTTATCTGCAGCTGGATCAGATGCCGTTGTTCTTCCCGGAGCACTTTGCATTGCCATTCGACGGCTTCCCGGACAGCCTGGTCGCGCCGTTATGGCGAGGTATCGGCTTTAATGACACCGGGATTGACTGGTCGAGGCTGTATACGCCGCTGAATATTGACCCATGGACGCCGGGCAACCACTCAGGTCTGAGTATGGGCTTTACCGCCGACGGTCAGTTAATTGTTGAATGGGATAATGCCCGCAGTACAGAACAAAGCTATGACATGGAGACCAATACCACTGTCAATATTGACCGTGGTGATATGTACGACTTCGAAGTCATTTACAACCTTAACTATCGCCACGGTGCCGGTGAGCATGAAATTATCATGGCCTATGACAATATTCAGTTTGGTAACGAAGCTGGCCTCGGTTCAATTGGTGTCAAAGGTTATGACGGCTTCCGTAGTTCTTTTGGTCCGGCGACCGGCTATCTGGGTACTCAGTATGCGCTGAATAACCTGCGCGATAAACTGCAGAACGACTTAGTGGTTTGTTACGACTATCAGGGCCCTGAAAGCAGCACTTTTGCTGTGGACTTCCAGGTCCGGGTCAATGCGGATGCCGCCGGCACGGTGCAGAACATCGCAATGACGATGGACCGGGATGGCTTGCCAGTGACCAACCTCAAGCATGAACTGACAGTACACGGCGACCTGAAAATCGGCGCGATGAAAGACCTGACTGTCAATGAAGATGCCAGCCTTGAAGACATCCTGGTGCTGTACTCCGACGAAAATACCGTTGCCAATACTGTGACCGTCAGCGGTACTAACGTGACTGCCGAAGTCAAAGGCCATGAATCAGGTGACAGTTTTAAACTGACACCGGCGAAAGACTTTAACGGTGAAACCGTTGTGACCGTGACTGTGGCAGACAAACAGACGCCGACAGACAAAGCCAGCACCAGCTTTAAGCTCAAAGTGCTGCCGCAGGAAGATGCACCGGTTGCCGCTGTCGCCCAGCAAACGGTCAGCATTGAAGCCGGAAGCAACGTGACTCTGGACGCCAGCCCGTCGAAAGATGTCGATGGTGATACACTGACTTACAGCTGGAGTGGTCCTGGTACTATCGCCAACGGCAACAGTGCCAAAGCGACAGTGACAGGTCTGGCCGCTGGCAGCCACAGCTTCACCGTGACTGTCAGTGACGGCAAAGCGCAAAGTACCGCCACAGTGACAGTGACGGTCAATGCTGCGCCGGTGACAGTGACACCACAGCCGGCCAAGTCCTCAGGCGGCAGCCTGGGCTGGTTCAGCCTGTTGTTACTGGGTTTACTGCGCCGCAACACAAGACGTTAACTCGTAATTTCTGATAAATGCCGGCGCCCGCCGGCATTTTTTTCTGCATCACCAGAACTGGAAATTACCTTGTGCATCAGCGACACTTAATCTCAGCGTAAATTCGGAACAACAACAGATGCATAGCTTTAAATGTTTGATTTTCCTGATAACGTTGTGTTTCACCGCTTATATACCGCTATCTGCAGCAGCGCCAGTCAAACTGATCTTCAGTTACACCAATCATCCAGCGATCACCTACACGCTGTTACCTCTGATACAGCAGGCATATCAACGTCTCGGCATTGAAGTGGCATTTGTCGAAGCAAATGGCGGGCGTTTTTTAAAGCTGGCCGAGACCGGGCAGATTGATGGTGATGTCGGCCGGGCTGACGTCTTGTTGCCATTATTACGTGACATGCTGCCAGCGGCATTTTTAGATGATGCCGTGGTCAGCTACCATTGCCGCCCAACAATCAAATGCGCATTGACCGACCTGAACGATCCGCAGCAGCAGTTGCATACGCCTGTCGTCAGCCAAATATTACCGCTGATGCAAATTAAAATTGCCGCGCGGCTCTATCCGGTCAATGACTGGATTCAACTGCAGCACATGTATCTTCAGGGGCGGGTGGACCGTTTTCTCTGGATTGAAACTTTGACCTTTGCCAGCGAACCACACACAAATACCCAAAAGTTTGTGCTGTCACACCCGCCTGTCAAACTTTACCACTTGTTGCACCGGCGGCATCAGGCTTTGGCAGTCAAAGCCGGCGCCGAAATTGCCAGATTACGAGACATCGCAAGCAAAAACCGCCGGCTGCCAGCAGCTGAAAAACAGCCGGAGTCATTGTAAAACCGCAAGTTAGTTTTCGCTGACATGCTCTGGATGAGATTGGGTGGCCCGTTTTTTAGCCTGTCGCTGGCGCCATAAACCAAGCAATGCCAGTGTGAAAAGACTGAGACTCCCCCCTTGCACTTGCCCGTCAGGCACTGCCGCCTCAGCAAGCACAGGGACACTGGTGGACAACAACAAAAAAACCGACAAAAGTTGCCAATCTCTGAACATAAACTGCCTCGTCACAATGATATAACGACCTCCGTTATACCGACAAATTGCAGAAAAAATGTCCAAATTTGTACAGACGAGAAAATTGGGCCAGCTCGAGTTGCAGCGTGCTTAACTCTGAGCGCTGCCTGGCTGAAACAACATCACAGCATTGCGGCCACTATGTTTTGCCTGATACATCGCCTGATCACCAAACTTCAGCAGATCTTTACTGGTCAGCGCGTGCTCCGGAAACAGCACAACACCGATACTTGAAGAAATCTCCAGCACCTGGCTGTCAGCCATCACAAATGGTTGTTCCATTTGCAAACGGATTTTCTCTGCGATATCTACTGCATCCTGCGCTCGCTGAATCGCCGGCAATAACACGATAAATTCATCACCGCCAACCCGCGCCGGTGTATCCGTCTGCCGCAGGCAGCCGCGCAGGCGCATAGCCACCTGTTCCAACAACCAGTCACCTGCAGCATGCCCTTGCGTGTCGTTCACTTGCTTGAATTTATCCAAATCAATAAATAACAGCGCCAGTTTTTCCGGCCGGCGATCTGCACTGACAATGAGCTGATTCATCCGATCTTCCAGTAAACGCCGGTTCGGCAACCCTGTCAGCCGGTCATAAAATGCCATCCGTCGGATCGTTTCTTCAGCGGCTTTACGTTCAGAAATGTCGCGGGTTGCCCCTATAAGCTGCTTCGGCTGGCCTTTTTCATCTAGGATCACCCTGGCAACCACTTCAACCGGCACCCTGTGCCCTTCTTTATGCTCCAGTTCCAGCTCCAGTTTCAGATCCAGCCTGGTGTAATCCCCGGCATTGATGCGCTGGTACAACAAACGCAGTTCCTGCTCAATTTGCCCGCGGTTGTCTGCGCTGAAATGATTATCGTCCTGATGACTCAGCTCTTCTGCTGTCCAGCCCCTTAGTTTACTGATAGAGGGACTACGGTAACTGAACTGCAAAGACGGTAATTCCGCAACCCAAATCACATCCTGGCTGTTTTCCAGTACCAGTTGATAGCGTTGCTGGACTTCCCGCAGTTGCGCTGCCATCCGGGCTTTCTCGACAATAAATGCGGCCAGTAACGAATACTCTTCGATCAAACGTAATTCCGCAGGATCCGGAGTTGCCGGCTGAAGATGATAAATCGCAAAAGTGCCCAAAAAATTGCCACGTGAATCGTTAAAAGGTTGAGACCAGCAGGCTTGTAAGCCGGCCTCCAGCGCTTTATCCCTGAACTCACGCCAAAACGGATGCGTAGCAATCTCAGAAACTACAACCCGACCACGGCGATAAGCAGCGGTTCCACAGGAGCCTATGCCTTCACCTATTGGAACTTGCCTAGTCACCTCGCGCCAGGATTGCGGTAAACTTGGGGACGAGGCATGTTCCAGCGTACGACCGTCGTCCGAAGCTAATAATACTGAACATAAAATCCCCTGATGATGTGACTCTATCAGTAACATCAACTCATCCAGCAAATCTTTCATCGACATGCCGGCATTTAAATCAGCCAGCACTCTGTTATAAATCCGCAGAAAACGATTGCGGTAGGCCAGCTGTTGTTCCGCTTCCGAGCGGCGCTGCTCCAGCTGCTGTAACTGTTTACGGGTTTGTTTCAGCCAGCCCATCACACTATCCGGTCTGGCACTGGTGCCTTGCTGAAAATCGGCACTGAAATCACCACGCCCCAGCGCCGCCAGCTGTTGCTGCAGTTGCTGTGGCGCTGCCCCCAGCACATACTGCAACGAGCGATAACTCAGCCATAACAACGCCAGCCAGAGCAGCCCACAGCTGACAAACACCCAGCGAGCCCGGTTGGCCGCAGTCTGCGCCTGCTGCAATGCTGTTGCGGTTCTTTGTTCAATCAGGGTAGAGAATTCATCTATCGGTTCGAGGATCGCCAGTTTTGCCCGATCATAAGCAGCGTCGTATAACAACTGACGGGCCCGCTGCTGTCCTGTAACATCGGCTGCCAGCTGATATTGTTCCATGGCTTTGATTTCCAGCACTGACAGCTGCCGGCTGTGCTCAAATGTCAGTCGCAGCAGTTCGTTTTCCCTGGCTCCAAAGGCAAAACTTTCAGCACGCTGCATCAGATCCTGGCGCAAACTGCCGGTCTGTGTTGGCATGACGGCACCATAAACCACCAAATCCCAGTACACATATGGGTTTTCCGGCCTGGCTTTTACTCCGTCCCGCATCGCCATGACATCCAGATATAACTGGCGGTAACGCTCTTCTCCGGTCACCACATAGCTGCGCGCCATTTTGGTCATTGTCTCACTGGCGTGGCGAAATTCATCTGCAATTTCAAAAGCATCAAGCCTGGCCTGTGCTGACTGTCCGACCTGTTTTTCCGCTTGCACGTATGATCTGAACGCCAGAATAACCAGAACAAAAGTCACACTGATTGCGACAATCCAGCCTAACTGGCTGCTTTTAGTAAAGGCTTTTGTGATTGGCATCTGTATTTTTCACCTGTTGATCATTTGACTGCAGTGTCAATCGTGTCCGGGGCCTGAATCAGGGAGGCCAACTGAGCCGGGCTCATTGGCCTGGCAAATAAATAACCCTGGAACTTCGGGCAGCCCAATTGACGCAAAAAATCGGCCTGCGCCATGGTTTCAACGCCTTCAGCAACCACATCAAGGTGCAGACTGTTTGCCAGTGACAAGATAGTCTGGACCACACTGGCGTCTTCGCGACTGCCAAGCATACTATCGACGAAAGACCGGTCAATTTTCAGGGTGTTAATCGGTAACTTGGTCAGGTAGTTCAGCGACGAATAGCCAGTACCAAAATCATCCAGCGAAAAACGAATGCCCTGACTTTTCAACGCTGCCATTTTAGCAGCGGTATTTTCTATCTCCCCCTGCAGCATCGTTTCGGTGATTTCAAGCTGGAGTTTGTCAGCCGGGATGGCGTGCGTATGAATAATCTCCAGCACTGTGCTGACAAAGTTATCACGCTGTAATTGTTTGGCACTGACATTAACCGCCATCAGCCAATGCCGGCAAACCGGATGACTATGCCATTCTGCCAATTGCTGGCAAGCGGTCTGCAATACCCATTCGCCAATGTCCAGAATCAGGTTGCTTTCCTCAGCTAATGGAATAAAGACGGCTGGAGAAACCATACCAAGCGCAGCATTGTGCCAGCGTAACAAAGCCTCAACCCCAGTGATCTGCTGCGCAGCATTAAAGATTGGCTGGTAATGTAACACCAGCTCCCGCTGTTCAATGGCGGTTTTCAGTTCACGTAAAATCTGATTCCGTTTGTCCATCGCTTGTTGCAGAACAGGGTCAAAAAAGGTGACACAATTACGGCCACTGGCCTTGGATTGATACAGCGCGATGTCTGCCTGCTTCAGCACTTCGGTGACGTCCTGGACATGGCAATTGAACATGCTGATGCCAACACTGGCTGAAGTCCGGATTATTTTGCCGTGTAACTGATATGGCTGTGCCAACGCCTGACAAATTTGTTCTGCGCTGTGCAGTAATACTGTGGTGCAGATATCCGGCGAAGTACCGATCTCCGCTAACAGTACAACAAATTCATCGCCACCAAGGCGGGCGCAATGTTCGCTTGATACAGTAAACCGTTGAATGCGATGTGCCACTTGCTTTAGTAAATCGTCACCTACTGAATGGCCAAAGGAATCATTGATATCTTTGAAATTGTCCAAATCCAACATCAACATGGCATGATACAAAGGCGCTTTTTCCGGCAGACAAAGCCGGCTGATTTGCTCTTTCAGCGCCCGGCGGTTTGGCAGACCGGTCAAATCATCAAACAGGGCTAAACGCTTTGCTTCCTGCTCAGCCATTTTCCGTTCTGTTATATCCGCGCGGATCGCAATGTATTGCACTATCCGGCCTTCATCATTGATAAATGGCACTATGGTGGT
Source organism: Rheinheimera sp. (assembly GCA_008015325.1). GTDB lineage: Bacteria > Pseudomonadota > Gammaproteobacteria > Enterobacterales > Alteromonadaceae > Pararheinheimera. The sequence goes on from SSFI01000094.1 coordinate 25,821, forward strand.
ATTGACCCAGTACAAGCTGCCATTTTTAGCTCTGTTGCATACCTCACCGTGCCAGATAGAGCCACTTTTGAGCGCCTGCCACATCGCTTTAAAAAAGCCCGGTTCATGAAATCCAGAGTTGATGATGCGATGAGTTTTGCCCAATAATTCGTCCCGGCTGTAGCCAGAAATTGCACAGAACTTATCGTTGACTGAGGTGATCACGCCTTTTGCGTCAGTAAAAGCGACGATGGCATGTTCATCTAATGCTGTGCGCAGCTCCAACATTTCTTTTTCAGCCAGATATTTGGCCTGTTCCGCCTCAACCCGGGCTGTAACATCACTAACCAGACACAAGGCACTGGCGACAGCCCCGCTTTCAGTCAGTTCAGGCACAGCTTTGACCATCCGGTGTTTTGTCTTACCACTGACCGAAACAACAGAGTAAGAGAATTCCGTGGTCTCGCCACCGAACACAGTCGCTAACTGCACTTGATAGATGTCCGCTAACTCAGGTGGCATATGCTCTGTCATTGCGTCGCCAGGCTCTGCGCGCTGCATCCGCTCTGAAAGTGCCCGCATCGTTTTATTCAGATAGCTATATCTGTAGTCTTGATCCAGCCGCACCACACCCACTGGCAAATTCGACAGAATCGTTTCAAGTTCACGTTCGTTACGGGCGGAACGCATTTCGGCAGCATGGAGCCGCTCGTACGGCTTTTTCAGTTCACTCCAGAAAATACCCTTATAAATCAATAAGGCTGACACCAATTTAAATAGATGCCCAATCAGCAGGGAAATATCGCTGGCCTCAATGTAGTCGGTCAGACTGAGTGAACATAACGCCATACAAAAGGCGGATCCGGCAAACAACAAATATTGTGCCCGCTGACTTCTCAGATATCGAAAGTAAAACAGCACCATCAGCAAACTGTTGCCGACAAAGAGCCCATATTCATATTGTTGTTTAAAAGCAGATACACCAAGACCAGGCTCAAACAACACCGGGAACCAGGATAAATGCATAGTTCCGAGCCAGGTCACCAGCGAGCTGACCAGCAGGCTTAACAACAACCAGATAAATTTTCCGCCGGGTAACCGGATACGGCTGACCAGCAACAGGAAAGTCAGCAGTTCGATACTGCGGGCAAATAACCAGAAAAAGATCGCTTTGGGCGTTGAACTTGGGGTGATAAAAGTGGGCATCCCGGCATAGGATAAAGCGTGCACATAATCCAGCAGCGCCACAGTAGTAAAACCAAAGATCACAGTATTTGTATAAAAATGATGCTGGCGGTGCAATGGTTGCAACACGATAATGACGCAGGAAGTGAAAATAAAAATCGACAACAGCTCAATGCTTAAATGAGAAACCACATAATTGGCCTGATTAAAACCAGCAGCCCAGCCGGCAAGCGGCGAACGGGTCAAACTGAACAACAACAGACTTATCAGGACAAAACCAAGTACTTGTGGCAATTTCATTTTGAGCAATTCCATCATCTTTCCATTGGACAAGTCTTTGCAAAACCGGGCACCGCGGCCGATTGATTATTGGTGTTTCATTGCCGGTGTCACACTGAATTGACGGGACAACGCTGGCGCATTAAAGACATTTTTTCAGCATAAAAAGTCACTCTATCCCAGTCAGGAACAAGCTCCAATGCGATGCACAATGTTTGTACAATTTGGCACACATTCCCAAAATAAAAACATAGACCACCAACCGCACGTCCTTGCAATAATGATTCGAAAAAAAGCCCCATGCGGGGGCTTCAAGCTACAACCCTCAGGTTGTCAAAAACAGCGGAAAACCGGGGGAGATTAACCGCTGCCAAGTGCTTAACTTTTTACCGCGGTTTTGCGCAGACGCAGCAGAGGTAACAACAGTAAGGTAAACCAACCGATGCTGCCGCCTGATGATTTCGCCGGCGGAGTCACCACCACAGCCGGTGCGTCGCTGACCGTCACTGTCACTTGCGCTGTGCTGCTGGCCAATCCGTCAGACACTGTTACTGTAAAGTTATGGCTGCCCGCGGTTAATCCGGACACCGATGCTTTTGCAGTATTGCCATTGCTGATGGTACCCGGGCCCGCCCAGCTATAGCTCAGCGTGTCACCATCCACATCAGTGGAAGCTGAAGCATCCAGAGTGATAGCGCTGCCAGCCGTCACATTCAGTGTCGCAGCAGCGACTTTTGCCACTGGTGCATCCTGCACTGGTGTCACCGTCAGGTCGAAACTGGTACTGGCGCTATCCGTTGGAACCAGACTGTCTGTGACAGTGACTGTCACTTTGGTCTTACCATTGAAGTTCGCTTTTGGTTTCAGGCTGAAAACTGCACCAGGCTCGTGTCCTTTCACTACAGTTTCGATACCATCGCCAGTGACGCTGATGGTGTTTTTCACTGTGTTGTCATCGGAATAACCAACCATCACATCCATAGCCGCAGCGTCTTCGGCCATAGTCAGGTTGTTCAGCGCCCCCACTTTCAGATTGCCGTTTACCGTCACATCATGCGTCAGCAACTGAGTCGGCAAACCGCTGCGGGCAACTTCCAGCCCGACAGTCTGCGCTTTACCCGCCGCATCACCGTTGACCATTACCTGGAAACTGACATCAAAAGTAGTGACTTCCGGACCTGTATAGTCGTAACAAATGATCAGGTCATTACTGAGCTTACCCTTCAGATCATTCATGCCAATATCAATACCTTTCCAGCCGCCGACCGGACCAAAAGCGCCACGGTAAGTGTCAAAGCCATGGATACCCACTGAGCCGAGGCCATAGTTGTCTTCAAAGGTCAGATTGTCGTACGCCATGATGATTTCATACTGACCTGCAGCATGGCGGTAGTTCATGCTGTAGATCACTTCGAAGTCATATTTGTCAGGGCGATCTACCCACTTCCGGGTATTAGTGGCAAAGTCATATAACTCTTCCGACGAACGGGCATTATCCCATTCCAGAATCACATCACCAGTACCAGCTATTGCCATCGATATCCCTGACGAATTGTCAGGGTTGTAGCGGTCAATGAACAACGGCGTACGCAGTGGCGCATAGTCCGTTTTATAGTCTGGCCGCAGCGTTGCCCCACGCCATAAAGGCGCGACCATTGAATCCGGGAAGTTCTGGATTGTCATCCGGCGGTGTTCGGGGAAATACAGCGGCATCTGATCAAGCTGTAAATAACCCATCGGGCTGATAGTAAACTGCTTGGTCGAACCGGCATAGTAGTTATGGTAAAGCGCCGCCGTGGCATCTTCACCAAAATACCAGCCCAGCTGCACCACCAGGTTTTCATTCCAGATACCGCCATATTGCGGATTAATACCATACTGCGATAAATCCAGGTAACTGTTGCGGTCAGCTTGACCATAGTTCGGGATTTTACACATAGCATCAGTTTTGTTGGTGGTGACTTTGTAATCACGTGCCCAGTCCCTTGAGTCCGGTTGCACTGTAGTCAGCACAAAGTTGTTGGCGTCAACTTTCAGGCCTTTTTGCATATCTGCCGGCACTTTGACTGAGCCTGGTACTAACGTCATGTGCGATGGTAATTTTGACGTCAGTTGAATATCCCGGTCATAGCCATCCTGGTTTGCCATCACGTTAAAACTCATGTCAATGACCTGACCAGGGCGTGCACCAGTTTTTGACCCCTTCAATTCAATTTCATCGCGTCCGCGCTGCATCTTCAGCGGGATCTGTGCAATGTTGGCCGGTTGATCGCTGCTGGTACCAATATTAAGCATGGTGTAGTACAAATCACCAACTTCTGCATCTGGCATATCCCAACGCAGTTTAATACTGGCAGGTGCTATCGCATCATGTTGCGCCGGGCCTTCAACTTCAATGTCGCCATTTGATGCTTTTGGCACCACAGCAGTGGCTACTTTGTACGTATCGACAATCACCGGATTGCGAATGGAGTCATGCTGGTAATTGTTAACCACGACCCAATACTGGCCCGGATGCGGATTAGTAATATTACAGTAATCACCGACTTCTTCAGAAGCCGACATACAGACAGCTTCTTCGTTCCACTGCGGAATGCCATCATTGTTGACGTCGTAACCAACAAAAACATCGGCATCACCGCGTTTCCACGGCTCGGTTTTCTTCGCTGTAGAATGAGTACGGCTTAATACTTCAACCATCAAGCGTGCGCTGTCAGCAGGCACTTGAACCAGGCTGACGTGTTTGCTTGGCCCCAGTTTACGGTCGCAGGCAAAGCCACATAAATCTGGTTCCTGCTCAATCGCAAGCTCTTTGATATCGGGTTTGACATAACCCGATGTTGAATAATGCCCACTGACCAGTGGCGGCAGATTTAAATCGTTGATCTGATATACACCCTCGTTGCGGTGCATGGTCATTTGCATATTTTCCGGCACGCCACCGGCCGTATATTTCACTGCGACAGGCAGATGCACCTGCGGAATATTTGGCTGATCAGCGATCAGCTTCACCGCAGCATGCAATTCGCCCTCGGCAGAATGGCTGTGTGAGTTACTGTTCATCAGCTTGGCGGTGAATACAACGGTCTGCACTTCGCCTTTTTTCAGGCTGAAACGTGCCGGTGTCGCTTCAATGCTGAAGCTGTACTCATCGGTATCCGGCTGAACTTTCCAGTCACCATCACGGGTTGCACGGAAAGTGCGGACCCAGGTGCAACTTTCTTTACATTGCATGTTCACCAGTTCAGGCATGTTAAGCTGACGCACAGCCCCACCATTAGCCGGATCTGCAGCTTTAAAGTTTTCTACTGTTTCATGCAGCACCAGACCGGCGTCAATCGCGGCATTAACATCAATGCGGCCTGAGCCCGCGCGGTAGATCCCCGCATCCACTAAAGTATTAGATTTTTGGTATTTTACGACTTGTTTTGCCGTCATCTGCAGCGCACTTTGTGCTTCAGAGACTGACCAGTCCGGATGGGCCTGCCGCAACAGAGTTAAAGCACCTGCCACATGCGGCGATGCCATAGAAGTGCCGCTCATCATGGTGAAATCGCTGGCATTTTGCGATGCAGAGAATGGCTGGTCATCGGAGTTTGCAGCAAAAATATCAGCACCTGGTGCCGACACCATCGGGATCAAATGCTCTTTAATATATTTGCTTGGTCCTCTTGAGGAGAAATTAGCCAGAATATCCGCATTCGCCGGGTTCATATTACGCACGACATTGGCTGCCGTGATGGTGGCGCGATGATCTGTACCTTTGTTCAGCCAGTTAGACAATTTGCCGTAATAATCGTTAGCACTGATATGAATACCTGGTATTGAATACATATCATTAAACGTCATGCCTTCCGGGCTGGTCGCTGATGAGCTGACGTTATACAGGATAAAACCACCGGCACCACCGGCTTTCACGTTGTCGGCTTTTGCCGTCCGGGCGTTAGTGCCGCGTTCGCAGATGACGATATCGTCTTTGGTAAATGTGCCGGCCGGGAATGGATTCAGACACAATTTATCACCGAACTTCTGCGCTACTTTCAGACTACCTGTCACAGCACCGCTGATGCTCTTTCCGGTGATAGTCGGGGGCGTCGTCAAACCGCCGCTGAAACCGGTCAGGGTCTTGTTCACGACATCGATAGTACGGCCTGTTGTTGTAGCCGCAACGTTCATCAGCCATGGCGAACTGTGGTCAATGACACTCATCTGCTCATTGCTGCCGGCAGCGCCAGAGTTACCGGCAGAGGCCGCGACCGCCACACCAGCGGCATGTGCTGCCAGGAAGGCCTGCTCCATCGGACTTTCCCATGGCGAATCTTCTGGACCACCAATCGAGAAGTTGATCACATCAACACCGGCATCCACGGCATCTTCAATCGCAGCAACCAGTACATCGCCCGGGCAACCCGCATATGGATCACCCGCAGCCCCTGGGAAACAAACCTGGAAAGACACTATATTGGCATGCGGTGCCACACCGGAGATTTGACCAAAAGTAAAACCCGTTGGAACACCGTCGCCTTGTTTACCGGAACTCCCCAGATGCGGAACGTTGGTCAGTACGTTACCGGCGGCTGTACTGGCAGTGTGTGAACCGTGGCCGTTATAGTCTTCACCGAACTTAGGCCGGATCTGTACATTCGGCGCATACCAAGGTTTATTTTTATCCTGGAATTCGTCAGCTGAGTAGGCATCGGTAATTTTACTGTAGCTGTACACCCCGATCAGTTTATCGTTACAACGGCTGGCGAAATCCTTCAGTTTACAATCGCCCAGATAATTGCCGGCGCCTAATGGATTCGTCACGGTGTAACCATCAGCCCCGGTTGGTGCAAATGAAGCATGGTCAGTGTTAATACCGGTATCGATGATACCAACCACCATGCCTTCACCTTTCAGTGCCTGTGTCACTGATGTCTGACCTGCCCACGCTTTGTTGGCACCGATAATAGTGGGGCCAATATCCGTGGTCAGCTGATACATTTTGACCCGGGTGACCTTTTTCACTTCGGCCAGTTCAGCCACACGTTTGGCTTCGTCTTGTGTCATTTTCAGGCTGAAACCATTCAGCACCTTGGTATAACGCTGACCAGTTTCCAGTGTTCGCCCAAGTACCGCGCTGGCAGTATTCAGTACGAGGTCCTGTTGTTGCTGCAACTGTGCAATTTTTGCCGCAGCCACTGGCGCCTGCATTGCAGCGCCTTTGAAATTATTGGCGTTACTCAGATTTGCTGCAGGGCTGGCCGCAGCTGACACCATTTGTTCAGCCTTTTGTAACTGCTGAGCTTCGTCGAGTTGCTTAATGACAGATTCATCATGTAACTCAACAATATAGCTATGTTCCCCCGCAGAAAACTCAGCTTCTGGCTGAAACTTCGCTTCCGGTGATTTGGGTGCTAACTGCACGTTTTTGCCGTTATTTTGCAACACAGCTAATTTACGTTGTTTATTCGCTTCGGCCATTTCGGCCAGAAATTCAGCGGATGGGATCTGCATTTGTTGCAGTTCTGCCGCCTGTGCCGCCTGCTGATAGTCAGCGGCAGCAACGCCAGCTGCCACGCCGTATAATGCGGTCAACATGGCAATAGTAATAGATTTAAGTTTCACTGGTCCTCCGGGTTTTCGGTGTGTTCTGTTTAGCCCGGTATTCCAGTCTTATTTGCATAAAATGGCCTGTTACCGGACTTCAGGAAAAAAGGCTAGTGGCTGCAGGTTGTCGCACCTGATACATCGCAGGTCAGTACAGAACTTAAGATCCGCACAGCACGGGATTGATATTTTTTTGACCAATTAGCGGGCCTGAGGATAACCACAGCGGGGCAAAACATTGTTTATAAATAGCGCACACTTATTGTTAATTGACGCAACCTTTAACACCTGCTCAGTTAGCACTTTCACAGTCGCTTGATAGCCCCAGCACAGTGCGTTTTTTGCCAATTTTATTGCGCATAATAGCTACCAGATTCTGGCGTAAATGATTTAATTTGAATGGTTAACCCATTACTTTTCACCCTCTACACAGGCTGGCTCTATGTTGCGAACATTCACTATCAAACAACGTCTGATCGGGGCTTTTGCCCTGTTGCTTTTGTTATTAATCGGGCTTGGCAGCTATTCACTGCTGTCCATGCAATCCATCCGCAATAATGCCAGCAATACCGAAGAGAACTTGTTGCCGGCGATTATTGCGCTGGGCGATCTGAATGCGAATCTGATGCGGGTACGGGTATTTACTTTACGCCTGTTGCTGGATGCCGATGAACAGAGTCGCGGTGAGACTGCAAAGCGCCTGACTGAGATTAAACTGGATGTAGCAAATGCCAGTTCTGCATACGAAACCACGATCTATCTGGATGAAGAACGTCGGCTATACGGCCAGTTTGTCCAGCAACAACAAGCCTATTACCAACAGCAGCAACAGCTGGTTGATTTGGCATTAGCTGGTAAAACTGACGCTGCCAGCCTGCTGTTGCCAGAGATCAATCACCTCACTGATGCGATGGCTGCCTCATTACGTGAGCTTGTTAAAGAGAACAAAGACGCAGCAGACGAGGGGCACCGGCAATCCGAGACCGAATATAACCGCAGTGTCTGGCTGGTCATTATTGTACTGGCGATTGCCGCAGTTGCAGCGCTGGTGACAGCATCTGTATTGATCAAAAGTATTCACCAACCGCTGCAGCAAGCTGTAGCTGCGGCTGACACTATCGCCGCCGGCGATTTAACAGCACAGGTGGTGATTGCCGGTCAGGATGAACTGACCCGTCTGGCAACTTCGTTAAAAACGATGCAGCAAAACTTACGCGATGCCATTTTGCATATTGGTAATTCTTCAGGGCAGTTAGCTTCTGCCGCGGAAGAACTGAATTCAGTCACTGAAGATTCTTCCCGTGGCCTGCAACTGCAAAATGACGAAATTCAACAAGCTGCGACCGCCATTACCGAAATGAGCTCTGCGGTCGACGAAGTTGCCAAAACCGCGCTGCAGACGTCTGAAGCATCGGCCGAGTCCGCCACACTGGCAGCAGAAGGCAAAGCAAGGGTTAGTGAGACGTCAACCGCCATTTTGCAAATGAATCAGGACGTGGCCAAGAGCACCGAACGCATTCATCAGCTGGCGGGCCAGATTACCTCTATTGGACAGGTACTGGACGTGATCCGGGCCGTCGCTGAACAAACCAATCTGCTGGCACTGAATGCTGCCATTGAAGCCGCTAGGGCTGGGGAAGCCGGCCGTGGTTTTGCCGTGGTCGCCGACGAAGTCAGGGCTTTAGCCCACAGGACCCAGCTATCGACCGGTGAAATCGAGACTATGGTTCGCCAGGTTCAGCAATCGGCACAGGATGCGGTCTCCTCCATGCAGGCAACCAGTAATAATGCTGAGCTGGCACAAAGAGTTGCGGCAGATGCAGCCACAGCGCTGGAGCACATTACCAGCCGCATTATTGCCATTAGTGACAGCAATCACATTATTGCCAGTGCTGCAGAAGAACAATCCAAAGTCGCCCGTGAAATCGACCGCAATATCGTTAATATCAGCGATTTAGCTGCCCAATCAGCCGCCGGCGCCCATCAGACCAGCGCCAGCTCTGCCGAGTTAACCCGGCTGGCAGTTGATTTAAACACCTTAGTGGTCAAATTCCGCGTGTAAACTAACGTTTGGCCACAACCGGCTGGCTGCTCGTCAGCCTGTTGCGGCCTCATGCCGGAAAATTTGGTAGCAGTTTTTGCCAGCATATTTTGCCTGATACATTGCATGATCGGCCTGCTTCATCAGTTCACTGCCGTCAAACAGCGGATGGCGGCAGATGGCAGCGCCAATACTCACAGTACAGCGATGTGAGATGCCTGCAACCTGATAAGGCTGCGCCAATACCTGAATAATCTTGTCCATCACTGTCTCTAACCAATCGACAGACGTCGGGTCGGCATTATGCTCACTTGCTAACAACACCACAAATTCATCACCGGCAAAACGCGCGACGGTATCCGATGCTCTGACCACCGACTGCAAACGCCGGGCGACTTCCTGCAGCAACGCATCTCCTGCAGCATGTCCCTGGGTATCATTTAAAGTTTTGAAATTGTCCAGGTCCATGAACAGGACCGCGAAAGTAAAATGTCCGCGCGATGCTTTGTTGCTTAACTGCTGCAACCTGTCCTGCAATAGACTGCGATTGGCAAGGCCAGTCAGCGCGTCATAAAACGCCAGCCGCTGAATTTCCGCTTCTGCAGCCTTTGCTATGGAAATATCCCTGGCAATTTTCGACGCACCGATCACCCCACCCTTGCTGTCGTAAATCGGCGAAATGCTGACCGACACATCAACCAGTTTGCCATTCTTGTGCAGCCGCTGAGTTTCAAAATGGTCAACCTTTTCACCTGCAGCGATACGCGCCAGGATCTCAGGTTCTTCATGTTGCCGCTCATGCGGAATGATACAGGTCAGCGGCTGGCCAATCATTTCATTGGCGCTGTAACCAAATATTTTCTCGGCGCCTCTATTCCAGCTGGACACAATGCCGTGAATATTTTTGCTGATGATGGCATCATCGGAGGAATCAATGATCGCTTTGAAGTGCGCCCAGTTCAGTTCTGCCAGTTTCTGCTGCGTTTTTGCCAGCCAGGCCAATACACTGTTTTTGTTGTCTTCAACCAGCCGGATCGGGGTCAGGAAATCACCATTGCCGATATTGACCAAAGTTCGTTCCAATTCAGGCACCGGGCAACCGATAATCTGCCGGATAGCCTTGCCGACACTGAATATCAACCAGACCAGTATCCCGCCTAACAGAAAGAGCACAAAAGTCGCCAATTTTAACCGCTGGTCGGCACGGCGCACTGTTTGCTCAGTCCGCGCTATTATCATCTGTTCAGTAGCAATAATATGCCCCATGATGTCAGCTTTCGCTGCGACAAAACCATCGTCGGCTAACATCATCAACGCGCGCAGACGGGTTTGTGCAGAGGCCGGAATTTTCTGTTCGACCAACGACATTGCCTGATGTTCCAGCGCAACCAGTTGGTCAGAAGCTGCTTTAGATTGGGTTAAGTTGTCCAGCTCTTCGCGGGTAACACCGGCTTGCCGCATCAGCTCAACCAGTGCAACTGTTGTGCCTGTCTGGCTATCTGGCATAGCGATGGTATTGGCCTGATATTCCCAATATGCCGGGCTATAGTTCTCAGGCCTGGCTCTTTTGCCGTCGCGAATATCCACGATAGCCTGAAACTGCTGCTTGTAGACCGGATTGCCGGTAATGACATAACTGCGGACCAGCCGCGCCAAATCGCTGGATGACTGACGTAATTCTTCGGCGAGCTTTAACGACGTCTCCCGGCTCTCGACCGCCTGCTGATACTTCGTTTGCTCAAATACAACGACAAAAAAACTGATGCCAAGCAAAACGACGATGAACAACATCAAATACAGCAATCGCTGAAATTTACCAGGTTTATGTTGCTGCAAATCCATTGATGAGGCGGGACCTTCTTTTTAGGGTAAAAGGCACTGAAGAGCCTGATACCCACAACACAGTTTTGCTGTTTTAGTGACAAAATTGGTGTTTGTCAAACGACCGGCTTTAAATTGCATTCAATGCAAAATAGTCAGCAGAAATTATCAAGCAGATTTGGCCGGCCGATCAAATCATTGCTTGAACGACGTCCTTTTGCTGCCGGTACTTAGATGGAGTGATCCCCATTTTTTTGGTAAAGGCTCTGGAAAAGACGGCTAAATCAGCATAACCAACATAATCAGCGATCAGACCAACCGCCTGATTTGAGGTCTCCAGTAACTGACAGGCTAATTCAAACCGCGCTTCATTTAACAATTCAGAAAAACTCAATCCGGATTTTTTCAGTTGGGACTGCAAAGTCCGGCTGCTTTGATGCAGTTCCGCTGCGATATCTTCCAGCCGACAACTTTGCATCAGACGTAATCGAGTGCGGATCACTGATTTCAGCTGTTCAGTGACATCTGGTAATTGATGCTCTGTTGTTGTCTTGACATAGTGCTGCAATATTTTGAAGACACTTTCACTGCGATGTACCAAGGGCAGCAATAATTGCGCGGGTTCAAAGAAAAAACCGTTAATGCTGTCGTCAAATTCAGGGACCAGCCCGAAAAATTTACTTAACAGCTGGGGACTGGCAGGCGCCGCAAAGGCAAAACACAGACGCTGCGGTTGCCACTGATTACCAGTCGCAAGTCGCAGCAATGCAAAGGTCTGTCCCATAGTAAAGAAAGTTAACTGCCGCGCCATCGTCGCAGGAAACGACGTAAAAGTAGCCGACAACACACTGTAGCCAAGCTGCTCGCTTAAACGGTAAGTCAGCCCGGTGACATTAAAACTGAGATGACTGACAGACTGCACAATGCCCTGATGCAGATTATTGGCATGGCGGCCCAACAAACCGACCAGCCCCAAAGCTTCCACATCGTGAAACGCCGCCAGATTCACACCAAAACTATCATCGCCGGTTTTTTCTGCACAAAGCTCGAGCAATCGCACCACATCGACCAGTGAACAGTAAGTATCTTCTTGATTAAACAAACTAAAATCAAAACCGATTTCACGACCGAATTCCGCCGGTTCAATCTGCCAGTACTGGCGCAGATACTCCGGTAGTTTATTCATCACACCTAATCGAACTTTTTGCATACAGCTAACCCATTATTCAGTCTTGAGCAGTTTTGTCGCATACCGATAAGGCCGCTATCTGGAAAACACCGGCCCGTTCCGGCCAATGTATTGGATTTATCTGCTGCATAAAGAACAACCAGCATTTTTGCGTCATTTGCTAAATGATTGGCGCAATATGCGTACCCTCTACCTACAAGAGTCATTAATGTGCGCACTTGAAAAGTGTTACTTATTTCTGCAGATTAAAGGTATCTACATCTTGGGTTGGCTATCTGTGGCGCTCACTGATCAGAAGAGACAACATGATTCCTAAAATCAGAGCCGCCAGCCTGATGCATTTTGCGCAGGTCTGCCAAAATCTTGGGTTCCAGCCAGACCCTATCCTGGCCCGCGTTGGTTTTGACTGCGCGATGTTGCAAAAAGCAGAACTGTTGTTGCCAGCCCTGCAAGCAGTGCAACTGCTGGAATACGCCGCCAAAATCACCCGCTGCCCTTCATTTGGATTACGCCTAGCAGAACAGCGCAGGTTATCCGGTTTTGGTCTGGTCGGGTTGTTACTGGCCCATCAGGTCACGCTAGGGGATGGCATGCAGGCGATCAGCGACTACAGGCACCTGCTAAATGACATCACGGTGTTTTATACCGAAACTGACCAGCAGGAATACCGGATTAAAATAGATGTGATGCTTAATGCAACCTGCATCAAGACACAAGCTGTTGAGTTGTTTGTTGCCATCGCCTACCGTTTCGGTGCCGAGCTGATAGAACAACAATGGCGACCTACTTCAGTACATTTCACTCACTCTGAACCGGCAGACATCAGCTATCATCAGCGTTTTTTCCAATGTCCGGTATATTTTAACAGCGATTTTAACGGCATCGTTTGCCCGGAATCGGCGCGTTTACTGAAAAACCGCAAAGCAGATGCGATGTTAGTGGCGCACGCCAAACAACTGCTGGAGCCGCTGGCACAGCCCCGTCAAAGGTCACTGACCGATGAAATTAAGCAGTTGTTCTTTATCCAGTTGCCGGCTGGCCGCCACCATATCGACTGGATCGCCAGGTATCTCAGCATTAAACCAAGAACCTTACAGCGAAAACTGACCGAACTGAACATTTCCTATCAGGCACTGCTGAACGAAGTCCGGCGAGAACAATGTATCCACTACTTGCAAAACCAGGAATATCCGGTTCAGCGCATCGCCAACTTACTGGGTTACTACAATGCCAATTCATTCACCCGCTGGTTTAGTGCAGAATTTGGCATGACCCCCAGCCAATATCGTCAGGGATTGTCGGTTCATGCAACAGATCATCTCAATGACGCAGTTTGAACCCATTCACCATTACACTGCATAACATCAGCAACGCAGAACAGTTAAAACCTTCCCTGCCAAAACGTACAAAATTGTACAAAGCAACAGATTTTTAGCCGTAAAACGGCACTACCAGCATTTTGCTTTTAAAGCAGTCATCTTTGCTTAATCCGCAGCTGCAATGCGGCTTTCAGCCCGATTAGCCTTATGAGCAGAAACAACATACAAATACCAACAAATACAGATAACCATATGTTTTTATTATCTTTATATAGATAACTCAATTCCTCTGCCAGTCGAAACCCTGTCCATAAAAGCAGCAAAACCTCGTGTCGCCAACAGATAAGTTGCGATCGCCTTATGCAAATCCCGCTGCGGAAAAACGCCCTAGCATAGCGGGCGATCTTGTGCCGTTGTCGTCTTTTGTAAAGCCCTTACTGAAGACGGTGTTCATGTTGCCGCGAAGTGTTGCCTGAGGTGACAAGTCCACCGGCACAACCAGGCCCAGACCGGCGAAAGACCAAAACAACAATAACCAGGTCACATCAACAGTGAATATGTTTACCCAGGAGGTAACTGTGAATCGTAAAGCCCTCAGTGTGGCGATAGTGTCTGCCTTATATGGCGCCACTATCGCGGCATCTGCCACGTCCATGAATCAGCTGCGCCAGGACAATCTGTTGCAGGAATTATTGCCGGTGACTACACCGGTTGAGCAAACGCAACCACAAAGTATCCATGCTGGTGCCAGTGCCGGGGTGTTCCCTGGTGGCCGCAATATGCAAATCGCGCCAGCCAGTGCTGAAGCGAAATTTAAAGCAGAAGCAGATCAGGCAGGCAAATCTGATACTTATATAGTCCGGCTGCGCGATTTGCCGGTTGCTACTTATGACGGTCGAGTCGCTGGCTTTGCAGCCACGGCCCAGGCCAGCATCCGCCGTGAACTGGCTTTCGCACAAACGCCTGCCACTCAGTCAACAGCAGGCGTGACGCCGCTGCAACAACAGCAACAGCTGCAAACAGACCACATTTCTGCTGAAGCGGTGAAAGAACTGCAGCAAGACCGCATCAGTCAATATGAAAACTACCTGAGCGCCAAACAAGACAATGTACTGCAGCTGGCGCAAAGTATTGGCGTGCAGCACGACGCCAGCAGCCGTTACACCCATGCGCTGAACGGCTTTGCGCTGACCATGACACAGGAGCAAGCCGCACAGCTGGCCGAATCGCCGGAAGTGGCTTTTATCCAACGTGCGGAAATGCTGCACATCCAGACCGACCGCGGACCGGAATTTATCGGCGCGAAAAAAGTCTGGGTCGGCCAGACGCCGGATAAATCAAGCTTTAAAGGCGATGGCGTGGTGGTCGGGATCATCGATACCGGCATTAACTCTGACCATATCGCCTTTCAGGATTTAGGTGAAAACGGCGGCAACGGCCATGACCACACCAACCCGCTCGGCAAAGGCAAATACCTCGGTGAATGCGCCACCGGCGTGAAACAATGTAACGACAAACTGATTGGCATTTACAGCTGGCCTGCGGTCACCAACAGCTACGCCGGCAAAGCCCCGGCCACCGGTGAAGACTATAACGGTCACGGTTCTCACGTGGCAGGCACCGTCGCTGGTAACGAAATCCTGCATGTACCCATGTTATCCGGCGGGGCCGGCAAACATGATGGCCGCCCTTATGGTGTAGAGTTTGCTTCAGCAGCTGGTGTGGCACCGAATGCCAATATCGTGTCTTATCAGGCTTGTACAGCTAATGGAGGTTGTCCACAGGAAGCCATGTTGCTGGCCTACGAGCAAGCGATTAAAGATGGCGTGGACGTGATTAACTTCTCTATCGGTGGTGGCGAAAAATTCCCATGGGATGACCCGCTGCAACAAGCGCTGTTGTCGGCCCGTGAAGCGGGGATCGCTGTGGCAGTCGCTGCCGGCAATAATGGCGGTAATCCGTTAGCGCCAAATTTCTATAGCATCAGCCATAGCTCGCCCTGGACTATGGTGGTTGCTGCCAGCACCCATGACCGCACCTTGGCCAAAGTCAATAATGGTGTGGCTTTCAGTGGCGGCAAAAAAGCACCTTCTGTCAGTTATTTGCCAAATCGTCCGGCTGATGACGCCATTGCTGGTTATTCGCGCGGCAGCATCACCGGCAAACCTGTGGTCGCTGCCAATTACAATGACCCGCTGTGTCTGAAACCTTTTGCCGCCGGCACTTTTAAAGCCGATGAGATTGTGATCTGCAAACGCGGCAACAATGGCCGTATCGAAAAATCCGAAAACGTCAAAGCCGGCGGTGCTGGTGGCTTTATCCTGTACAACGACGTGTTTGACGCAAGCGTGCCGGATAACAACCAGATCGTCGATGATTTCTTTGAGTTACCTGGCCTGCATATCACCAATGCCGCCGGCAACCAAATTCTGAACTGGTTAAAAGATGGTGGTGCTGAGCATAAAATCACCATCCAGGGTGGATCTGTCACCATAGGCTAGGACCCGAAAGCAGCGGATATCCTGGCGCCGTTCTCATCGTTAGGACCATCGTCCACTTATCTGCACCATCTGGCCCCCAATGTGTCGGCCCCTGGCGTGGATATTCTGGCGCCTTATGCCGATGAACACCCGTTAGATCCGGCCGGCGCTACCACTTCACGCGACTGGGCCTTAGTCAGCGGCACTTCGATGGCATCGCCCCATGTGGCCGGTGCTATGGCGCTGGTCCGGCAGGCGCATCCGACCTGGACCGCTGCAGAAATTCAGTCAGCCCTGGAGATGACCGCGTCGAACACCGTCAAACGCGGTATTCCAAGTACCGGAGCCATTTTCCCTGCCACCCAACATCGCGCTGGATCTGGCCGGATTGATGTACATGCGGCCATTAACAGTGGTCTGGTGATGGATGAAACGATAGAAAATTTTGTCGCCGCCAACCCCAAACAAGCCGGTGATGTGCGTCAGCTGAACCTGCCGCAACTGGTCGACAGCACTTGTCGCCGTGGTGTCTGTAGCTGGACCCGCACCGTCAAAGCCACCCGCGATGGCAGCTGGACTTTGTCTGGCGGTGAATGGGCGTATGACCGCTGGAACCTGTCATTTCTGGGCGAAATCGACATAAATAATGCCAAACTGGAATTTTTCCCGGCGAAATTCAGTTTAAAAGCCGGCGAAAGCCAGACCATTATCATCAAAGCCAATGTGCAGGATGTGCAGTGGAAGAGTGCAAACCTGCTCGACGAGGAGGCGCAGCTGCAGGCGTTTGAACTTTGGAGCCAGGTGCATCTGACGCCGGATAATAAAGAGCTGCCGGCCGCCCACTGGCCAGTTTCTGTCAATTTTGACCGTTTAGGTTTACCTGACTGGGTCAGTGCCAAAGCGCACCGTAACCACGGCACTTACCGCATCAGTGATCTGATGTTACCGGCAACGGATAACCTGCTGTTTAATACTGTGGGTCAGACGGTCGCCTACACCTTTGAACTGACGCTGCCACAGGATAAAGACACAAACCCGATTTATCAGGACAATGACTACTCACCAGGCCATATTGATACCCGCATTATCAATGTACCGGCTGACAGCAGTCGTCTGGTGGTCGAAGTGCTGGAACAAACCAAAGGTTTTGGCCCCTGGAAAACCAAAGATGACATCAGTGGTGCTTTGATGGTTTTCATCGGCAAAGACAGCAATAACGACGGTAAAGCGGATTTCAACAGCGAATGGCTCTGTGGCTCGATGACCCAAATCGAAATGAACTATTGCAGCCTGAACGATCCTGAACCTGGCAACTACTGGGTGATGCTGGTGAACTCCAGAACGCATGCGCCACAAGGCGCAGTGATCCCAAATCTGCAAGACAGCTATCGGGTCGCGACGGCGGTCGTGCCAAATGCGCCGGGGAAAATTACCGCTACAGGTCCGGTAGTTTCTGATGGCGTGAACCCGGTTGGTATTGATGTTAAATGGCAGATGCCGGAACTGAAACAAGGCGACATCGTCTATTCAGCGGTAAAAGTTGGCAAAGCCGGGTCGCCTGGCAGCATCGGGACTATTCCATTGCGACTGGAGCGCGGTATGGATGATATCAGCATCCATGCACCGGCCAAAGTGAAAGGCGGAGAGGTCATTGATGTGCAGCTGCATGTGGTGGAAAACAACTCAGGGATGGACCGGGATTTTGACCTGGCAACCAAACTGCCGAAAGGCCTGACCCTGGTGCCTGGTTCTGTCACCGTCAATAATGCTGGCCAGAAAGCCAGCCTCAGTGTCGACGGCCAGACTATCCGCATTGCCGGGGTACAGCAAGATTCCACCGAATGGATGCATACCTATCAGGTAACCGACAGCGAAACAGATCCACTATGCCGCGTTCCCAACTACGGCAGCAATGGCAAAGGATTTGTCGGTCTGAAAAAGAACTACGGCATCAATCCATCCATCGGCGGCAAAGCCGACGATTGGGCAGGTATGATGGTCAATGGTGCTTTTGTCAATCCATTTGAAATTAAACTGGCCAATTATTGGGGCACAGGTGCCAACCTGTCATGGTTTAACAATGGCATGTACAACAAATACGACCGGTTTATTGTCTCGCCACAAGGCTTTGTGTTCTTTGGTAAAGCCTGGAATGACTATCAGCATCTGATGCAGACGAAGTTCCCCTATTATATGAGCCCGTACGGTCCTTTTGTTGCACCATTCTGGCGTGGCCAGCTTGATGCCGCCAATATCGGCCTGAGTTACCCTGTGGAAGCACTGAGTACGCCGCTGATCCCAAACAACGACCCAGCCAAAGCAGCCGGTATCGCCATGGCCTATACCGATGACGAAATGATTCTGGAATGGCTGAACGCCCGCACAGAACGTTTTACCTTTAACCAAGGTGGCGCGAAACCGACCAATCCGGAAACCATCCGCGATGACCGCTATACCTTTAACCTGGTGATGAACCGCAACTACCGTTATGGTGCCGGTGAATATGAAGTGGTGATGGCCTACGACACGATGAACTTTGGCACACAGCAGGACTTTGGTTCTATTGGTCTGCACGGACATCACGGTGCACTGGATGTAATGGGCATCCCTTACCGTCAGGAAACCGGTATTCAGTACGCTTATGATGGCCTGAAAGATAAAGTGAAACAAAACAAAGTGGTGTGCTGGGACTATACAGGGCCGGAAGCGACCCAGTTTGATGTCAGCTTTAAAGTGCGGGTGGCTGAAACTGCCGCCGGTCAGACACTGAATATGGACTGGATCAGCCTGGTAACAGGACTGGATCAGGTCACTCTGACCAAAGCAGTCCAGGTGGCCGGCACTATCACGCTGCCAGAGTTCAAAGATCTGAGCGTTGATGAAAACAAAACCGTTGATTTTAATGTGTTGTTTGCTGACAGCGAAAACGATGCCAAAGTGATCACTGTCACCGGCAGCAATGTCACGAGCAGCATCAGCAACCACGAAAACAACGCCAAAGTGACGTTGACACCAAACAAGGACTGGCATGGCAAAACCACAATCACTGTGACTGTGGCCGACAAGCTGGTACCGACTGACAAAGCCTCACAAAGCTTTGAGCTGACGGTGAAGTCGGATGGTGTTGAACCTGTCGTGGTAACGCCACAGCCTGAGCCAAAACCAGAGCCTGCCAAATCTTCCGGTGGTGCTGCCGGTGGCTTGATGCTGGCACTGTTACCGCTGCTGTGGCTGCGTCGCCGCAAGGCTTAACCTGAGTTCCCCTGGTTATCGCCACAAAGCTCTGGGTACCACGTACCTGCATTTGTGGCGTACCAACCATCCATGGTTATCGCCACAAATTGCTCCTGCATTTGCGGCGTACCAACCATCCTTGGTTATAAAAGCACGGGCCGGTTCGCCGGCCCATTTCTGATGCCGGTATTTGCCGGCATTTTTTAAATAAAACAATCATCTGACCGAAATGACAACGCCACATAGCATTGGGTTGTTATCCCGTAGACCAATTGCGCTTTGTGCGTGTAAGCCCTATTTTTGCATTGTATCTACGCCAGAAAGATTGGCACTCTTTGCGCCATCATCCAGAACCAGACCAGGCTAAACGGGAGATCAGATGAATACTTTATCGATAAGAAAACGCATTGTGCTGTTAGCTGTATTGCCGTTATTGCTGCTGACCTTGCTCCTTGGCTGGCTTGGCAGTCAACTGGCGCAGGAAATTGCCGGTCTTGGCGTCGGTCAGTTACGTCAGTCTCTGTATGATGAGCGTAAAGCTCAGCTCGATGCCTATCTTGAACTGGCACTGACAGCCATGGCAACTACGGCAGATCCGGCAGAAAAAAAGCAAATCCTGCGTACGCTGCGTTATGAAAACGGCAAAAACTATTTCTTTGTTTATGACACTGCCGGCAATCAAATTGTCAGCGCCGATAACCCGGCACGCGAAGGTAAAAATTTCCTGCAGGCTAAAAGCCCGGAAGGTCGTTTTCTGGTGCAGGAATATATTGCCGCTGCCAGTAAAGGCGGTGGTTATGTCGAGTACCGCTGGCCACGCCCGGGCTCAGACGTCCCGGCACCAAAACTGGCAAAAGCCGTTGCAGTTCCCGACAGCGACTGGGTGCTTGCCACCGGTTTTTATATCGATGATCTGGAACAACGGATCCAGACGTTAAATCAGACCACCAACAATATGGTCAACAGCGCAATGCTGACGGATTTAGTGATTGTCATGGTACTGTTGTTATTACTTGGCAGTGCCGGTCTGTATCTGGCTCAGGGTATTACCCGGCCTTTGGCCACCGTGGTCAGCGCCATGCAAAATGTGGCCCGTGGTGAAGGTGATTTGACCCAGCGCCTGCCAACCGATGCCGGCCATGAATTGGCCGAACTGGCGCAGGCTTTTAACGCCTTTGCCGGTAAAGTTGCCCTTCTGGTGAACAATCTGCGGATCTCTGTCGCATCTTTGCGCCAGCTCAGTCAGAGTCTGGAACAGCTGATGCAGCAAACCGGCGCTGCCACAGCTCAGCAACATCTGGAGAGTGACGCAGTTGCCACAGCAATGCACCAGATGTCAGCCACAGCATTGGAAGTAGCCAGAAGTGCCAGCGGCGCGGCGCAAGCCACCCGGCAGACCGAACAACAGGTAGATGGTTCTGCGACTGTGTTACAACACACAGTCAGCGTGATCGGCCAGCTCGAACAGCAAGTGGAAACCGGTGTTCAAGTGATTAGCGAACTCGGCCGGGAATCTACCAATATAGGTTCGGTACTGGATGTGATCCGCGGTGTGGCCGAACAAACCAATCTGCTGGCACTGAATGCGGCCATCGAAGCGGCCCGTGCCGGCGAACAAGGCCGCGGTTTTGCCGTTGTCGCCGATGAGGTACGCACGCTGGCCGCGCGTACCGCCAGCAGCACCGATGAAATCAATCAGATGATTGGCCGGCTGCAGCAAGGTGCCCGTCAGGCCGTCACAGCGATCGAAAGCATCCGGCAGCACAGCCGCGACGCCGTCAGTCAGACGGACAAAGTCAGCCAGGCCCTGACGGAGATCCACAGCGCAGTCACAGTGATTAATGACATGAACACCCAAATCGCCAGTGCCGCAGAGCAGCAAACCACAGTGTCGGATACTATTAATCAGAATATTCACCAGATAGCCACACTGTCGCTGCAAACCGCCGAAACAGCTGAACGGACCCTGCAAATTACCACAGAACTGAATCAGCTGGCATCGGCAATTGATCAGCAAATCCACAGGTATCAAACCTGATGCGGGCGGTGATGAAGCTATGCCGTTTGTGGCTTTGCTGTCTCTTACCGGCGACACTGGCCGCAGAGCCTGCCCAGCAGAAAAAACTGCAGGTTCTGGTTGGCATGCATAAACCACCTTATATCATTCAGCACAGCAACAGCGGTTATGAACTGGATCTGATCCGGCTGTCAGCCGCAGCTGCAGGCCTTAAAGTGCGGTTTGTCTATGTACCAAATGGCCGGCTGCTCAGTGAGATGAAATCCGGCAGGTTTGATCTGGCTTTATTACCCGAAACTTCAGCTCAGGCCCATCACCGGACGGATGCCCTGAACTGTTATCATGATGTGATAGTCAGAGCCTCAGCTCAGCAGGCGCGTGCGGCGAATTGGGCCTCATTGTTTAGTCAGCGCGTTTATGCCTTTCAGGGCGCCAGCCAAATATTAGGTGCCAATTTTGTCGCGACAGTGCCAAAGATGCGCGAGTATCAGGAACTGGCCGATCAACGGGCGCAGGTTGAGGCATTGTTCAAAGATCGTGTGGACGCTATTGTGCTCGACCAGCGGATTTTTCATTATTATCGCCGACAGTTAAAACAGGACAGCGGCTATCAGCTGACACCGATACTGCATCGTTCCTGCTATGTGCTGGCCAGCAGCTCGGAATCTCTTGCAGCTACCCTGAGTAAACAACTGACGCTGCTCAGGCAAAGTGACACGCATCAGCAGCTGGTTCGGCATTATTTTGCTGAATGAAGTGGGCGCCTGGCCTGCTCTTGCCGGTATTCGCTGGGCGACTTGCCAAACTGCAGCACAAACCAACGGGTGAAGGAACTGGCATTGGCATAACCCAACAAATCACCGATCCGCTGCAGGCTGTACAACGGGTTCTGCAGATAATGCCGGCACAATTCCAGTCGCACATCATTTAACAGTTCACTGAAAGACAACTGCTCTGCGGCCAGCCTGCGCTGCAGACTGCGCGGTTGCAACCCGAGATAACCTGCAATTAATTCAATGTTGTAGCGCCCGGCAGGCAACTGGACCAGCAGCAGTTGTCTGATTTCATCAGCCAAAGGCCGGTTTTGTGACTGTAACAGTGGCGCCAGCAGTTGTTCTGCATGGCGAACCATTAATGAGTCTGCTTGCGGATTTAACAGATCACGCGCCGTCAGCGGCACCACAATACCGTTAAAATCGCTGTTAAAGTGGACCGGGCAGCGGAAAAACTTTTTGTGATATTTTAAATCAGCAGGTTCGGCATGACTGAAATGCACGCTGAGGGGTTGCCATTGTGCTCCGGCCATCAGCAGGCAAAAGCGCCAGGTGATGCCCAGCGCTAACTCAATAGCTTGTGTTTTGCCGCACTCTGCACCAAGCAGCAAATCCAGCCTGATTAGTAAATGTGGCGGGCTTTCTTCCAGCTGAAACATAAGAATATCATTCAGCAGGTGACGATAACACGCAATAGCGGCCAGCCCCTCTCCCAGCGTCGCCTGATGCGCTAACAAAATACCCAGCATGCCAAATCCGGACAGCCGGCGACGCTCCGCCAGCCGCAGGCCAACGGATTCACATCCGCTGTCGGCAGCCACTTGTTCCAACAGCTGTACTGCGGGTAGCGCCGGAATCAGCAGCTCCGTGTTTTGCAACATCGCTTCGTTTAAGCCGAAGCACTGCAACATTTCAGGCAAGGCAACGCCAAGCTCAGGACACACTTCCGCCAGCTGAGCAATGCTGGCGGCTCTTACTTTTGCATTCATGTTATCCCAATCCGGCGCAAAGGCCGGTCTGTGTTTTTTCTGAACCAGCTGGTTCAATGCTAGGGGCTGTTGATCTTTGGTGATTAATTCTTGTTCGTTTCGGCCACCGCGTGGTGGCGGCATTTTCGGCGCGAAACGAGGCGCGTGGCATAGTGATTCTATGTGAGCAACGAGTGACAAAGCCCAAAATGCCGCCAAACGAACCCGCAGGGCAGCGTTTGGCAGCTCTTTCTGCTGCGTTAGTGCTCGTTTGTGTAGAATAACTACACGGCGCTCGCACTGCCTTGCATAAATAGCTGCCAAACTGCTGCAAAAACAAACACCAAAGATCAACAGCCCCTAGGCCGATTTTACAAAAATAACCTGCTGTAACATCAACCTGAAGCGACACAAAATTAACGGTTTACGTCGACAGCTCTGCTTACTCACTCCCTGCTATCGAACCGGCAATCAGGTACGGATGCAAACAAAGTTAAACTTAACCCAATAAAAGGTTAAATGATTCCTGCCGGCTGCAGGTAAAGCAAAATAAATCAGGATAAAACATCCACCTTCAGGATTGAGCGCTTGCGGTGAAGAAGCCGACTGTGTACATTTTTTGCAACTTTATCGTGCCCATCAATGATTAACGGATGAAATGACTGCTCTGGTATCTGTCCTGCCCCTGTTGCGCTGGTCGTTGTTTTGGCTGTTGGCTGTCTTTTGCGGATTTGCAGCCAAAGCCGGGGCATCAACACAGAGCCAGTTTATATTAGGGATTGGATACGGCCAGTACAGCAGTGTGCTGCACGCACAGCCAAACCGCAGTTTTAACCTGCTACCGCGCTGGCAGATTTATTACGACCGCTTTTATATGGAAAACCTTGACCTCGGCTTCAATTTGCTGGAAACGCAGCACTGGTCAGTGGATTTAACTACGAAACAAAGTTTTGATGCGTTGCTGACCCGCGGTGGTGGTTTGCGCGATTCCCTGCTGACGGGCCTGGTCAGCACAAGTAAACCTATTCTGCTACCGATAGGACACGGCAACTCGCTGTCAGATATCATTACACCTGCCAAACGTCACTTCAGCTATCTGGGTGGCGCCACTGTTTTGTACCGGCGGGCTGACTGGCAATTCAGCAGCAGCGTGCATCAGGACATCAGTAACGTCCACCAGGGTAATGAATGGCAAAACAGCCTCAGCTATCGCTGGCAGCAACCCGGCTTTGGCGTGGAACTGACCGGCAGCATCAGGCGGCTGGATCACAACTACAGCCGTTATTATCTCGGCGTTTTGCCGGGGGATTTCACGCGCAATGCTTATCAATATGCGCCGGGCAGTCAGTGGTTGCCATCGGTCAAAGTCGCACTGCGGCTGCAACTGACCAGTCAGATGGATTTTGTCGCCAACTGGCGGCGCGAATATCTGCCATCAGCCTCCCTGAATAGTCTGTATTTTGCTACTTTAAATCAGGATCTGTGGTTTAGCGGAGTGACGCTGCGATGGTAAGCCCGATGCGCCAGACCCGCAGGCGCTATCTGCCAATGACACTGGCCATGCTGTTCTGTCCGGCCATGCTCTTTGCGTCGCCGCAGCCCGATAAAGCAGCCGCAGCCATGTTAAAAGTAGCACCAGCGCTATGCGTGGCGCAGGATGAAGGCCCCTGTCAAATCCGGCTGCAAGTGATGTGGCGCCACGCCGCCGCAGCTTGTCTGTATCGTACCGACAATAATCAGATGCTTGGCTGTGGCCTGCAGCAACAGCTTGATCTTAACCTGACTCTCAGCGCTAACCTGACGCTCGAACTGCGGGCCGCTGCCGATGGCGCCCCGCTGAAACAAAAAGTGATCCGCCGGATGCAACAACTAAAAGACTCTGATGCATTAACCCCACGCCGCCTGAGCTGGAGCCTGTTCTGATGCCCCCGCATATTCTGCTGTTAGAAGACGATGCTGCGTTGGCACGCCTGACTTGTCAGTTGTTGCAACAGGAAGGCTACACTGTGACCTGGTGCACGAACGCAGAGCGGGCCCGTAATCAGCTCGCCAGCCAGCATTTTGACCTGTTGCTCTGTGATGTTTTGCTGCCTGGCAGCAGCGGTTTTGATTTCGTCCGGGAGATCCGCGGCAGTTTCAACGGCCCGGTGTTATTTATGACTGCGCAAACCCAACTTAAACATCAGTTACAAGGCTTTGAACTGGGTGCCCAGGACTATTTACTGAAACCGCTGGATCCAAGGCTGTTGCTCGCCAAACTGCAGGTATTTCTCGGCCCGGTCAGTCCGGTCCCGGCGGAGCCTGTCACAGAACAGCTGCACTGGCATAACCTGCAACTGGATTTACAATACCGCACGGCAAAGCTGGGAGATAAGCCCCTTGATTTATCCGGCGCCGAATTTAAATTATTGGCCGCACTGGCGGTACATCCCGGCAAAGTAGTCAGCCGCAACTGGTTGTTCCAGCAACATCTGGGCAGAAATTATGACGGCATTGATCGCACCATGGACGGCAGAGCATCGCGGTTACGCCGTAAACTACAGGCCGCAGATCCGGCCTGGAATGTCGTCACCGCCTGGGGAGAAGGATATTATCTGTCCTATCAGCAATCTGGTGCGGCATGAGGTTCACACGCATCGTTGGGGTTCCCCTCTGGCGTTTCTATTTAGTCATAGCTGCAACTGTGTTGGTGCTGGCGCTGAGTGTGAATCAGCTCTACCAGCTGTTCAGAGGTCAAAATCAGCCCTCAGTTGACGCCCGTCTGGTGCTCGATGCAGTACAACAACTCCGGCAAGACGATAAAGCGCTGAGCTGCCATGCCGATGGGCCTGAGGATTGCAGCGACGCACTGTTTATCATCTATCCGGCCGGCTTCTGGCAAAGTCAGCAAAGCGATCAGGTACTGGCATCACCTGCTCAGGTGATCCCGCTGGCAGACAGCGAAGGTCAAGTTCAGCTGTGCAGTGTCGAAGCTTCTCAAGAGCTGCTGTGCCTGAATCAGTTAAACTGGCCCAGAAAGCAGGAATTACAGGTTGAGCTGACCTATCTGTTTTACCTGCTGTTACTACTCAGTCTGTTTTTTATCAGCCGGCATTTATTCCGCGATATTGAGGTGTTGCGTAAAAGTGCTCTGACGGAAATCAGGCATGGTCATTTACCGGATTTTGTTTTAAGCCAACGTTCTTATCTGGCGCCGCTGGCGCAATCGCTGAAAAATATGACCGCCCGCATAACCGAGCTAAACAGTTTTCAGGCGGAAATGGCTGAAACCGTCTGTCATGATATTAAAACCCCGCTGGCGCGTCTGAAGTTACTCAGCCACATGCTGAGACCAGAACAACTGGAACAAACAAAACAGGATATTAACGACAACCTGCACGAAATTGAGGTTAACATCTACGATTATCTGCGTCTTGCGCAAAACGACTATCTGCAACATGAGCTGGAATACCAAGCGGTGCCCGTTGTGGAATTCTGTCAGCAGCTGGTGCAAAGGTTTGCGCTGTTCAGCACTATCCCCATCCATCTTGACGCTGACCAATCAGTTCCCGTCACGCTGTCTGCCGATACGTTATTGTTGCAACGGGCGCTGAATAATCTGCTGAGTAATGCGTTACGTTTTGCGAAGACTTCAGTGCAGCTGCAAATCCGTGCAGATGATCATTGTGTATGTTTTTGCATTAATGACGACGGACCAGGCTGGCAATCCGGCCATACGGCCAGCGGCATAGAACTGGCTCACCATGGCCTGGGATTGTCTATCGTCCGGCGGGTCGCCAGCCAGCACGGTGGCGGATTGACCTTTGAACGCAGCAGCAGTGGCGGCGCCAGTTGCACCCTGACCTTACCATTAACCCCGCCGCAGCGCAGTTAACTGGCTGCCATGTACACCGCACTCAGGGCTTTTCCGCCAGCAACACCTGATTGCGACCGGTGGTTTTGGCCAGATACAGCGTTTTATCCGCCGCATCTATTGCCGCCTGGGCAGAACTGAAGTCATTACTGCCGGCGACGCCCGCGCTGAAAGTGACCGAAAACATCTGCCTATCGTCGCTAAAAGCTATCTGGCCAAACTGTGTCAGGATCTGCTGCATGACCTGCAAAGCGGCGGCCGGCTCAGTGTCAGGCATCAGGACTAAAAACTCTTCACCGCCATAACGGCCGATGGCGTCACTTTTGCGCAGCCGTTGTTGTAACAGTTGTGACAAAGACACTATAACCCTGTCGCCCACCGCATGACCAAAGCGGTCGTTCACCGACTTAAATTCATCGATATCCAGCATGATCACACTGCATTGTTGTTGTTTACGGCCGGCCAGCACAAATAACTGCTGCGCCAGCTCCTGAATGTAGCCGTGGTTATGTAGCCGGGTCAGACTGTCCTGCTTCATCAGCTGGCGCAGCTGACGGCCACGCCGGATCCGGGCATTTAACTGCGCCAGTAACGAGTCTGTGCTTAGATTTTTCGGGATCACATCATCAGAGCCAAGCTCAACCAAATCATCTTTGATCAGGCTGCTTTGTTCGGCTGTCATAAACAGAATAGGCACAGCTTCGTATTGCGGGATCTGGCGCAGCATCCGCCCAAGCTCAGCGCCGTTATAATCCGGCAGATGGTAATCGAGGATAAATAAATCCGGATTAAAACCATCAAGCGCCGTGAACAGCTGTGCCGGCTGTATCACGCCACGAAATTCAAAACCATCGTGTTCCAGCAGCGCTTTGTAATAACTCAGCACCGATTCCTGATCGTCGACCATCAGAATGCGATAAGGCCTTTCGTTTTCCATATCCAGCAAATGACGGATTTTTGCTACCAGTTCATTGATTTTTGGCGGTTTATTAAAAAATGCTGCCGCCTGATGCCGCACCGCCAGCATCCGCACTTCAAAGTTATTTTCACTGGTCATAATGATGGCTTTAGCGCCACGGCGGTGCAAAGTGCTGACCAGCTCAAATACCTGCTGACGACTGCCGTCCGGCAGATTTAAATCAACGATGGCGATGACTGGTGTTTGCACCGTCAGATACTGTTCGGCGGCGCTGAGGGTTTTCACCCAATCGACGGCGAACCCAAATTCAGACAAATTGGTTTGCAGTACATAACCATGACTTTCACTGTCTTCTAACAGCAACACGCTATCAACCAGCGCAGACTGGGTTGTCGTGTTCGCTATGGCTTGTACCGCTGGAACCTGTAACGCCGGGATCAAGACTTCTGCGCTTATTGTGTCAGCAGGTACCACCGGCGTTGCGCTCAGGCTGATAGCCTGCTCCAGTTGCACCATCGCCTGCTGCAGCTCGACCTGCGTGCCGGTAAAACCTGCGGCATCAGCCGCTTCCTGTTGCAGGATATCCAGTAAATTTGTCGCAGCGTCAGAGACTTGCGGCAGACCAAAGGTACCACCTGAACCTTTCATCACATGCAGACGACTGACCAGCTCATGGTTGCCGTAGCTGTTCCAGCGCTGCTGCAGCTTCTGAAAAATATCAATAATCTGGCTCAACTGCTGCGGTAGCCGGTCACGGTATTGCTGCGACAGCTGCGCGATTTTTGCCTTTAACTCATCTGACATAACAACCTTATCTGGTTGGCATTCTGATTGACGAAGCCTGATCCTGAGCTGCGCCTGACTTTTTACCTGAGTAGTCAGTGTGAGAGACTAAAGCCTCAGCGTCAACCTGAGCCAAGCGAGGTAACCACCAGAGCGGTAATACCACCGCGAGCGAGACAACATAGCTGATCCAGTGCCGGCAACTTTTTGCCGCTGCAGGCTGAAAAAGCAGCAAAGTTTTGATACACTCAAAAAGTTTTTCGCTCTCAGCAGGAGACCAGCATGGTCAGCTCAATATCCGGCAGCACTCAGGCCATCAGCCAGACGCAACAAAGCACCAGCACCTCTGCGGCATCTGCCACGCTTGCAACGCCGCCGAAGACCAGCAGCACGGAAAACAGCGCCAGCAAAACCACCCGCAGCACTGACGCCGAACGCTACACCGCAGTGCAACAAAGCCTGGCCAACAGCAAAACCGCGATTGGCGCCGCCAGCACCGCCAATAAAGAAATTGATGGCCAGCTGAAGCAAGTCCGCGAAATAGCTACCAAATTAGCTGACGACAAAATTACCGGCAAAGACCGGGAAAAACTGCAGGCTGACTACACCAAAGCCCGCGATAGCATCATCGCCAGCCAGGATAAAGCCACTGTCAAATCCGGCTCAGGCAACAACGCCAGCAAAACTAATTTGCTGACTGACAGCAAAAACCAGACAGTATCAACCAACACCCGCGGTGGCGAAATGGAAGTTGCCAGCAGCAAATCTGCCAAGGCGCTGGGGCTGCCGGAAAAAATCGGTTCAGCCGCCGAAGCCAAAGCCCTGCTGAGCGGCGATGACAAAAAAACCGGCTCGCTGGCCAATGCCGAAAAAGCCACTCAAGACACCACTGCCCGACTGAAAAAAGCCGACGCCGACGTCAGCAAACGCCTCGAAACCGCCAGTCTGGCTGCCAAAGCAGCACAACGACTGGAAAGCGCAAAAAGCGGCGATAGCCGGACTTTATCCACCGATGAAGAAGCAAAACGCAGTCAGGCCCTTGACCAGGCCAGACAGGCGCGGGAGCAAATCAAATCACAGTTTGGTGGTTTCTCGCAAAACAGCAGTAATAGAAACGTCAACTCACTGGCGGCGTTATTCAGCTAACAGACCCCGGTCACCGGTGCGGCACCTCAGCGCAGAGGCTGCCGCCTGCAACTTTGGCAATCGTAGTGTTGCCAGAGCATGCCCGCAAGCGCGCCACTATTCCTTCGCCGTGTCGCCTTGCCTGAGGCAATTTCAGGCTGCTCTGCTGTTCGCTTATTAAACTATATGGTGCTCTGGGAAGTCAGG
>SSFI01000013.1 GCA_008015325.1 Rheinheimera sp.
AGACAGCAGTCGTTGTTTTACGTCCTGATCCATGGCAAAACCCACAGCGGCATTATTGCCCAGCAGAATTTCCTGATTGGCTAAATCAATTTGCCACTGCTGCGGCCCTTGTTTGCAGCGGTTAAACAGGAAATCGATGTTGGCGGCGCTGAGGCTTATCAGCAACATGCCGTTGTTGATGCTGTTATTAAAGAAAATATCAGCGAAACTTTCGGCGATGACGACGTTAAATCCATATTGCTGAATGGCCCATGGCGCATGTTCGCGGCTGGAGCCACAACCAAAGTTGGCGCGGGTCAGCAGCACTGAAGCGCCCTGATATTGCGGCTCGTTCAGCACAAATTCCGGGTTGGCGCTGCCATCGGCCAGATAACGCCAGTCAAAAAACAGCGCTTCAGCAAAACCGTCGCGGCTGACCGAAGTTAAAAACTGTTTCGGGATGATTTGGTCGGTATCGACGTTATTTTTGTCCAGCGGGCACACCAGGCCCTTGGCGAAGATCTCACTCATGCGCTTGCTCCGGTTAAAGTGGCCACATCAACAAATTTGCCGTGAATAGCAGCAGCTGCTGCCATCGCCGGGCTGACTAAATGGGTGCGGCTGCCGCGGCCCTGCCGGCCTTCAAAGTTGCGATTTGACGTAGACGCACAGCGCTGGCCTGCATCAACCCGGTCGTCATTCATGCCGAGGCACATCGAACAACCCGGTTCACGCCATTCAAAACCAGCGGCTTTGAAGGTATCGGCTAAGCCTTCAGCTTCGGCCTGACGTTTGACCTGACCCGAGCCCGGTACCACTAAAGCGCGCACGCCAGCGGCGACGGTTTTACCGGCAACCACTGCAGCGGCGGCTCGTAAGTCCTCAATCCGGCTATTGGTACAGGAACCGATAAAGACGACGTCGACGCTTACATCGGTCAGCTTCTGGCCGGCCTCTAAGCCCATATAGGTCAGCGCGCGACGGGCCGCGTCGGCTTTAATCAGGTCAGTGAAAGATTCTGGTGCCGGCACCGGCTGGTCAATGGCAATTACCTGCTCAGGGTTGGTGCCCCAGGTCACTTGCGGCTTAATCTGGCTGCCGTCGATTTGCACCACTTTGTCGAACTGCGCGTCCGCATCTGAATACAGGCTCTGCCAGTAGCTAACCGCGGCGTCCCAATGCTCAGCTTTTGGTGCGAAACGCCGGCCTTGTAAATATGCAAAAGTGGTGGCATCCGGCGCGATTAAACCGGCTTTGGCACCCATTTCGATGCTCATATTACACAGCGTCATGCGGCCTTCCATCGTCATGCCTTTTATGGCATCGCCACAGAATTCGGCGACATAGCCGTTACCACCGGCAGTGCCTAAAGCACCAATCACCGCCAGAATCACATCTTTTGGCGTCACAAAAGGCGACAGCGTGCCGGTTACTTCCACTTTCAGTGTTTTTGCCACTTGCTGCGGCAGCGTTTGTGTCGCCAGCACGTGCTCGACTTCAGACGTGCCGATGCCAAAAGCGATAGCGCCAAAAGCACCGTGGGTGGAGGTGTGCGAATCGCCGCAGACGATGATCATGCCAGGTTGAGTTAAGCCCAGCTCAGGGCCAATCACATGCACAATGCCCTGATCCGGGTGATACAAATCCAGCAGCTCGATACCGCTTTCGGCACAGTTGGCGGCCAAGGCTTCCAGCTGTTTGCGCGAAGTCTCGCCGGCGGCGTCGTAGCTGCGCACTTGCGTCGATGTGTTGTGGTCCATAGTGGCAAAAGTTAAATCCGGCCGGCGCACTTTACGCCCGGCCTGACGCAGCCCGGCAAAGGCCTGTGGACTGGTCACTTCGTGGATGAGATGGCGGTCGACAAACAACAAATCTGTGCTGCCGTTTAAGGCGCCGACCACATGGCTCTGGTAAATCTTCTGGTATAAAGTCTGGCCCATGGTGGACTCCTTAAGCTGCCTGAATAAAACGCACGATGGCGTTGCCGATATCCGCGGTGTTGTAGCCGGACTCTGCGTTGATATCGCGCGTGACAATGCCTTGTTCCAGGCTCTGTTCGACCGCGGCTTCAATCGCACGCGCGGCCGCCTCTTCGCCACAGCTGAAACGCAGCAACAACGCCGCACTTAAAATCTGCGCCACCGGGTTGGCAATGCCTTTGCCTGCAATATCCGGCGCGCTGCCACCGGCGGGCTCATATAAACCAAAGTTAGAACCGTTTAAGCTGGCGGACGGTAACAAGCCTAATGAGCCGGCAATGGCGGCTAATTCATCCGATAAAATGTCGCCAAACAGGTTGTCGCACAGCAGCACGTCAAACTGCTGCGGCGAACGAATGAGCTGCATCGCGGCGTTATCGATATACATATGATCCAGCGCCACTTGCGGATAGTCTTTGGCGATACGGCTAACCACTTCGCGCCATAACACGCTGGTCGCCAGCACGTTGGCTTTATCAATAGAGGTGACTTTGTTGCTGCGTTTGCCGGCCGCTTCAAAAGCGACGCGGGCGATGCGTTCAATTTCCGCCACGCTGTAAGTCTGAGTATCAAAAGCCGCGGTGTCGGTGCGGCCTTTTTCACCGAAATAAATCCCGCCGGTCAGTTCGCGCACACACAGAATGTCCATACCTTTGGAGCTGGTGCGTGGGTGAATAGGCGACAAGTCAGCAAAAGCCGGGTAAATCTTGCCGGGGCGTAAGTTACAGAACAGGTCAAAGGTTTTACGCAGCGGTAATAACGACGCTCGTTCTGGCTGTTGCGCCGGCGGTAAATTGGTCCACTTCGGGCCGCCAACCGAGCCGAATAAAATCGCATCGCTTTGTTTGCATAAATCTAAAGTGGCGGCCGGCAGCGCTTCGCCATGTGCGTCAATGGCGGCGCCACCGACCAAGGCGCTTTGGGTTTTAATGGCAAAACCAAATTTCTGGCTGACCGCGTCCAGCACTTTTAATGCTTCTGCCATCACTTCCGGCCCGATGCCGTCGCCGGCTAATACTGCAATGTTGTAAGTCTTCATCATTTGTCCCGGATAAAGTTAAAGCGAATTATTTTTCGATGGTGCTGTCGGCGTTTTTCCGCGCCAGCTTCACCGCATCAATGCGTTTGCTGCGTTCAATCAGGTTCAGTACATGCACGTAGGCCAGCACGGATGAGCGCACGATGTCGGTGGCCAGGCCTGCACCGTGATAACGCCGGCCCTGATATTCGATGATGATGTCGACCTGGCCCAGCGCGTTTTCGCCTTCGCCTTTGGCCTGCAGGTTGTAATCGACCATCTTGGCATCTTCCAGTCTGGCGATGCGGTGAATCGCCTGAAAGGCTGCTTCGACCGGACCGTTGCCGGTGGCTGCTTCTGTATAAGTTTCATCGCCAACCGTTAAACCTACAGTGGCGCTGGCGACATGGCCGGTATGAGTGCTGGAACTTAAAAACGCCAGTTTGTAGCGCTCGTCGTCATCTTTTAAGTTTTCGAAAAACACCAGTGCTTCTAAGTCATAGTCAAACACCCGGCCTTTTTGGTCGGCCAGGGTTAAAAACGCCTGATAGACCTGGTCTAAATCATAATCTTCCTTGCTGTAACCCATTTCGGTTAAGCGGTGCGCGATGACGGCGCGGCCAGAGCGTGAAGTCAGGTTCAGTTCGTTGGTGCGGATGCCGACTTGCTCCGGCGACATGATTTCATAAGTGTTTTGCGCTTTTAACACGCCGTCCTGGTGAATACCGGAGCTGTGCGCAAAAGCGTTTTCGCCGACAATGGCTTTGTTCGGTTGAATGGGCATGTGGCAAATCTGGCTGACCAGATGGCTGGAGCGGTAAATTTCGGTGCTTTTGATGTCGGTATAAAACGGCAGATAGTCGCCGCGGGTTTTGATGATCATCGCCACTTCTTCCAGCGAACAGTTACCGGCGCGCTCGCCGATGCCGTTCACCGTGCACTCAATCTGGCGGGCACCGGCCTGAATGGCGCTGATGCTGTTGGCTACAGCCAAACCTAAATCGTTGTGGCAATGCACCGAAATTCGCGCCTGATCGATATTCGGCACTTTGTGCATCAGCTGGCTGATGATTTGGCCAAATTCGTTCGGGATGGTGTAGCCGACAGTATCCGGAATATTAATGGTATTGGCGCCGGCTTTGATGGCGGCTTCAACAATGCGGCATAAATCATCAATCGGTGTGCGGCCGGCATCTTCACAGGAAAATTCCACATCGTCGGTATAACGGCGGGCGTGCTGGATACAGGCGACGGCTTGCTCGGTGGCTTGTTCTAAAGTCTTGCGTAATTTGTATTGCAGGTGCAGTGGGGAAGTAGCAATAAAGGTGTGGATACGACGGCGTTCGGCAGCTTTTAACGCCTCGCCGCAGGCGTCGATGTCGGCGAACACCGCGCGCGACAGGCCACAAATCACCGGGCCTTTGACGCTTTGCGCTATCGCCTGCACTGAAGCGAAATCGCCCGGCGAGGACACCGGAAAGCCTACTTCCATCACGTCGACATTTAAGCGCGCAATGGCATGGGCCAGCTGGATTTTTTGTTTATGGCTTAAGCTGGCACGTAATGCCTGCTCGCCGTCGCGCAATGTGGTATCAAAAATCCAGATTTTGTTGTCGCTGCTCATATCCTGTTCCTCTTGCTGAAATTTTCACCCATCAGACCTCGAGGTAACAAAAAACCCCGGCCTGTGGCTCGGGGTTTGTTTGCTGGATCCGTATTTACACTACGACCAATGCACAACACCCCGAGGTCCGGTTAGGAGCACGAGGAGGCTGAGAAGAATGGCGGTCATAGTGTTTAAGTGATTCATTGCTCTGTCTTTTTTTGGCGCTAAGGCAAATGTGCCGGCGCATATTGCTGCAGATACACGACTGAACAAAGCTGCAGCGTTTTTAGTAATATCACGACAAAATGCTGAATGCAACAGTATAGATGGCTAAATGGATACGACTTTAGGCTGATTAATTATTAAGCTGTTGGTTTTTATATAGATTTCTGGATGGCTAAATTTGAGATCGGAGCAGTCGTTGTCAGCTTCGTTACCTCGCTGTGGCGGTTAAAAAACACACAACCGCAGTAAGAATTTGGCCCACACTGCAAAA
The DNA here is from genome assembly GCA_008015325.1 of Rheinheimera sp. GTDB lineage: Bacteria > Pseudomonadota > Gammaproteobacteria > Enterobacterales > Alteromonadaceae > Pararheinheimera. The sequence continues at coordinate 5,079 of SSFI01000013.1, forward strand.
AGCACATGACAGTAAGGCAAAAGCCAGCGTAAAATCGCCGCCGTTCTGCCAAGTGCGCCTGCACACGCAACTCTGCCCGGGTGGTGAAATCGGTAGACACAAGGGATTTAAAATCCCTCGCTCGAAAGGGCGTGCCGGTTCAAGTCCGGCCCCGGGCACCACTTCTGCTTTATATTCAGTTGCTTCCGAACAATAAATCCGATCTAAGCTCTGCTGACTTTATTTTCAGGCGCAGTGGATTGCAAAACCCACCTATAGAAATAACCTGCCCGTTCTTGTTCTACCCCAGAGTACTCTCATTCACCAAGTCAATTCATAACATCCTTGAAGCACAATTCACTTTGGCCCTGAGGAATTACACGGATGAGGACGGCAGTGGACTTGATGATTTCCTCGACAAGTTGTTCTCGGTATTAAACACTCCAGAAGGGGCTGAATCGCGCAAAGCTTTACCTACCCATTTTGCCGAATTTCCATACGTAAATGGGGACTGGCTCCCAGTACTAAAACAATCAATGCGTATTTAACTTTGGCGGATACAACCATTCAACCTCCGGTCTTGCGCGGCTACAAACTCAAAGCCTAGGTCAGCAGTGAGTCTATTGCCAGATCAGGGACAACTGATTGGCTGAAAAACCAACGCTTGCTCAATCGGTATAACACCCTGAATGCTATGGTGCTGAAGGCAAATCAACATCCAGGTGCCGATTTTGCTAAACTAGCTGCAGTCGTAAGCTGCTCAGGGACTCACCATGCCGTTTTATTCCGCTGATTTTATTAAAGAAATGCCTAAGTCTGATTTACACCTGCATCTGGATGGCAGTTTGCGGCTGGAGTCTTTGATTGAAATGGCACAGCGCAGTAAGCTGGTGTTGCCATCGAATACCGTCGAAGGCATGAAAGAGCTGGTGTTTAAAGAGCGCTACAACAACTTAGGCGAATACCTGCATGGTTTTCAGTACACTTGCGGTGTGCTGCGCGACCTGGAGAATCTGGAACAGGCAGCCTACGAACTGGCGCTGGATAATCAGGCGGAAGGCGTCAATTACATCGAAGTACGGTTTGCACCGCAGTTATTGATGGACCCGGCGGCCGGTATCGATTTCGACCGTATTATGCATACGGTTAACAATGGCTTGAAGCGCGCCATGCATGAATACAATGCGCATGATCAGGTCCAGCTCGGATATCGACCGCCATTTGCCTACGGCATTATTAACTGTGCGATGCGGATGTTTTCCGGCAAAGGTTTTTCACCTTATTACACCAATTTATTTCAGCTGATGCGCGATTTTGATCCGATGCAGGTGATCAAACTGGCGGCGATGGAACTGGTGCGCGCCAGCGTGCGGTTACGTGACGAAGCCGGCATTCCGATCGTCGCACTGGATTTGGCGGGGCAGGAATCCGGGTTTCCGGCGCACAATTTTAAAGAAGTGTACGAATACGCCCACCAGCATTTTTTGCTGAAAACTTTACATGCCGGCGAAGCATACGGCGCTGAATCGGTGTTTGAAGCCATCACCGAATGTTATGCCGACCGGATTGGCCACGGCTATTCGATGTTTATTCCGGAGATGATTAAAGATCCGGCCATCACGGATAAACAGAAATATATCAAAGAGCTGGCGTCCTACATTGCCGATAAACGTATCGCGATTGAAGTCTGCCTGACCTCAAATTTACAGACCAATCCGGCAATCACCGATATCAAACAACATAAGTTTAAAGACATGCTGGAAAATCGCATCGCCACCGTGATTTGTACCGACAACCGCCTGGTGTCGAATACCACGGTGAGCCGGGAATATCAGCTGGCGGTGGACAACTTTGATATCCCGCTAAAACGCTTAAAAGACATCGTGGCGTACGGCTTTAAAAAGAGTTTTTTCCCGGGCAGTTATGTGGAAAAACGTGAATATGCCAAGCAATGCCTGAACTATTTCGATGTGATTTCCCGCAAATACGGTTTTATTAATTAAGCGGTCTGTGTTGACCTGCAAAAGCGCCTGCCGGCGCTTTTTTGCTTTTCGCAGCCTGAGGCTTTTGCAGTGGACTTGTCGTAAATCTTGCTGTGGCCTGACTTCAGCTGAAAATTGGGAGGTTTAACTTTTATTTAAGTTATTGAATTAAAATTATTTTATTGATTTTTTCTGTGGGGCGCTAAAACTGTCGCAAAAAAGATACATGCTAAGTAATTGATTTTTAAGTATAAAATATTTATCTGCTTTTGGCTGTCGCTATTTAGCAACAGATCCTGTGATCCTCTTGCCGTCATTCTTATTGTTTTGGTACTTTTTAAGTAATTAAATTTATTAAAAACAATAATTTACGAGTTACCTTTTAAGTTGGCACACCAACTGCATATAACTTATCAAGCAGGTAAATAACGAAAGTGATACAGCGAGTTCCACTTCCGTTTTTTACCTGAAACCCAAGGTAATCACAGTTTAAGTTCCGGCAAAGTCCGGTGATGTAATGAGGTGTAAGATGGACACATTTTTAATCGCAGCAGCAGCTTTCTTCGTGGTTAATGCTTTTGTGTTTGTAACTTATCTGCGCAAGATTGACCTGAACGGTGAAGCAGTGCGCAAACTGGAAAAAGCCCAGTTTACTGATGCTTACAACCGTCAAGCCGCAAAAGCACGTAAAGCCCGCGCTGCTGGTGTTGCAGCTAACGCCTAAGCGCTAATGAATTTGAAAAAACCGGTCAGCTGACCGGTTTTTTTTCGCCCGTAATTTGAACTGCTCATACCAAAAATCTTGCTCTGCAGCTGCAGACTGCCTACTTGTGTGATAAGGTGATAATTATTTGTAAATAAATATGGAGGTTTTGTGATGCGGCGATCAGAGCTCCGCTGGTTACGTCAGTCCGGCTTTTTCCTGTTCAGCGTCATTGGTCTGGCGGGTTGCGGCGGTGGCGGCTCAGACAGTCCGCCTGCTCCACAACCGACACCACAAAATGTCGCGCCGGTGCCTGGCAGCAATACCTTTCAGTTAAACGAAGACAGCAGCCTGCAGGCGCAACTGGGTGCTACCGACGCGGATAATGATGCGCTCAGTTATCAGCTGACCAGCCAAACTCAGGCGCAAGGTGTCGTCACTTTGCAAAATGATGGTCGTTTCACTTATCAGCCCAGCGCTAATTTTGCCGGCGAAGCCAGTTTTACCTTTACCGTCAGTGACGGGAAAAATCCGCCGGTCGCCGGCAATGCCAAACTCACAGTACAAAATATCAATGACCTGCCGCAGGCCGCGCTACAACAATTTGCCGGCGTTGAAGATACAGCGGCGACCTTTCAGCTCAAAGCAACGGATGTCGATCAGGACACACTGACGTTCAGCTTACAAAGCGTCAGTCCGGCCAATGCTGGCGTGACCGTCAGCCCGGCCGGCAGTATCAGTCTGAAACCAGCGGCAAACTTCAATGGCAAAATCGCGCTGCAGTTACAGGTGACAGACGGGAAGTCTGCGGCCGTGGCTTTTGTCGCAGACATTACGCTGACCGCGGTGAATGATGCGCCTGTACTGACCGTCACGCCATTACCGGCGCTGCTGGACGCAGGTCAGAGCTACACGCTGACTTACACAGCTGAAGATGTGGATGGTGATGTGGTGACGGTCAGTAATGCGCAACCGGAACTGTTCCGGCTGGATCGCAGCCAGGCCAACGCCTCGCTGCAGGTGTTAGCGCGTACCGATGCCTTAGATACTGAACTGGTGCTGCAGGCCACAGATCCACAAGGCGCCACCACCCAATATAAACAGAAAGTGCTGCTGGCTATTCCGGCCAGCAATGGTATGGGCCGCACTATTGTTGGGCCTGTGCAAAGCAACCGGCTGAATCTGGTGATTGTCGGCGATGGTTTTACCGCGACAGAACAACAGAAATTACGTGATGCCGCAGTCAAGTTCAGTCAGGTATTTTTCACCAGTAAAGAAATCGGCACTCACCGCGACGGCTGGAGCCTGCATGTGCTGGATGCGGTCTCCGCGCAAAGTGGTGCCGACGACCCGTCGACCAACACGCTGGTTGATACTTTGTTTGACGGTAATTTCGGTTGTGCCGGCATCGACCGTCTGTACTGCGTCAACAGCAGTAAAGTGTTTAATTACGTGTTCCAGCATTATCCGCAGTTTGATTTTGTGCTGGTCGCTGGCAACAGCACTAAATATGGCGGGGCTGGTGGCGCCATCTCGACTTTCACCCTGCATCAGAGCGCGACCGATGTAGCGATCCACGAGCTTGGCCATTCCTTCGCCCGTCTGGCCGATGAATACGTTGACGATGCCAATGCGCATTTGTATCTGCCGGGATATTGCGAATCCTGTTACGCCAACATTACCCAACTGACCGACTTAAGCCAGGTGAAATGGCGGCACTGGTTCAACGATCCGGCCAAAGTACCGACATTGCCGGGTCAGGCCGGGGTTGGTTTGTTTGAAGGTGGTTATTATCACAGCAAAGGTTTTTACCGGCCGAAGGACAATAGTTTTATGCTCGAATTAGGCAAGCCGGTCGGTGAAATCAACGGTGAAGCCTGGGTCAATCAGCTGTATCAGACCATCGGCATGTTTCACAGCCAACAGCCGCAGCAGTCGCAAGTGGTGCAAGCGAGAGGGCAGAGCCAACAGTTTGCGCTTAAGTTGTCCATCGGCAGTGCCCAGCAACAAGTGCAGTGGTGGTTAAACGGTCAGTTATTGCCACAGTTTGACAATCAAACCAGCATCAGCTGTTGTCAGGACCAACAACAAAATTACCAGCTCAAAGCCGTGGTCACCGATATCAGCGGTTTAATCAAAGCGCCAGCGCTTGTCAGCAAAGAGGTTCAATGGCATGTTCAAATCCAATAAATTCGTCGGCCTGTTCACTGTTGCTGTGCTGGCCGCCTGCTCAGCCGTACCTGGATTTGCCGCCGAATTCTGGTTGGTGAAAGTGGCTTTTGATGCCAATGGTAGTGAAATTCAACAAGTGCAGCGGGTGCAGGTTGCGGACGGGCAGCGCAGGAACACGCAACTGACACATGCCGGCGCTATGACTGTCAGTGTGAGAAATGCCGACGGCAAAGTGCTGCAGCAAGTGTCCATCGAAGACCCCAGAGTGATCCGGGTGCCGATGTTGCCGGGCTCAGCTCAAGGGCACCAGTTTGTGGTGCGGGATGAAGGCGATTTTATGCTGGTGCTGAGTGCACAACCGGAAGCTAGTCTGTTACAGCTGCAATGGGCCGAAACACCGGGCCAGCCGGTGCTGCCAGACAGCCCGCAGCAACAACTCTCGTTACAGCAATTTGCCACTGAGCTGCAGTTAAAATAAGCCGTTGGCAGGTTGTGCCGGCAAAACTGAACAATTGACCGTGAGTTGTCGCATACAAATCCGCTATGATAGGCGCCAGAGTCCCAGACCGGCGCCTGATGCGCCTGATTGATGCGGAGCCTTCGGCATGCGAAGTCCTATCCAGCCGGCCTCATTGCGGCAGTTTATTTTATTAAGCTTTTTTCTGGCGCTGATCCCGCTGGCGGTGTTGCTGTGGCAAAGTAACAGCGCGCTGTCTGATGTCAGCCGTTTTGCCGTCGCGGAAGCAGAATCTTCAGTCGACAGTGTGAAACGGGCGGAGAACATGCAAAATCTGGTGATCGATATTGAACGGGCGGTGCGTCAGTTCGGTATTTTACGCACCGATTCGTTAAGTACGCTGGCCACCACGCATTTGCTGAACTACCAGCAGATGCTGCAGCAGGTTTGCCTGGATTTAGACGCACCTTTGCTGTGTCAGGCGCAGGCGGCGCAGGTGACGACCTTACTGCAGAATTTTCTGCATGCCAGCAATGAAGAACTTTCCCCAACCTTACAGACGCTGCGCCAGCAGCAACAGCAGCTGACGGAGCAAATCTGGCAACGGCTGGAACAGCGTTTACAGACGCAGCAGAGTTTTGTCGTCGATGCACAAAACCAGCTGGCCTGGCAGTCTGTGACCTTAGTGCTGCTGACTTTGTTACTGGTGCTGTGGGCACAGGCGCGCATCGCCTCACCGATTAAACAGCTCGATACCATGATCCGGTCTATCGGTCAGGCCAGTCACCATTTTCCGCACGAACAAGTGGTGGGGCCGCGTGAGCTGACTGAACTCGGCGAGCAATTACGCTGGCTGGCGTCGCGCTTACAGCAACTGGAAGCCTTAAGGCTGATTTTATTACGCCACGCCTCCCATGAACTGAAAACGCCGTTGTCCAGTATCAAAGAAGGCTGTGCTTTGCTCAGTGAGCAGCTGGTGGGGCCACTCAACAGCCAGCAAATGGAAGTGGTGACTTTGCTCAACGGCAGTGCAGATCGGCTCAGTCAGCTGACTGAACAGCTGCTGGACTACAACCGCCTGTTGCAACAAGCCAAACCGGAATTTGCCTGGCATGACAGCCAGCAGCTGCTCGACAGTTGTTTCGCCGACCATGCTTTGTCGTTGCAACAACGCCGGCAGTTCATCCAGCTGGACTGTCAGCTGCCGCGTATCTATACCGATGCCATGTTGTTTCGGCGTATTCTGGATAATCTGATCAACAACGCTCAGGCCTATGGCGGCGACGGCAGCCCGGTGTGGGTGGTGCTAAAACCACATGAGAAATTTATGCTGCTGGATGTGGCGAATAACGGCACGCCGATCCCGGCGGAGCTCAGAGCCAAGCTGTTTGAGCCGTTTCAGCGCGGCAAAGCGCCGCGTTTTGATGCCGTGCAGGGCTCGGGCTTAGGCCTGTCGATCGTGTCTGACTGTGCAAGATTACTCGGCGGCATGGCCGAGATCATTGATGTGAATTATGCCGACGTGTGTATCCGTGTGCGTTTGCCTATGGTAGAGGAATAAGTATGAACAAGTGGACCCTGCTTGGGGTAACGCTGCTGGTAGCCGGTTGTCAGGGTGTGCCTGCACCATTGCCGGTGATTTTAAAGCCCAAACCGGCACCGGAAAAAGTGGTTGAGCTGCCAAAAGAACAGCCGGCGCCGGTCAAGCCGCAACTGGCCTTGCAGGATGATGTGGCGACACTGGGCGCCTGGCAGAATTTCCGTGCTGAAGTGCTGCAGATGAATGCCGCGCAGCGCGACGCCGTCAGCAAAACACTGGAAAAAACACCGGTGGGTGAATTGCAGGGACTGTTGCTGCGGTTGCATCCGGATACACCTTATGCCGTGCGCTTTCGTGCGCAGAATCAGCTCAGCGAACAGCTGAGTCGTTTACCGGCAGGCCTTGCTGCGTTACTGCGCTGGGATTACGCCTATAACCAGAAATTGCTGGAGTCTGAGTCTGCGGTCAAAGCGCTCGGCCGGCTCAATGGTCAGCAACAGGACAATCTGGAAAAATTGCAGAAGCAAAATGCCGATCTGCAGAAGAAAATCGAAGCGCTGACTCAAATCGAAGCCAAGCTGAACCAGTCAGGCGGAGGTTAACATGCCAACAACTCCGACCGGCAACAATGCCCGTTTATTACTGGTCGACGATGACCCGAGTTTATTGCGGCTGATGACGTTGCGCCTCGAAGGCGAAGGTTATCAGGTGATCTCGGCCGATTGTGCTGAAACTGCCTTGACGCTGTTGGCCAAGCAGCCGGTTGACGTGGTGCTTAGCGACTTACGCATGCCGGGCCTCGATGGCATGGCGCTGTTTGATGAAATTGCTAAACGCAGCCCGGGTTTACCGGTGGTGCTGATGACGGCACACGGGTCTATTCCGGAAGCCGTTGCTGCCACGCAGCGCGGCGTGTTTGGTTTTCTGACCAAGCCGCTGAATAACGTCGAACTGCGCGATATTCTGCAAAAAGCCGTGCATCAGTCGCATGTGCCGAGCAAAGACAGCTGGCGTCAGGCCATTGTCACGCGCAGCAAAACCATGGAACAAGTGCTGGAGCAGGCGTACCGCGTGGCGCAGCGCGATGTCAGCGTGCTGATCACCGGCGCCAGCGGCACCGGCAAAGAGCTGCTGGCCAATGCCATTCACCTAGCGAGCCCACGCGCACGGCGCGCTTTTGTCGCGATCAACTGTGGCGCTTTGCCTGAACATTTGCTCGAGTCCGAACTCTTTGGCCACGCCAAAGGCGCTTTTACCGGCGCGGTGACAGAACATGCCGGTTTATTCCGCGAGGCCGACGGCGGCACGCTGTTCCTTGATGAAATCGGCGATATGCCGCTGCCGCTGCAGGTTAAATTACTTCGCGCGCTGCAAGAGCGGCAAATCCGGCCGGTCGGCAGCGCTAAGTCGATTCCAATTGATGTGCGGGTGATTTCCGCTACGCACCGCGACCTGAAACAAGCGATGCAGGAGCAGAGTTTCCGCGAAGACTTATATTACCGGCTCAATGTGGTCAATCTGCAGTTGCCGACCTTGCGGGAGCGCGCCGAAGATATTCCGCTTTTAGCCCGACATGTACTGCAGCAAAGCGCTGAGCGCCATGGTGTGCAGGTCAACCGGTTTTCCGAAGATGCGATGCAGGCTTTGGTCACAGCGCAGTGGCCTGGCAACGTGCGCCAGCTGGTCAACGTGGTGGAGCAGTGCGTGGCGCTGACAAGTAACCCGGTGATTAGTCTGGCGCTGGTCAGTCAGGCGCTGGAACAAAACCGCAGCTTCTGGCCGACGCTGAGCGAAGCGCGTGACCAATTTGAGCGGCAATATCTGGTGCGGGTGCTGAAAATGGCCGAAGGCAATGTCACCCGTGCCGCTGAATTGGCCGGACGTAACAGAACTGATTTTCATAAGCTGCTGAAAAAGCATGAGTTAAGCGCAGCGCAGGTGTCTGAGCAAGGCGACGAACCTGAATAATCCGACAGAACGAGTACATGATGCACGACAATTTTGATACTGAACCTGAAGTTTTAAAGGCCAAAATCACCGGTGAAACGGCGCGAATTCACTGGCACGAACTGCAAAAATTCTATGCCGCCGGCGCCGTGATTGAAGTTGTAGCTGGCCTCGATTTGGTCGAAGTGGCTTACGCTTTTGCGGTGGATGACAAAACCAAAGTCGGTGCCTGGCTGCAGGGCAATCAGGTGCGCCGGGTTGATGATGTGCTGGCCAGCACCTGGTATCAGCAAAATGCCGAATTATGGGCAGTGGTGGTGTCACCCTGGGTGCTGGTGCAGGATAAAAGACTGCATTGATCTGGCTTTGCTTGGAAAAACCGAATGTTACAACTGAATCTGCCAACTGTGAGCGCTGACTTAAAAGCTGAGTTTGCCGCTGATCTGAAAATCAATCTGTCAGACATTTGGACCACTGACAGCGCGGAGCAAATTCTGCATTGTCTGCAGCGCGAAACTCCGTACGACAATGCCTTTTTTGCCGCCGGCCGATATCAGTCGCTGTTAGATCAGGAGTTACGGCAAATGCCCGCCGAGCAGGTCAGGCAGTGGATGGCCCAGCTGCATCAGCTAGCCGCTGAGGGCACCGGCTTTTTATACGGCAGCCATTTAATTGGCCGGCCGCAGCGACAGATGCAAACTCCGCCATTGCTGAGCCAGGTACATCAACTGCTCAATAGTCCGGCGATGCTGCAGTTTGTGCGCGAGCTGACCGGCGAAAAAGAACTGATTTATGTTTCAGCGCAGGCCAGCCGTTATGTGCCGGGCAACTATCTGACCCGGCATAACGACGTGGTGGAAGCCGAGGGCCGGCGTTTTGCGTATGTAATTGGCTTTACCCGGCAATGGCATCCGGACTGGGGTGGTTTGCTGCAGTTTTTTACACCGGATGGCACCCCAACTCAGACCTGGGTGCCCCGTTTTAACAATATGGCACTGTTTGAGGTGCATCATCCACATGCTGTGACTTATGTCACGCCTTTTGCGCGCCAGGTGCGTTATTCCATTACCGGCTGGTTCAGAACTAAAGGGCCGCAATAGCGGCACCTACAGATAGCGGGTCGGATCGAGGTCTCTTTGAAATTCCTGCAGTTTGAACACCAGAAGGTAAACTACTGCACTGATCGCACCGAGTAACATGACAATGCCTTGTTGCAGCAATACCTGCCAGCAACCGAGCCAAAGACCAGGCCAGAATCTTTGGCGTACACTGATCCCGACATAACAAAAAACGACCAGCATGACCAGTATCGACAGGCTCACCATCTGCTCAGTGTGCTGCGCGTATATGCCGCTGAGTAACATGACCAGACTCAGCATATAATTCAACACGTTGGTATAGAGTAGCGCGACATAACGTTCGGCGACTGTCGAACCTCGCCACAGCCAGCCGCTGGCGGCGGCGACCGGGTAAGTCAATACTATCATCAGATAATTCGCATATTGCATGACGATGTCTATGACGTCCGTCAGCATTTCTTGCGTCGAAGCCTGTTCCGTGGCTATCTCAGGCAAGTATGGTTTCCAATGGTATAAAAAAGTGAAGACTGCGCCAAAAACCAGCAACATCAACACTGGATTGGCATAATGCAAACGAATGCCCTGATGATAATTCCGGATCAGTTTTCCGGGATTTCTCAGTAATAACCAGAGGGTTGCAGGCCAGCGTTTGTCGATATTAAACAGCGACGCAAACACCTTGTTGAGAATGGCGGCGCTGCGCAGGCGCTCCGGACGGGCTTCGCCACAGTGCGGGCAAAACTGCTGCTCAATTGGTGTAGTGCAGTGACTGCAGGATAATGCCGCACTTTGTACCATTGGTGTATTCATTTTGTTACTTCCGTGTAGAGAACCTGCACAGTCTAGCCTTTTTAGTAATTTGGCTTCAAGCCGGGGATGGCTTAGGGCTACACTCAGGGCAAAGCGGTGGAGTGAAGAGAAGTACGTTATGCAAGAAATCAGAGGCCTGCAGGCCTGGCTGAAGCTTATATTAAATCAGCAAATGCCGGCGCTTGATGTGGTTGTGCAGCAAATCTGTCAGCTGGATGAGCGTAATGAGGGCAATGCCGACGATCTGGCCAAGATTGTGTTACGCGATGCCGGGCTGACCGCCAAAGTGCTGCGGGTCGCCAATGCGGTGCATTACAACAGATCCGGCAAACCTATTCAGACGGTGTCCCGTGCTATTATTCAGGTCGGTTTTCTCGAAATTAAAAACATCACGCTGGCCAGCAGTCTGATTGACAGCTTTTTGCAGGGCAAACCGCGCCAGCTGTTGTTACAACAATTGACTCAATCTTTTCATGCCGCTGTGCAGGCGCGCGCTTTGGTGCCCCGTGCCGATGCGGCCAAACGCGAACTGGTGTTTATTGCCGCTTTATTACGTCACATCGGCAAACTGGCGTTATTGGCCACCAGAGAGCCGGCGGCGGAACAGTTTGTCCGTGAATGCCGTGAATATCCGGATGACGAACATGCTATTGCGATGAAATACCTCGGGATCGGTATCGACAGCCTGAACCGCGAGCTGGTGAAAGAGTGGAAGCTCGGTGATTTTATGCTCGATGCGCTGCAACAAAGCGCGCCAGCCGGTTCCATCGGCGCTTTGGTCAATCTGGCTGACAGTATTAGTATGCATTTGTCGGAAGGGCTGCAGTCGGCAGCGATGCTGGAAAATTGTGCGCAGGTCGGCCAGCTGTGTCAGCTGACACTGGAAGAAAGCCAGCAGCAAGTCTTGTTGATGGCGGAAGAAGCAGCGCTGACGGCCAATCAATATAACGCCGAGGGGCTGGTACCGCTGTTGCCGAGCCGGGCGCAAATTCTGGCGCAGAATACCGAGTACAAACCGACCGGTTATGAATTCAGTGTGCATCTCAATACTTTATTAAAGCTACAGCGTGTCAGCGACAGTTTGTCGCGCTTGCTGCATGCGACGGTGATTTGCCTGCAGGAAGGCGTGGGGCTGCCGCGGGTCGCGCTGTTGTTGATGGATTATCAGAGTAAAAGCTTTGTGCCGAGTTACGTCGCCGGTCGTGATACGCAACTGTGGCGTAATCAGGCAGCAATCGCGCTGGAACAACTGCGAAAAGGCGAAGTGTTGTACGACTTGCTGCGTTCAGAGCAAATGCTGTGGCATAAAAAACTCAATGGTGCAGACATTGGCGCGCTGCAGCAGTTTCTGCCCTACGACGGCGATTGTTTTGTCGCGCCGGTAAGGCTGGAGCGCCGGCTGTTTGGCTTGTTATATGCCGATGCCGCCGGTAAGCCGCTGACTGAACGTCAGCAAATAGAATTTGAGCTCACGGCGCAGTTATTAACGCTGATCGTGCAGCAAAGTGATGGGAAGGCGACCGACTAAACTATTTCCGTCAAATAGAGGGTGAGCGCCATGGATGGCAGCGAATCGCCGAAAAGCTCTGGGTACCACGTACCTGCATTTTCGTCGGCCAGTCGCAGAGCGACTGGCGTTCATCAGGCAACATGCCAAATTGTTGGCATGTTGAAAGACCTGATTCACCGTACCATCCCTCCCTGGACATAAAAAAACGGGGGACGGCGCAAACGTCTCCCGCAAAGTCACTGCAGAACAGCAAACACCCAATCGAAGACCGGGTCTACCGTGGAGTGGATCCCTCCATGCACCGGGCAAGTATCGGTGTGTCATCCTGACGTTGCTTACCATAACTTAGTCTTTTTCTAATTGCAAATAATTCTCATTTGAATTATTTTAGTCTCAGCGATTGACCGATGGAGATGGCAAATGCTGGGCTTAAGTTTATGGGTGCTGTGGCCGGCGTTATTAGTCTGTGGACTGGATCTGTGGCTGTTCCGCCGGCTGGATTGGCGCAGTTTGCTGCTTGGCACGGCCTGGGTGTTGTTGATGCTGCTGATGGTGATGAGTATGGCGGCGCTGCAGCCCGCCTATCTGCGACCGGCAGTTGAGCTGCAATCGCCGTTATGAGTCGGTTCTTTGATTGCAGTGACAGTAAAAAGCATTAATACTGAACAGAGTCGCTTTCCTTTCAGGTAGATACAGATGCTGAACTGGCGGATTTACTGCCTGATCTTATTATGTATTGTTCCTTTTTTCGCTTGGTCGCAGCTGCCGCAAGCCGTGCCGGCACCCACTCAGGTTGAAGTCTACAGCCGTTTTCTCAATCTGACCCGCGTGACGCCAAAACTGGCACAGTCCACAGCCATTGTACAGGACCAGCAAGGTTTCCTCTGGGTTGGCACGCAGCATGGTCTGTATCGATTTGATGGCCAGCAAATCAAAGTCTGGCAGGCTGATCCGGCCGACCTGAATGCGTTGTCGGCGGACTGGGTGTCCAGTTTGCTGGTCGACCGCCAGGGCATCATTTGGATTGGCACCCGCTATGGTGGTTTGAACCGCTTTAATCCGGCAACTGAACAGTTCAGCCGCGTGGCATTACCGGCTTTACAGGGCGAACAGCAGCAGGTTGAGATTTCGGTGTTGTATCAGGATAGTGCCGGTGAGTTGTGGGTAGGCACCTATGGCGGCGGATTGCTGCGCTGGGAGCCGCAGGACGCGCGACTGGAAAATGTGGTTTTGCCGGTCCCGCTTAACGAGCTGGATAGTTTGTATATCAACACGTTATTTCGCGACAGCAGCGGTTATCTGTGGGTAGGTACCGGTAATGCGCCGCTGCGTAACCGTCAGGTGCAACAAGGCGGCGCTATCCGCTGGCACCCGCAGCAGGGCCACAAACAGCTGTTCAGTACCCGCAGCTCAGTGCTTACTGCCGCGGCTGTCACGGCGATTAAAGCCGACGCCCAAGGCCAGATTTGGCTGACCAGCTATGGAGGCGGTCTCTATCATTTCGACAGCGCCAGCGGCATTTTACAGGCGGAGCGGGCGCAGCCAGCGGCACTGGCACAGGGGCTGCTGACCGATATCGGTTTTGACAGCCAGGGCGGGCGTTGGATCAGCAGCTACGACAAAGGGCTGTGGTATCAGGCTGTTGGCAGTGCGCAGTGGCAATTATTTAAAGCTAATCCGTTAGTCAGTTATCAGCTGCCGAGCAATAATCTGACCGGTTTGTTATTTGATAAACAGCAGACGCTGTGGTTAAAAACGCCGGTCGGCGTTTTTGGCCTGTCGGCACAGGCGCAGCGGGTACGGAATATTCCGCTTGGGCCCGGCGATACCGGTTTATTAGAGCATGGCGATGTGTTTGGCATCTGGTATCAGAATGAACAGCATGTCTGGCTCGCCAACCGCGATGCCGGGGTTGCCGAGCTCGATTTAACCCGGTTTCGGGTCAAACGCTGGCCACTGCCGGTGATCGCGGGTCTGACTAAGCAGCCGACGCTGGTCAGGCAAGTGGTGCAAAATAATCAAGGCCTGCTGTATGCCGGCACCGACAATGGCTTGTTTGTGTTAGATCCAAACAGCCGCAGTTGGCAGCTGCAGCCGCTGGGCGAGAGCCGGCAACCACATATTGGCAACCTGCATCTGGACAGTCAGCAGCGCCTGTGGATTGGCACCCGGGGTGAAGGGCTGTATTTGCTGCAGCAGGGACAGGTCCGGCAATTTCATCAGCAGGTGCGGCCGGGCGTGCGACTGGATAATGCGGTGATTTCGATTATGGCGACGGACCAGCAGGATGCCTTGTGGATTGGCCTGGCGGATCAGGGCTTAGTCAGGCTGGATAAACTCAGCGGCCAGCTGCAGCACTGGCAGGCGTCGGACGGTTCAGGCTTGCGCTTTGATGGCATTCAGCTGATTTATCCGGAAGGTGATCATTTGTGGTTACGGGCCGGCAACATCAATCACCGGGTGTTGTTTAATCCGCAGCAGCCAGACAAGGTGGAAGGTTTTAAAGCCTATCTGAGCCCGGCAGATCACGATAAATACTTAGAAGACGCCAGCCAGTTTTTGCTGCTGTACCGCAATAAATTACAGTCGGGCGGTTTAGTCCAATATGGCGAGATGCATGGCTTTCAGGGCACGACCTGGATTGGTGCCTGGTTTGTCGACCCGCAGCAACGCCAGTTTCGGGGCGGTAGTCAGGGCCTGGATATTTATCCGTCTGCTTTGCTGCAAATACCTGAGCAGACCTTTCCGGTCCGGCTGACTGGTTTTAGTTTGTTTAACCGGCCGGTGATGGTCGGCGACTCACGGCTGCAGCTGAAAAAATCGCCCGGTTTTGCCGAGCATATCCAGCTGCAATATGAACAGGATATGTTCAGTCTGCATTTTTCCGCGCTGAATCTGGTGGACCCGCTGTCGATGCAATATCGCTACCGCATGCAGGGTTTTGACCGCGACTGGATTGAAACCGATGCGGCGAATCCGGTTGCCACTTACACCCGGCTGGCGCCGGGGCGGTATCAGTTTGAAGTGATGGCCAGAGCGCCGGGCCAGAGCTGGCAGGGCCAGCCGCCGAGTCAGCTGACGCTGCAGATTTTACCGCCCTGGTGGCTGACCTGGTGGTTTAAGACGCTGATAGTGCTGCTGACACTGAGCCTGATTTGGTTTGTGATGCAATACCGGCTGCGGCATGAACGCAAAACCCGGCTTTGGCTGGAAAAAGTGGTGGATAATCGCACCAGTGAGCTGAAAACCCAGCATCAGGCGCTCAGTAATTCCTACCGCGATTTATCGTTGTTACAGACCGTTTCACGACAGATCACCGCGTCGCTGGACTTACAGGAAATTCTGCTGCTGGTGCATCGCAGTCTGAACGACCTGATGGACGTGCATGTGCTGGCGATCGGCGTGTATCAAAGCGAACAACAGCTGCTGGAATTCCGCCACTGGATGGAAAACGGTCAGCTGATGCCGCCTTTTGAACTGGTGCTGCAAGGCCAGGCCAATCTGGCGGCGGTTTGTTTTGCCCAGCAACGCGAGATCCAGACGCAAAGCCGGCAGGATTTTCTTCTTTATCTGAAAGAGTTACCAACACCGCTGGTCGGTGAGCCGATGCAGTCGGTGCTGTACTTCCCGCTCAGTGTAAAAGGTGAACAAATTGGTTGTCTGACGGTACAAAGCCCGCAGCAACATGCCTTTCCGGCTGAACAAACCGATTTGTTACGCACGCTGTGCAGCACTATTGCGATTGCGGTCGCTAATGCCAATGCGGTGCAGCGGCTGCAGCAAACCCGGGAACAACTGGTGATGCAGGAAAAAATGGCCTCGCTCGGTGGCCTGGTCGCCGGCGTGGCGCATGAAATTAATACGCCGCTGGGTATCTGTGTCACCGCTGCCAGTCATTTGCAACACGAGCTGGCGCAGCTGACTGCACTGCAGCGCGACAAACGTCTGACCGCTACCGTATTTAATGATTATCTGGAGACTGCCGCCGCGACCTGTCAGATGCTGGCAGACAACACCCAACGTGTTGCCGCGCTGGTACAAAGTTTTAAACAGGTAGCGGTGGACCGCTCGGCCATCAGTGTGCGGGATGTTGAAATGAGCAGTTATTTTGCTGAAGTGATACAGGCTCTGGCGCCTGAGCTCAGTAAAGCCGGCTGTCAGGTGCAGTTTAATGCTGAGCCGGGTCTGGTGCTGCATGCCGATGCCGGCATTCTGGCGCGGCTGCTGGAACATCTGCTGATGAATTCAATACAGCATGCGTTTTTGCCGCAACAGTCGGACCGGCAAATCCGCCTGGGCTTGACGCAACAAGGCAATCAGGTACTGATCCAGTATCAGGATAATGGTCAGGGCATGCCGGCTGAACTACTGCCGCGGCTGTTTGAACCTTTCTTTACCACCAAACGCCATGCCGGTTTTAGCGGCCTCGGCAGTCATATTGTCTACAATCTGGTGACGGTGGAACTGCACGGCAGTATTCAGGTACGCAGCGAAGCTGGTCAGGGCCTGAGTTACCGGATATTGTTACCGTTACAACGCCGGCCGGACTAACGCAGCCGCTGGCGTTTGGCAGCAGTGAAATGCTTGCAATAATATTTCGAATGGATAGAATATCTTTCGAATCGAAACTTAAACCGAAATTTAAGCGCCCGCAGCCTGATGAATAAACGCAATACCCAACAAAGACGTCGTGGCATCCTTGACCTCTTGGCCGAACAGGGTGAAGTCAGTGTTGACGACCTGGCGCTGCGGTTTGAAACCTCGGAAGTGACTATTCGCAAAGATTTAACTGCGCTGGAAGACAATGGCCTGCTGTTGCGCCGGTATGGCGGTGCTGTGCAGCTGCCGCATGAATTGATCAGTGAGGCGGCACCTGCAACCATTTCCGCCCGTAAACAGGCGCTGGCCAAAGCCGCCGCGGCGCTGATTAAAGACCACTACCGCATTATTCTCGACAGCGGCAGCACCACTGCCGCTTTGCTGCCAGAGCTTTCCGCCAAACAAGGCCTGGTGGTGATGACCAACTCGTTATACATCGCCAACAGCCTGCGCGAACTGGAACACGAACCCAAATTATTAATGACCGGCGGCAGCTGGGACGCACAGTCTGAGTCCTTTCAGGGCCAGCTGGCGGAACAGGTGCTGCGGGCTTACGATTTTGACCAGCTGTTCATCGGTGCCGATGGCATCGATTTACAACGCGGTACCACCACCTTCAACGAACTGACCAGCTTAAGCCGGGTGATGGCGGAAGTGGCGCGCGAAGTGGTGGTAATGGTCGAATCCGACAAAATCGGTCGCAAAATTCATAATTTAGAACTGCCGTGGACGTCGATAAAAATCCTGGTAACAGACGACAAGTTACCCGACACGGCAAAAAGGCAAATAGAACAACAGGGCGTCCGGGTGATCTGTGCCCCTGTTTCAACTGAACATACGACATCGGAGTAAATATGTGTGGAATAGTAGGCGCAGTAGCGCAACGTGACGTCGTCGACATTCTGGTCGAAGGTTTACGTCGTCTGGAATACCGCGGTTATGACTCAGCCGGTGTGGCCGTAGTGAGCCCGACCGGTGAGCTGCAGCGTATCCGCCGTTTAGGCAAAGTCAAAGAGCTGTCCGACGCGGTGAAGTTAAATCCAACCGTTGGCGGCACTGGTATCGCGCACACGCGCTGGGCGACGCACGGCGAACCTTCTGAGCGCAACGCGCATCCACACGTCTCCGACAAAATCTCTGTGGTGCACAACGGCATCATCGAAAACCATGGCCCGCTGCGCGAAATGCTGAAAAGCAAAGGCTATGTATTTAATTCTGACACTGACACTGAAGTCATCGCGCACTTAGTTGAAGAAGAATTCAAAACCGCTGGCTCATTACTGGCCGCAGTACAAAAGGCGGTGAAACAGTTCAGCGGTGCTTACGGCACAGTGCTGATGGACAAAACCGACCCGTCACATTTAGTCGTTGCACGCTCAGGCAGCCCGCTGGTGATTGGCCTCGGTATCGGCGAAAACTTTATCGCCTCTGACCAGCTGGCACTGTTACCGGTCACTCGCCGTTTTATGTTCCTGGAAGAAGGCGATGTGGCAGAAATTACCCGCTTTGACGTCACTGTCTACGACAAACATGGCAATAAAGTAGAGCGCGCTGTCACTGAGTCGAACGTCAGCTATGATGCTGGCGACAAAGGCCAGTACCGCCACTTTATGCTCAAAGAAATCTACGAACAGCCACACGCCATCATGAACACGCTGGAGGGCCGTTTAGGTTCTGATTCAGTGCTGGACGAGACTTTTGGTAACGGCGCGGCTGAGCTGTTCAAAAAAGTGAAGCACATTCAAATCGTCGCCTGTGGTACTTCTTATCACTCCGGCATGGTTGCCCGTTACTGGCTTGAATCCTTAGGCGGCATTTCCTGTAACGTTGAAATCGCTTCTGAATTCCGTTACCGCAAATCCTTCGTGCAGCCGGGTTCGTTACTGGTCAGCATTTCCCAGTCCGGCGAAACGGCAGATACTTTAGCCGCGCTGCGTCTGGCGAAAGAAGCCGGTTATATCGGCAGCCTGACCATTTGTAACGTCGCCGGCTCTTCGCTGGTGCGTGAATCTGACTTAGCCTTTATGACCCGCGCCGGTGCTGAAATTGGTGTGGCATCAACGAAAGCCTTCACCACGCAGTTGGTTGGTTTAGCCATGCTGACGCTGGCAGTGGGTAAATACAACGGCCTGACCGCTGCCGCGCAAAAAGACATGGTAGAGGCGCTGAAATCGCTGCCAGCCAAGCTGGAAGAAACCCTGACTTTAGCCGGCAAAATCGAACAGCTGGCGGAAGAGTTCGCTGATAAGCACCATTCATTGTTCTTAGGCCGTGGCGACCAGTACCCAATCGCGATGGAAGGCGCACTGAAACTCAAAGAGATCTCTTACATCCACGCCGAAGCCTACGCCGCAGGCGAGCTGAAACATGGCCCGCTGGCGCTGATTGACGCGCAGATGCCAATTATCGTGGTAGCGCCTAACAACGAACTGCTGGAAAAACTGCAGTCGAACGTGGAAGAAGTGCGCGCCCGCGGCGGTATCCTGTACGTGTTTGCCGACGTCGACGCCCACTTTAAATCGGATGCTACCCAGCGCGTGTTAAACGTCCCACACGTCCACCCGCTGATCGCACCAATCATCTACACCATCCCGCTGCAACTGCTGAGCTACTACGTCGCCATCATCAAAGGCACAGACGTCGACCAGCCACGCAATCTGGCGAAGTCAGTGACTGTTGAGTAAGTTATTGATTTGAAATAAAAAAGCTGGCCATTGCCAGCTTTTTTATTGCTTGTAAATTGGTCGTTTATTGTTCATTATGGGTAAATTAGTTCGTTCTGGCTGACTTTCTGCCTGGCGATTCTTTCCATTCATTGCCATAAAAAAGGAGTTTGCACATGGCTGAAAACAGACAAGACAATGTCCCTGAAACCATTCGTGCAGATTTGGAACACATTGCAGAGCGGCTTTGGAGTGATAGAGCTGTTTGCGAACTTTTTTAACCACTTTGCCGGAAAGTAGCAGCCGTAGCTTTTTTATGATCAGGAACTGACCTTTATTGGCGACCAGAATGAAAGTTTGTTCCTTGTTGACCACTAAAACTGCACGGTAAAGTAGTCGGGGAATTCAGCGACGCGGATGATTATCTATCTGGCGATGTTCAGCAATTCCACCGTTTTAGCCATCCCGGCACGGCAAAAAGCCGGGGTTTTCCTGCGCAACCGCCAGACTATTTACCAGCGAGCGGCAAAACTCTGGTTTCGTTGCCATGGCAGAATCATCTATATTGCTGCTTAATGAACGTACCACGGCAGTGCAGGGCACGGGACCGCGATGATTGAACAATTTATCTATGAAAATCAGTTAGCTGCTTTGGTGATCCGGCGGGATTTCCAGCGTGATGGCATTGAGTTTTTTACGCCGGATGACTTCAGTCAGCAGCTGGCTTATATGCAAAGGCCCAAGGGCTATCAGATAGAGCCGCACTTGCACCAGCAGGTGAAGCGGGAAGTAGTGTATACCCAGGAAGTGCTGTGGATTAAATCCGGCTCAGTGCGGGTCGATTTTTATGACACTCAGCGGGTTTATCAGGAAAGCACTATTTTGCAGACCGGCGATGTGATCCTGTTGGCACACGGTGGTCATGGTTTTTACATGTTGGCGGACAGCGAAATCATTGAAGTCAAACAAGGCCCTTATGCCGGCGATGGTGACAAAGTCCGTTTTGCTGCCGTAGCGCCAGACCAGGTGGTACTCAGATGATCTCGGTCAGTACGCCTTATCTGGCCGGCAATGAAAAACAGTATCTGGCAGAATGTATCGATTCTGGCTGGGTCAGCTCCGATGGGCCTTTTGTTACACGCTTTGAGCAGGCGATGGCTGCTACTGTGCAGCGGCAATATGGGGTCGCCTGTGCCAATGGCACCGCAGCACTTGATTTGGCAGTACGGGCGCTGGATTTACAGCCTGGCGATGAAGTCATTCTGCCGGCATTCACTATTATTTCCTGTGTTCGTGCTTTGGTGTTGCAGGGCTTACGGCCTGTGCTGGTCGACAGTTGCCCGCGTACTTTTAACATGCAGGCTGCTGATGTCGCAGCCAAAATCACCACAAAAACCAAGGCCATCCTGCTGGTGCATCTGTATGGTCTTTGTGTGGACCTGGACCCCATTCTGGCGCTGGCACAGCGCTATCAGCTCAAAGTGATTGAAGATGCGGCCGAAGTGCTGGGCCAGCACTATCGCGGCGCTCCTTGCGGCAGTTTTGGCGATATCAGTGTGTTTAGTTTTTATGCCAATAAACAGGTCACGACCGGTGAAGGCGGTATGGTGCTGACCAATGACCCGCAACTTGCTGAGCGCTGCCGGTCGCTGCGCAATCTGGCCTTTTCGCCGGACCCGGCGCGGCGGTTTATTCACGAAGAACTGGGCTGGAATTACCGGATGACCAATCTGCAGGCGGCGCTTGGTGTGGCGCAGCTGGAGAATTTGTCCACAGTAGTCGCACTGAAACGGCAGATGGGCGCACGTTATCAGCAGTTGCTGGCCGACTTACCCGGCGTGACTTTACCGCTCACCGGGACTGATTATTGCCAGAATATTTATTGGGTTTTTACGCTGACGCTACAGGATGAAGTGAAGTTATCCGTACCGGAACTGATGGCGGCCCTCGCAAAGCGTGGTATCGGTAGCCGGCCGTTTTTTTATCCACTGCATCTGCAACCGGTGTTTGCCGGCCTGGACTGGACCCGGGAGCAACAGTTACCGCATGCAGAATGGCTCTATACCCGTGGCCTGTATCTGCCGTCCGGTGCCGGCATCACTGCGGCGGAGCAACAACAAGTCGCCACTGTTTTAGCGGAGTTGCTGAGATGAAACCTTTTGCCGATTTATACGCTTTGTATTACGACTTGCTCTACCGCGACAAAGACTACCAGACCGAGGCTGATTATATTACGACGCTTATCCGGCAATACCACCCGCAGGCTAAAAGCCTGCTTGATTTGGGTTGTGGTACCGGTAAGCATGCACAATGTTTTGCCGGACAAGGCTGGCGTGTGCATGGCGTGGACCGCAGCAGCGGCATGCTGGCGCTGGCCCATGCCAGAACTAGACCCGGGCAGCTGACCTTTAGTCAGGCGGATATCCGGCAACTGGCGCTGGGACATCAGTTTGATGTCGTCACTGCGCTGTTTCATGTAATGTCGTATCAGACCAGCGCGGCCGATCTCAATGCAGTATTCAGCGGCGTGGCGCAGCATCTGGCGCCTGGTGGCCTGTTTATTTTTGATTTCTGGTATGGGCCGGCGGTGCTGACTGACCGGCCTGTGGTACGGGTCAAGCGGCTGGAAAATGAACTGGTACAGGTGACGCGCATTGCCGAGCCGGAATGTATCGCCCGCGACAATCTGGTCAAAGTGCAGTACGACATTTTCATTCAGGACAAACAACAACAGCAACACCAGCATTGTCAGGAGCAGCATCTGATGCGTTATTTCTTTGACCCCGAGCTGGATCTGCTGGCGCAGCAACATGGCTTTACCACTGTGGCCAGTCTGGCCTGGCAAAGCGACAGAGCGCCGGATTTTGCCAGCTGGTATGCCGTGCGGGTGCTACAACGATGAAAGTTGCCATTCTGCTGACAATGGAACCTGCAGCCGGCGGCGGTTTTCAATACGAACTGAAAATTGCAGCCTTGCTGGCTCAGGCGACGGCAGCGCAGTGGCAGGTACAGCTGTTTTGTCTCAATCCGGCATTGCTGGAGCCTTATGCCCGGCATGGTCTGAAGTTGCATCTGTTGCCGACGGATGGTTTTGAGCGCGAACTGGTACAAAGCTTTCAGACCGATTTGCTGTATTTCCTGAGCCCCTCGCCGCTGTGCCTGCAGTTGCAGCAATTGCCATATGTGTTGACAGTATGGGACCTGTGCCACCGCGACTACCCGGAATTTCCCGAGGTGCGGACCGACGGTGAATTTGCCCGGCGTGAACAGTTTTATGCCGGCCCGGCACTGAGTCAGGCGGTGGCGGTCATCGTTGATTCTGACCATAGCGCGGCCCAGCTTCATCGTCGCTATGGATTGGACCGCGCACGTATCCGCGTCTTGCCGTTTTTACCCCGGCTTGACACTTTTGATAGCGAAACTGTCGATATCCGGAAGCAATTCGGCATCAAGGCCGACTATGTGTTTTACCCGGCGCAGTTCTGGGCGCATAAAAACCATGTGTATATTATTGCCGCGCTGGCTTTGCTGAAAGACGCGCATGGTGTCAGGCTGGATGCGGTGTTCTGCGGCAAAGATTACGGCAATTTAAGCCATGTACTGCAACTGGCACAGCAGCTGGGTATTGCGGAGCAAATTCATTACCTCGGTTTTGCCGACGATGCGCTGATCCCATCTTTGTACCGGCAAAGCCGCGCGCTGGTGATGCCGACTTACTTCGGCCCGACTAATATCCCGCCGCTGGAGGCGTTCCACTATGGCGTACCGGTCTGTTATCCGGATTTGCCCGGCCTCCGCGACCAGGTTGTGGAGGCTGCATATTTAATGGATTTGGCCAGACCCGACAGTCTGGTACAACATCTGCTGAGTATTCTGCAAGACCCTGCAACAGTGCAGCAAAAAATCGCCGAAGGCAAAGCCCGGCTGGCTGGCTGGACAGATGCTGATTTTGCTGCCGGCATTGGCGCAGCGTTTGATGATTTTGCAGCAAAACGCCGCTGCTGGGGGTCGACACACTGGACCGCGCCGATAGCTCCTGTACCGCCGCCGCCTGATTTTGCCGCTAAGTTTTATGCCGTGTCGCGGCTGGTGCGCAGTTGGCCGGCAGACTGCCGGGTCGCGCTGTACGGCGCCGGCACAGTTGGCGATATAGTGCTGGCCTTAGCGGGCGCACAGATCTGTGCGGTGGTGGATCAAAGCAGCGACCGGCGGCAACGCCGGGCAGAGGATGCCGCCGGGACCGTCTATGCACCTGAGCTGCTCAGTGCGCTTGAGTTTGATCTGGTGCTGATTAGTGTGCTAGGGCGGGAAGCGCAAATCAGCGCCTATTTGTCGGACAAGCTCGGGATAGCGCCGGAAAAAATTCAGACGCTGTCCTGTTAAGCGCCATCAGCTGGCCCAGTGTTCATCTTTGACATAGCCGGCCTGTTGCAGCATCAAACCGCCATGTTGCTGAAAAACCTGCCGGTCGTTGGCGCTGAAATGATTGCGCCAGTCGCCGGCAACACCTTTACGCACAAAGGTATTACTTTCAAATACTTTGCCAAGCTCTTCGCGCATCCGAGGGATTGAGCTGCGCGCCAGCGCCTCTTCAATGGTTAACACTGCGGGCAGGGTCAATTGGCCAAGGAGCTGGCGGATAGTCTGCTCCGGTGTTGCTAACAAATCCTCGTAACGCAGCATGATCACATCAGGCTCTGCCTGCCACAAAGCCAGATAGGCTGCCCAGTCGGCGGCAGTGCGTGCCAAATAGTCGCTAAAATCCACGTCAAACGAGGCGTACAGGCCGTTGTTGACGCAAAAATCCTTCTCGAAAAAGTATTTGGAAACCACCACATCGCGGCCATCGCGGATCAGATGAATACGCCGGCCGGACAGATTTCGCGCCGACTGCGGCGGTTCATGACTTTTCACCACCGCTTGCGGTGGAATAGACAAATCGTCCTGCTCCAGATACCAGGGATGCTGCGAAATGGCAAAGGCATTAAAACCGGTCTGCACATAAATATCGCGGCGCGGCAACCCGAGCAGATGGCCGAGGATGTTCACCAGCCAGCTGCCGCCGGATTTCGGGTATTCGTAGACGGTGATCATTTATACCTCACTGATTTGATGCAGACTGGTACAGTTACGGCACAGCGCGTTTTGCACCAGATTGGCGTTAAATTCGCGCCGAAGCTGTTGCATCGGCGCGCCGTTCCAAATCTCTTGCAAGCGCTGGCTGACGACATTTCCCAATACGTATTTTTTGTCGTAATCGTAACAGCAGGGCACTACGTCACCATCCCAGGTGATGGTCATAGTGCGCCAGGGGATTTGACAGCTGACAAAATCGCGGTACGGCAGGCCCTGCGGTTGCTCATATTGATTGATCGACTGAATATCGCCATTCCAGCTGACAAAGCCTTTTGCCATAAACTGGTCGATCCCAGGAATTTGCTGCCAGTATTGCTGCATTTTTTCGATACTTTCTGTGTTTTCGACGAAATTAATCATCGACAATACGACTTTAACTTTGCTGTTCAGCTGCACCTTACGCCGCAAAAAGGCCAGTAATAGTTCATGTGATTTGTCATAAGCGTTGCGCACGCCGCGAATGCGGAAAAACGACTCGTTGTCGTGCCCATCCAATGAGATATACAACAAGTGCGGCTGCGCCTGCAGCAGTCGTTCTGTCACATCCGGCGTCAGCAACAGCGGATTGAGCGACAATGCTGGCTGCAGGTGACGTTCGGCGGCGAGCTGAATAAAAGTATCAAACTGCGGGTGCAGTAGACTTTCACCAAAATGATGTAACCACAGCTGATTATCGCGGTAGAACTGCGGGTTTTCAGCAGCCAGCTGGTCGATGATATCGGTATAAAGTGCCAAATCCATCAGGCCCTGCCGACGCGTCATGCCTTCGGTGCGCGCACACATCACACACTTCATCGGGCATTGGTTGGTCAGTTCGATATTAAACACCGCCAGCGGTGCAGTGGTGATTTCTGGTCTGTGCTGACTGGCGTCGGCCGCACGGACATATCGTACGGCGTCGGCAAATGATAAAAAATGCTGATATTCACGCAGCAGCAAACTTTGTAGTTGGGGTTTGATCTCGGCGTAAAACGAGCTGGCGACCACAATAAGCAACTGTTGTTGTGGCCATTCAGTCAACACTGATGGTGGCAGAATGTCGATACCATCAAGCTGTTGCTGCCATTTGGCCGGATTATTATCCACCACGGCAGTCACCGCGATGTGCCGGCTGCGCAGCCAGGCCAAGCATTCAACGGCCAGACAGCCGCTGCCAAACAACACGACGGTTTTACCCTGGAATAACAACATCAGACTTACTCCTCTGCGCTGCTGCTGGTTTGCTGGCGCTTTAACAAAAAGCCGTAAAAATCGATGCGCAGCTGGTCCTGATAATAAAACTCCGGATTGAGCCAGCTGGCGCGCACCTGATGGGCTTGCTGAAAACGTGGTTGCCACTGTGCCAGGCTTAAATGCCAGCTGGGGTACGAGGCGTCAAACAGATGAACCGGTACGTCGAGCCGGGCCACGACGTCCTCGGAACCTGGCCACAGCGGGAAGCGGCTGATATACATATAAGGCGCCTCAAGCGCGGCCAGGTCGGCAAAAGTTTGTGCCGGGTCGGCGACAAACTGCAGACTGCCGCTGGCGATCACCAGATCAAAAGCCTTACCCGGCGCTGCCGGCGGTTCAGGGATTGTGTGGCAAAACTGCAGGGCTGCCTGCTGCGGTAGCTGTGCGGCGGCCTCGACAATTAATGGGGTTTCGCAGACCAGCCAACGCTCAATCTGCAGCTCCGGCAGCAGATGGCGGACCAGCAAAAAATGCTCGCCGAGAGCGCCGCCAAAGTCCAGTACCCGTAAGACACGCCGGCCACAGCTCTGGTCTTGCAGCGCAGTGGCCGCCCATGTCAGCGCCAGCAGCATCTGCTGTTCATCGGCGTTGAGCTGATAGGTTCCGGCACTGAGCCGCTCTGATAATGCTGCCCGGCTGGCCAGCGCGGCAACCCGGTAACTGTCGACCTGATAACCGCTGCTGTCTGCCAGTGCCGAAGCATAATCCGGATACAGGGCGGAGAAAATCTGTCGGCCTTGCATTAAAGGGTCTGGCGGGATCGCCTGCAGAATTTGCTGGTCGTCGTGAACCCCCAATTCAGCCAGTTGCTGGCGAATGGCCGCGCCGGCGCCGCTGCTGATCAGAATAAAATATTGCTCCGGTTGATGTTGCAGCACGGCTGGGGCTTTCACCGGATAGCGGCCGGCAACCAATTGCTGCCAGCGGGTCGGGTCGTTGTCGACAAAAAAGGCGCATTGGATGCCAAGCATCTCCAGCAGCGTCAGGACCTGCTGACCGGCACCGCCGGCACCGAATAACACCAGCTGAAAACCGGCCACTCGCTCGCGCAGTTGCTGCAATTGCCGGGCTGTCTGCAAATAATTAATCGGTTCTGCCACAGTTGTCTACAGTCCCTAATCACTGACAAAAGGTAATAACGCTGTCCAGTGCAGGATCTGCGCTTGTGCCGCATGTTTTTGCAAAATGCCCAGCACTTTTTTGTTTTTAAAGCTGCTCATGATGATCAGGTCACCAGCATCAGGTTTTGCTTCGTGCAGCGTCAGGACATTATCTGTGGAGGAATCGGTAAATTCTTTTTTGCTGACCAGGATGGCTTCGGCAGATTTGCCCTGATTGCGGATGATTTTCAGCAGATGATTGGCAAAGCCGCTGTAGCCGAAAATAAACAGCCGGTTGCAGCGAAAATCAGTATTGATGTGCTGCGCTGCGACACAGCGCTCGACATCGACATACAACTGCGCATTCTGACTGTTGTCGACGCGGATTTTGCTTGGTTTGCGTCTGGAGTAAATCACGCCGTCGTTCAGATTGGCGTAGAGATTTTTATAAGCTTTACCATAGCTGGCGCTGCTTTGATAGTTGTTGTGGCGGAAGATCTCCAGCATATATTGATGCCAGAATTTTTTGCTGAGCTGCTCATTACGCGAAGTAAACACGCCCAGCGGCATGTCAGCGCAGTACAGCGTTTCGGTGCTGGCAAAATGTTTCCATAAACTCCAGTCGCCGGCGTAGCGAAAACCATCCAGCGCCTGCGCCTGATATTGTTGCCACAAGCCGGCGCGAAAAAAGGTGCCTTCCTGCTGGATAAAAGGTGCACTGATGCCATCGGCCAGGCCGGCCCGGACTAAATCAGCGTTCAGCGCCCGGCGCGCGCAGCGGAATAAAGAGCCATTTCTGAGGATCATCGCTTCACCCGTCACCCAGTTGACACTATCGGCGAGGCCCGGGCTTTTGTCGATATTGGCGATAAATGAAAAAGAATCCGGCAAAATCAGGTCGTCTGAATTGATCCAGGTGATCCAGTTTTGCGGCTGCAGCGCAAAACGGGCAAAACCTTGTTGGATGGCATCGTACATGCCATTGTCAGGCGCTGAGGCGTAGCTGAAATGCACGCCGCGGCAAGACAAGGGCAACAGGCCCTGTGCCAGCGTGTGCTGCCATTGTTGCAGTAACGCGACGGTGCCGTCGCTGGAACCACCGTCCTGCACATGGTAGTGAATGGTAAAATCACCGCTTTGTGAAATCACGCTATTGATGGTTCTGTTGATGGTTTGAACGGCATTAAAGGCTGGCGTGACCACGTAAATATGCATGTCTGATGTTGGTTCCACAGCTGATAAAGTTTGATGAGGCATAGGTGGCTGACACTGCATCAGCAGGTCGTCGCATGAGCGACAGTGATCAGTTCGCCGCTGTGTATGTCCAGCACCGGCATGTCGGCAATTTCTGCCCGCCGCGCGGCACCGGCCAGAAAGGTCAGGTTTCCTTGCACATCACGTGATTCGCGATAGCTGGATTCGATATAAGCTTGCTGCGGTGTCAGCGCCGGGATGTCATTCAGCCGGTCCTGCCGGACAAAATACAGATTGTTGCCTGCGCTGTTTGAACCAACCAGCGCATAACCTTTTTGCGTGCCCAGCGCTGCCAGTGCCGCAATCGACGCACCGAAATACAGGTTTGAATAATGCGCCGCTGTACGGTCAAACTGCGGCTGGTAAGGCACGGTAATAGCTGCGTCCGGGCCAAATACACTATTCCATTCCACGATGACAATAACTGGGCGGACACAGTCGATCGCCTGCCATACCCAATAATCATTGCCGTCGATATCGACACTAAGTAAACCGATGTCGCCGCTAAAGCCGGCGTCGCTAAGCAGCTGATTGATGTTGTCGCGGGTGATCCAGGCTTGCTGCGCTGTCAGGTTATGGCGCCAATAAAATTCCTGTGAGCGGATAAAATCGATATCCTGGCAGCTGCTATCCATAACAAGGCCCTGCCAGTTATTGTTCACCAGTAAAAACCGGGTGTTGGATTCCAGATAATTTCCCACGCCAAATTCAACAAAACGCTGCTCCTGGCGGTCTCTGATGAGGTGATGCACCAGATGCTGAATGATGCCGTCATCACCGAATTGAGAAAATACTTTAAATTCAGCATCTTGTAGCTGTCCGGGTGTTAGGGTGGCTGCGTTTTGCCGTGCAAGCGTCCGGCCCTGTAAAGTCATCATTTCACTGATGCGTTGCTGCACCGAATATAAAGTGCCGCGCATCGATTGCAGCATCGGGTCGTCAGCCTGGGGCATGATTATTCCTTGGATTTTATGCACCCTACAGAACGTGACTCTGTCGGTGTTGTTGTTCATCTCAGTGCGAACTATTTCAACAACATGCTCGCCGATTTTTTTTCATTTGTCACTCTTCTGCCGAATTGCGGCACTAAGTTGCTGAGTTTTGGACGGGGCATCGGATACTGCTGAAGTCTGCACGCACAGTAACAGGTTGTGACGAGGGTGATCCTGTCGTATCAGCGATAGTTACTTTTACCCCAGAAGGCGCTGATATCACCTGCACGCCCCCACAAGGTGGACATCTCGCTCTCGCCGAATGCACCAAACATTGGTGTCGCGCCGGTCAATGGGACTGACTCGACGATAGTCGTGACTGAGTTGATCAACGGGCATGCGGATAATGCAGCCGGTCTTGGCTGGAAGCAAATTGCAGCGTAGCAAGCCGAGGTCCGGTTTTTTCAAGTAACGATCAGTTATCACTGCTGACAGACAGATGCTGATGAATAGCACTGAATTGAAAAGCCGCTGATTTCAGCGGCTTTTCTGGTTCGGGTTAATAGCCCGCAGCCTGACCGTCTTTGCGCGATTCGGACGCACCAAAATACACGCCGCGGACCGGGTCTTTTTTGATCGCCTGATACCCACCATAACCACCGAAGCCGTAGCGGATGTCATGGCCTTTTTGCATCAGCTGCTGCACCGTTTGCCATGGAATGCCACGCTCCACTTCGGTATAGCCGCCATTCTCCAGGTACATATCGGCGTTGTCGGTTGGTTCGGTATTGCCGAGGTGCTGCCAGCGGGCGGCATCACCGGCTTCCTGCAGATTCATGCCGTAGTCGAGCATATTGACGACGATCTGCACATGACCTTGTGGCTGCATCGCGCCGCCCATCACGCCAAAGCTCATGTACGGCTGGTTATCTTTGGTGATAAAAGCCGGAATAATAGTCTGGAACGGACGTTTGCCCGGCGCATAGGCGTTGTGATGTTTCGGGTCGAGTGAGAACATCTGGCCACGGTCCTGGAAGCCGAAACCTAAACCTGGCACCACGACACCAGAACCCATACCGCGATAATTACTCTGAATTAACGACACCATGTTGCCGTCTTTGTCGGCCGTGGTCAGATAAATGGTATCGCCGGTGTACAGATGTGGATTGCCGGCATCAACGCGCTGCGCCGCTTTGGGCCCAATCAGTTTGGCACGCTCGCGGCCGTAAGCTTCGGAGATCAGCTCTTTCACCGGCACTTTGGCAAAATCCATATCGGCGTAAAACTTGGCGCGGTCTTCAAACGCCAGTTTCTTCGCTTCAATCAGCGTATGTAAACTTTCCGGGCTGTTAAAACCCATGCTTTTCAGGTCGAAGTTTTTCAGAATTTGCAGCATTTGCAGTGCCGCAATGCCCTGACCATTTGGTGGCAGTTCCCACACATCATAACCGCGATAATTCACCGAGACCGGCTCAACCCAGGTCGAGCTGTGGCTGGCAAAATCTTCATAGCGCAGATAACCGCCTTCTTTTTGCATAAAAGCATCGATTTTTTTCGCGATGTCGCCTTGATAAAACGCGTCGCGGCCACCGCTGGCCAGCTGTTTATAAGTATTCGCCAGTGCCGGATTTTTAAAGATATCACCGGTTTGTGGGCCTTTGCCATTGATGGTAAACGTGCCCTTAAAATCACCGGGTTGGCTGGATAATTTCGGCACTGAAGCGTTCCAGTAGTAGGAAATAAGCTCAGTCACCGGAAAGCCGTTTTCGGCATAGCTGATTGCCGGTGCCAGTACTTTTTTCATCGGCAGTTTGCCGAATTTATCATGCAGGCTAAACCAGCCATCGACCGCGCCCGGCACGCTGATCGGCAACATGCCGAGTGGCGGGATGTCGGTGCGGCCGAGTTTTTTCACTTCAGCCTGTAATTGTTCCAGTGTCAGACCTTTTGGCGAGCGGCCTGATGCGTTCAGGCCGTACAGCTTTTTGTCTTTCGCCGACCAGACGATGGCGTATAAATCACCGCCGATGCCACAACCGGTCGGCTCCATCAGGCCTAACGCCGCATTAGCGGCAATAGCCGCATCAATGGCATTACCGCCTTGTTTCATGACATCGAGTGCAATTTGCGTCGCCAAAGGCTGGCTGGTTGCCGCCATCGCCTGAGTGGCGATGACTTCAGAACGGCTGGCAAATTCTTTGCCAGTGACCCGGTCATAAGCCTGGCTGTAAGCCGCCGGTAATAGCAGCAACGGGATCAACACAGATAAAGGGGTTAAACGCATCGACGTGTACTCCGTGAGCAAGACTGAAGTTAGTTTAGTTAATTCGAAACTACTGCGAAGCTCAGCGGATTACCAGATCACCGCGACCAAAGCCCCGGCGCCGGAGACAGGCCGCAGTGCCGCGCATTGGTCATTCCGTCAGCAACTGGCATTATGGAAAACAATATCCATAGTCGTCGTCCGAAGGAATTGATTTTAATGAAAACGCTGCCTCGTTTTATGTCTGGCTCTGAGTTTCGTCTGGCGGCGCTGCCGCTGCTGGCTGGCCTGACCGCCTGTCAGTCGACCGTTACACCACTGGACCCGCTGATTGGCGATACCGGTCAGCCGTTGTCAGCTGTAGCGCAGGCTGCCGACGTTAAAAACTATGATTTAACTTTGGAGATTGACCCGGCTAACCAAAGTATCAGTGGTGTCGGCCGTACCGGTTTTGTCTTGCTGGCGCCGAGTGCGCAAGTGGAACTGAAACTCGACAGCCGCTTCGCTATCGACAAGATTGAAGTCGGCGGTAAAACCGCCACTTATCAGCGTAAGGGCGGGGTGCTGACCATTGAGTTGGGCGGCCAGCAAGCGGCTGGCAGCGCGGTGGACGTGGCGGTGTTTTATGCCGGCAAGCCGCATGTGGCGAAAAACGCACCATGGGCTGGCGGCACTGTCTGGGCCAAAACGCCGGACGGCAAACCCTGGATAGCCACTGCAGTGCAAGGCGAGGGCTGTGATTTGTTCTGGCCCTGTAAAGACCATTTTGCTGACAAAGCCGATTCAATGCGCATCCGGCTGACGGTGCCCAATGGTCTGTCGGCGGTTACCAATGGCGTATTGCAGCAAGTCACGCCGGTGGGTAAAGACAAGCAGCAGTTTGACTGGCTCTTGTCAGTGCCGGCCAGCGACTACAATATCGCGCTCAATATCGGGCCTTATCAGCGGATTCAGCACAGTTATACCAGCGTCAACGGTACAAAAGTTCCGGTGGAGTTCTGGGCCTTGCCCGAGAACGCGGAAAAAGCAAACATCTTATGGCAGCAGGATGTTCTGCAACAGGTGCAGTGGTATGAGCGCGTACTTGGCCCATATCCCTGGGGCGACCAGAAACTGGGATTTGTCGAAACGCCACACCTTGGCATGGAACACCAGACCGTCAACGCGTATGGCAAAGGTTATAAACGCGACGACAACGGCTACGACTGGCTGGCGCAGCATGAACTGGCGCACGAATGGTTTGGCAATTTAGTCACGCATCAAACGCTGAACCACGCTTGGATCCACGAAGGTTTTGGCCTGTATATGCAGCCGGCTTATGCCAAAGATAAACTCGGTATCGCCGCTTACCATTATCAGCTGTATAAATCTTACTTAGGGCTGGTGAACTGCGACCCTGTGGTGCGTACCGGCACAGTCACTTCGGATCAGGCTTTTAATTCAGATATTTACGGCAAAGGCGGCTGGACGCTGCACACTTTACGTTATCTGATTGGCGATGCCGTGTTCTGGCAGGCCACCCGCGAACTGCTGTACGGCACCGCCGATACCGCGGCTATCCAATATCCCATCACGCCGAAATACCGCACCACTGAAGACTTTATCGCTATTGTGAACCGCTTAACCGGCAAAGATTATCAGTGGCTGTTTGATGTTTATCTGTATCAGGCGGCCCTGCCGGAACTGGTTGACAGCACGGCCGGTGATGTCCGCACGCTGAGCTGGAAAGTGCCGGCGAATAAACCTTTCCCGATGCCGGTGCCGGTGGTATTAAATGGTCAGCCGACCGTGCTGGATTTCAGCAAAGGTGCTGTGGTGCTTAAAGCCTCAGATCAATTGCAAATCGACCCGGAAATGCAAATCCTGCGGCAGCTGCCGTTAATTGGTCTGTGTGAAGAGAACCAGCAAAAAATAAAAAATAAACGCAAAGACTGAGGTCTGAATAAAGCGTGTCAAAGACGGCTGCGGCCGTCTTTTGTGTTATTGCGTCAGGATCACTAAAACGCCGCTCCAGTCCAGACCATAGCTGGCGCCTTGCAGCGGTGCGATCTCGACACCGGTATAAATGGCTAAAAACGGAATGCCGGCGCCAACACATAAATCCCGCACGATTTCTGCTTCTTCGCCGTCACTGCCGCTTATAGCCGACATGCGGCCACCACAATCAAAATACAGTGCCAGCCGGCCTTGTTGCCCGTTTTCTTTAATTTGCGCCAGCAAACGTGTGGTGTTGTCACGGGCGGATTGCAGCATCAACTGCGGATCGCGGCGCATCAGCATCACTTGCTGGCCTTTGATGAAATCGGCTTCAAATAACATCACCGCGTCGTCGCCCGGCATCACGCCGGTCATTAACCGGGTCACCAGCTGTTGCTCGTCGCTGTCATCGCCAAGCGGCCGTGCCAGTGCCAGCGTGGTCACCGGTAATGGCGCACCGCTCGGGCTATGTTTTAAATGCCGCCATTCCTGGCTGCCGGTCAGGCGGTCAAGCAGCGGCACTATCGGCTCATTGTCCAGCTGGTAGAGGTACTGGCCAAACACATCGGTCACAGTAAAATGCCGGTTGGACAGAGGCACACAGCCATGCATGATGCAGCTGGCGACCTGAAATTGCCCGGCCAGTTGCAGCGCGCTGGCACTATGGCGGCTGACACCGTCACCGCTGAACTGCCAGGTCAGGTTAAACTGCGGATCACCAATTAAACCGGCGCCAAATAATGGTAAATGTTTTAAACGCGGATGATGGACCCCGGAAATCATCGGGCCGGAGGGTACCAATACGGGCGGATTCTGCGCTGTGGCGGCAAAACGGATGGAGTCGAATAACACTAACAGGCAACGGCTGTCGGGCAGGCTTGGTAACTGACCGGCCAGTACTTCGCCAGATAAATGCGGGTCACGGTAAATGTCCTGACTGGTTGCCAGCTGCCATTCCCAGTCGTCACCGGCCAGAATGACCACGGCGGCACAAGGGCCCTCAGTGACACATTGCTGTGCCCAGCACAGCCCCATAGCAGAACCGCCAACGACCGGCACCCAGTCGCCGAGCAATTGCCGGATGCCGGCATAAAAACCATGAGCATCTAAGTCGCCACTGCAAAAGGCCAAAGCCAGCCTTGGTGTGAGCTGAGTGGGCAGGTCTTTTAACGCAGCGGTGACTGCCTGAACCCCGGCCTGAAAGGCCTGTACTGCGGTACTATTCCCGATTACGACGTGCATCTTATCCCTGATGAAAAACAAAATTGCTCCTCATTGTAACGAGTTTTGTTTAGAAATCAGCCTGATTTTTCAGATTTGGGCGTTGAAAGGTTGTAGTTGGACGTTGTAGGCGGGATTGCGTCAGGTGAAGCCTGTTGGCGGGCACTTTGCGCACGTGAGTCAAACAGAGGACTGTGGCAAACAGCACGGACGATTACAACGCAGACACGCCATGAATACAATCCCTGTAGGCTCCTCTGCGGCATCCCTGCCGCAGAGGGTCTGCTTTAGTAATCATCCAGCCGTTTTAATAGCTCATTTGAATCGTCACTTTGTGCCATAAGCGGTCATTGCCTGAGATTCGATTAGATCGGCGCTTCACTGAAAGCTGACGTTGCTACTCCCATGTATCTGACTCAGCCCGCGACAGGCTCAGACACATCAAGAAGTCGCTGACACCACCAAACCATATAATCACGCTGTTGTATTTTCTGCCGAATGCGGTCACTACCGGCATGGCAATAAGGCATATCAAGCAATTGCTTTCTGGCTTCTTCAGCATCAAAGTCACTATCGCCAAATAAAAACGGATAAGGCGCTTTGTGGTAATCCGGGAACTGTTCAGCTTCAGGCGGTGATTGAATTAGGATAAACAACAAACTTTGTAGGTCATCGATGTTCGGATAACCACTGCTCGCGCGCCAGCAAATCAGCGTCCATTCATCACTTAATACTCTCGAATGCTGCGGCAGCTGCATGCTCAACGTCTCGATGCCGTCCAGTAAAGAAAGGTCGGACAATTGCCGTAACAAAGGATGAGGCGATTGCTCCAACAAAGGCCGCTGCAAGTCCTGTTTGAGCATGGGCAGCGCAATGATCAGCTGTCGGATGGACCTTGCTGAAGGCGCAGCAGCTTGGATGCAGTACCTGACAGTTTATGGCGCTTTGGTCGAAATTGCTCACGTGCAAAAAGGCGATGCAGTACTGATAACCGCCGCATCGAGCAGTGTTGGATTGGCAGCGATTCAAATTGTGAATGCTCTGGGAGGTATCCCTATCGCTACAACTCTAACAGGAGCTAAAAAGGCTGCTGTGCTCAAGGCTGGCGCGGCCCATGTGATTGCAACCCAAGAAGAACCGCTACTGGATAGCTTGAGAAGTATCTTGGGAGCAAACAATTTAAAAATCGCATTTGATGCGGTCGGTGGGCCGCAGATAGCTGAAATTGCTGAAGCAATGAGCCCTGAAGGAACAATAATAGTACACGGAGCATTAAGTCCCGAAACAACGCCTTTTCCCTTAAAAATAGCACTTCGTAAAAGTCTGACCGTTAGGGGGTATGTGTTTACTGAAGTTATAAAAGACATCGAGCGTTTTCGCAGAGCAAAGCAATTTATCCACTCGGGTTTATCCGAGGGAACACTCAAGCCTGTCATTGATCGAAGCTTTAAATTTGAAGAGATAGTAGCAGCGCATCACTATCTGGAGTCAAATCAGCAGATTGGTAAAATAGTGGTCGTACTTGATTAACAGTTCGTAGCTTCCGCTTGTCTCTAAACTCAGTCAGTGCCTGATAATAATTAGCGTGCTGTAAGTTTCATACTTAGGCGTAAAGCAGGAACGCTTATTCGGCGAACTATAAATATCGAGATAGTACATGCAGAAAAGTCCGCTTTTCGCTCAAAGCTGCTGTTACGCCGCGATAAAACTGCTTGTCGCCAAAAGCCGCCATCCCCAATTTTCAACAAACCCGGCAGCCGCGGAGTGAGCGATCAAGAGTGAGCGCGGG
>SSFI01000017.1 GCA_008015325.1 Rheinheimera sp.
CGCATTGGGCTCAGTTCTCTTTTAACCTAGGTGTTCATTTTCAGTCAACTCTGATGTGACTTTTCGCATCGATTCTCCCTTTAATTTTAGTCTGTGAGCGTTGTGCATTAGCCTGTCTAAGATGGCATCTGCCAGCGTGTTATCGCCAATTGCCTGCATCTACGAGCATATTGCCCGTAGTCTTTTTCCCTATTTTATGGATTTAATTAATCACGGTTAAAAGCCAAAAGCAACAATTAGAATTATGAGCAGAAAAGGCGAGTTTGAATCTAGCGGTAGTCTTTACAACCTTGCCCTAACCTTGCCCTGATCTTGCCCTAGTCTTGACCTAAAATCCTTGGTGTAACCTTGTTGTAATTCAAGGGCTAGAAATTGATAAGGCCCGATACCGGGCGCTTAAGACAAGGTGTCATGCTGTGAAATAGAATTTGATAATGACTTTACGGTAATGGCTTTAAACGGCTCATGCCATAGTCTTTGGTCTGCGTTTCTTTCATGCCCTTACCTTTGGCTTTGCATAGGTACGAAAGCCAGCGCAACGCATTAAGCCGCGTTTCATCATCATAGACAAAGTGATACCTACATCTACGAGCTTTGCTCACTCCACCGATATTCTCCCAGCTTGTTTCGATAATCGGCGTTAAGCTGTTCGATGCCCGGTACTTGTCACCATCAACCCAGATAGTTAGGTGATAGTGTTCTGCCTCTCCTTTGCCTTGCTCCCTGCACCATAAATAACCAAACTCAGTTAACCCAATCGCACCAAACTGATAACGCACTCGTTTAAGCAGTCTGGTCATTACTTCATTTGTTTCGCTTGATGCGCCAGGTTCGAGGTCAAAACGAATAAATAATTGCCGCTTCCAACGGTCCAACCCCAGATCGAATTGCTCAAAGCATTTTTTAGCCATGTAGGTGTAAACGCCAGAATAGCCCGGCTCGTTTATTATCGGCACTTTTTCGCGACGGTGAATAACATAATTTTTTTTAGTGATATGTTTTCGACCTGAAATATTTTTACTGCTTCTAGTTTTCATAAAAGCAGTACCTTTTAATTAGGGATAATATAAAAAACCGCTCGTTTTGCCATAAACCGGAAACGGCCAAAGCCATGCAGTAGAATAGCCTTAGCAAGTTTTCATCTGTCAAAACCGCCAAGAGAAAACCGCCAAATTTTTTATTAGACAAAACCGCCAAATAATCAGCAGTTAAAAATGGTGCGTGTTCAGCGATAAAACTGGATAGTTTGCACATAATTGGTTAGCCTTTGCTGGCTGGTGACTAAGCCGTCAAACTTTAAGCCACCAGCAAATAGACACTGCGCCCGGCCTTATTGCTGGGCGTTTTCTTTTGCGGCAACGCACAAAACGTACAAACCCTGCCTGTGCTTCCTGCCCGTAGAATCGGCGTCTAATACCCTTTCGGTTATGATTGAATAACCAGCCTCTCTAAGCTCTTTTATTCTGGGTGCCGGTGACATTACGCCTAACACCTGCCGAGCTTGCAGAGTTGTGATAGAGCCGTATTTTTTGAGGTGTTCCAGAAGTGCAACGCGCTGTGACGCTGTTGAATTGTTTAAGCGATTCTTAGCCATGATTAAGCCCCCTTGCCAGTCAAGAAAGCTTGAACAGCGCCAGCAGGCCATAGAAGCCGACCAGAAGGAAGTTTTACGGGTTTAATGCCGTAGAAGCTGCCAGTGGTGCAAAGGCGGCGTCTGATCGTGCTAGGCGAGCCATGAAGAAGCTCTGCGAATTGTTCTGTGGTCAGGTGGTGCTGTGTTGTAATGGTGTACATATTAGTGCCCTGTATTGATTAACATTCATCAATAGTTTGGGCCTAGCAGGTATGGGAGCTTCAACTGGGGGGGTATGGGAATTTATCCCATACCCGACACCAGACTCTTTATGGTTTACGGTCGATTATACGCTTCTGGCTTTTGAGTTTTTTCCATGCGCTATCAAAAGCGCCCTTAGACATAAACAGTTTGCTATGGTTCGCTAAATGATACTTCTTGCAATCGCTCTTAACTCCGGCCTTGCCCAACGGGTTTATAGGCAACGCCAGCGGATCGTGAGCGTTCAACTTTAGCCAGTTAATAATCGCGTCCTCTTGCATTAACCCCTTTTGTTTTGGATTTTCCTGCGGTACTTCGCTCTTGCTGGGAAATCTGTACTCAGCGCCCCAACTTCTCAGCCAGTCATTAATTCTTTCAGGGGTTGAATATTCGTCATCAAAGGCAAACGCCCCCATTGGGTGATTGAATGTTTCCGGATCTACTGGCGAACCATCACGAAAGAAAACCAAGCGGCCATCCTCAAACGCTTTTAATTGCTGATTGCGGATGTAATCAACATTGCCACCACTTTCTTCCGCGAGAATTGTGGCAATCTCATTAAACGTAAAACGTTCATTTTGCTGCCTGTCGATAATCTGCTTAATTTCCCACAAAGCCGAAGACGCGCGAGTAATGTAATCAAAATCACCTCGCCTAAGGATAATGTCAGCATCGTCACTAAGCATTGCAAGTGCTGGCGGCTCTGTTTGGTAACCTTCCGCAATCTCCAATCGCCCAACTAACAATGCTTTTTTTAGTCGTTCAGTAAAGTCATCAGTTTTATCAACCAAATCGAACGGGCAAATCCTGAGGTCATATTCAGTTATTAAGCTATATAACTCAGGTTCAACAGTTGGAATCGATATTCTGGCTTCTTGATCGGTCATACTATCCCCTTAACCACTGTTAAACGCTTCTCTGCGGTCACTGGTGCGATTATTCCGGCTTGCTCTAAAAACCACACTTCTATTCGTTCATGCCATACCCTGAGCAAGTCCAGCGGCCTTTGCTTGTAATGCTTTTCAGCGGTGGCACTGGGTTTATGCCCCATAATTTGAGCCACTACCCCGGCGGGTACTTCTACCCATTCAGATAGGGTGGCAAAGCTGCGACGTAAGCCGTGTAAAGTTAAGCCTTCAATGCCAGCTGCGATAACTGCCGGGTCAAAGCTCTTGCGGGGATCTACCAGCCTACCATCTTTACCAGACGGGCTTGAGAACACCCACTGATTGCGGCGGGGTAGTTGATTCAGCAAGCTGGCAACATACGGCGTTAACGGTATAACACGTACACCCGCTACACTGCCTTTACTAGTAGCTTTATCGCGTATGGTCATGCTTTGCCATTTAAAATCAACATCAGACCATTGCAGGCCCATCAGCTCATTGCGCCGAGCTCCTGTTAGCAGCAGGGTTTGCACATAAGCGGCAATAACGGGGTTTGATATTTTCAGCAGTTCAGCAAAAAAGGTGGGTAACTGTTCGCGCTGTAATACATCATCGCGGGGCTTTAACTTGGTAACGGTCTTTTTAACGGCTTTGCTTTTCAGCGCCACAACATCAATCAGCCCGGCATAGTCTGGCTGCTCATTGCACCAGCTTAAACAGGCAAACAGCAATCGGTAGCTTTGTGCTGCCACGCCCGGACGGGTTTTGTTTTCATTGTCGAGCCAGCGTTTAATAACTGCGGCGGTTAACTCTCCCAGCTTTACGCCAACCAATGGATATAAGCAGCCAGCTTTAGTTACACGGCGGCCACGGTCACAAGTTAAACCCGGCTCTTGCACAAAATTAAGGTGATCGCGGTAATGCTTTTGCCCCCAGTCGCTTTTGTTGGCTTCCACATATTCAGCCCATACCGTGCCGAATGTAACTAAGCCCCGCTTTACTTCCTTTTCTTCTGCTAGTTCAGCGGCGGCCTTTTCTCGTTTTACTTTGGCCGGGCTTATGTTCTGGCTGGCAAGTGCTCCTAGCTTAGATGCTTCGGCTCTGGCCTCATCTATATCAAAATTTTCAACGGGGCCAATTACAGCCCGTTGTGTTCTGCCGTTCACCCATACTTGGTAAATATAAGTTTTCTTGCCTGAAGCAAAAGCCCTGAGCCCTAACCCCGGCTGTTTTTCATCCCATAAAAAAGAGTCTTTTTTCCCTTCTGTGCATTTGAAGGCGGTAACACGGCCAGCGGTAAAATTCACTTTGTTGCTGGCGGTTTTGGGAATGGTGGTAGAATCTGATTTAGCCATTTGAACCCCCTTTGGTTCTCTTGGTTGGCCCTGTTAGGTGTTGGCGCACCTGCGGGGCTTTTTGCTATTTAAGGCTGCGGATCGTTCTGCGGATCGGCTGCGGATCGGAATTGTATCAATATACATCAATTCAGAACAACCCGCCAGCAAAGGGGTTTTAAGCTAAGCGCATGTTTTTAATTGGTTTTGATATGCAAAGCAATACAGGAAAATGCAATATACCGTCGACTCATAATCGATTGGTCCCTGGTTCAAGTCCAGGTGGGGCCACCATTTTATCAAGCTTCACTTTATTCGTGGTAACCCACAGCGGACTATTCCGGCCTTCACAGCTATCGCTGTTTGGCGCTCCATCCGCCGCAAAGCTATGCTTTGCCTACAGCGATTTCCGCCCAGCTGGGGCCACCACTTCATCAAGTCTTATTTCAGCAACACCTTTTCACGCCATTCCATTTACGCTCCTGCTCGCGCTGGAAAAAACTTTTGCGATCCAGCGGCTCCTCGCCCGGATGCGCCCGCGCCTGATGACGTAAATAACGCTCGTAGGCATCATCGCCAGACAACTGCCGCAGCAGTGCCCAGCATTTTTTGATAAATGGTTTCATAGACTCATTCCTGCCTGACCTGAAGGTGCTGACGAGCCACGTATGGCGTTTCCGATGAAGACAAAATGGGAAGCCCACGCTGGCGCCGCCAGGCCATTCTGAGCATATCGCCCACCACCAGATACAACAGCACTACAAACAACATCGCAAGCCAGGCATCCAGCTGCTG
This sequence comes from Rheinheimera sp., assembly GCA_008015325.1. Lineage (GTDB taxonomy): Bacteria > Pseudomonadota > Gammaproteobacteria > Enterobacterales > Alteromonadaceae > Pararheinheimera. The sequence goes on from SSFI01000017.1 coordinate 4,851, forward strand.
ATTAAAAATCAGCTGGGGTGCCACTGCAGCCTTTTCTGGCGCTAACAACCCGGCGTCGAGCTTGTGTTGCAAATCATTGGCGGCAGCAAAGAAGCCGATACGCGGGTCGGCGCTGCTGATTTTTTCATACACTGCTGTGGTCGTCAGAATCAGCAACCAACACAGCGGCAACGCGGTCACCCACAGAGACTTCACCCGACCAGTTTTAATCAGGATAGAGGTCGCAACTGTCAGCGCAATCGCGGCCAGCAGCTGATTGGAAATGCCAAATAACGGCCAGAGAATATTCACGCCGCCGTTCGGGTCTATCACACCGATATAAAGGAAATACCCCCAGCCGGCGACGACCAGCGAGGATGTCAGCACCACAGACGGATACCAGCTGGTTTGGCCGAGCCTGGGCGAGAAATTCCCCAACATATCCTGCAGCATAAAACGGCCAACGCGGGTGCCGGCGTCCAGCGTCGTCAGGATAAAGACCGCCTCAAACATAATGGCGAAGTGGTACCACATGGCGAGTAAATGCTCACCAAAAGCTGAAGCGAAGATACTGGCCATCCCGACCGCCAGCGAAGGGGCGCCGCCGGTGCGGGCAAATAAAGTGGCTTCGCCCATAGTTGCAGCCAGCTGATTCATTTGCTCTACAGTCACCGGGAACCCCCAGCTGCTGATGGTCGCAACTGCCGCTTCCGGCGTCGCGCCAACAATGCCAGCCGGGCTGTTAATTGCAAAATAAACGCCGGGCTCCAGTACACAAGCAGCAATCAACGCCATGATTGCGACAAAGGATTCCAGCGCCATACCACCGTAACCTACCATGCGGATATCCCGTTCATTTTCCAGCAGTTTTGGCGTGGTACCGCTGGAAATCAGCGAGTGGAAGCCAGAAATCGCGCCGCAGGCGATGGTGATAAATACAAAAGGAAACAGGCTGCCGGCAAAGATAGGACCGGTGCCATCAATAAACTGCGTCAGCGCTGGCATTTTAATTTCCGGCTGCAGAATCACAATGGCCACCGCCAGCAAAATCACAGTGCCAAGCTTCATAAAAGTCGACAGATAATCGCGTGGCGCCAGCAATAGCCAGACCGGTAAAATTGCCGCTAACAAACCATAACCAATGACCGCAAACGCCAGCGGTAAACCCGGATGATTAAACCATTCCCGCAAGCCGGGCTGTTGGTCAACCCAACCGCCAGCACCAACTGATAACAGCAATAACACTACCCCCAGTAACGAGCCTTCCAGTACCCGCCCTGGTCGCAAATAACGCATATAAAGGCCGATAAACACCGCGATCGGAATAGTGGCCGCTACGGTAGAAGTTGCCCAGGGCGAATGCTTCATGGCATTCACAACCACCAGACCCAGCACCGCAATCAGGATGATCATAATCAGGAAGGTAGCCAGCAAGGCAGCAAAACCACCAACCGGGCCTAATTCGTCACGCGCCATCTGGCCAAGACTGCGGCCATCGCGGCGCATCGAACAAAACAGGATCACCATATCCTGCACACAGCCCGCGAGCACGCTACCAACCAAAATCCACAGCGTACCCGGCAAATAACCAAACTGCGCCGCCAAAGTAGGCCCAATCAAAGGGCCGGGGCCGGCAATAGCCGCAAAATGGTGACCAAACACCACCCAGCGGTTGGTCGGCACATAATCGCGGCCATCGGCAAGACGCTCGGCCGGCGTGGCGCGGGTTTCATCCAGCATCAGCACCCTGGCGGCTACCCAGGCACTGTAAAAGCGGTAACCAATCAGATATGTACAAACAGCCGCGACGATGAACCAAATCGCATTAATAGATTCGCCGCGGTTCAGCGCAATACCACCGGCGGCGGCAGCCCCGGTGATGGCAATACCGAGCCACAGTAAGCGCTGTGGCCAGCCTTGTGGCGCAATTGGTGTTGTCATCTGTATCCCCGTCTGAAGTTTTTGTTTTTGTTTGATTTTTATCACTCTGTTCTATCGGGTTCGCCGGCTGATGTCAACGCAGGTGCCAGAGGTCAGCGCAGCCTTTCTGACCATACCAAGGCCTGCACGCAGCAAGCGCTTCTGGCTGCTTTGATTCAGCTTTGGTACAGTCTGCAGCTGGCAGCCTGCAGCTTGACGCCACCCATTGGCCTGATTGAGGATGATATGCGTGTACTCCCCCTGTTCCTGAGTTTTGTGGCATTCGCCGGCAGTGCATTGGCGCAGCCGGTGTTTAAAGCCGATTTTGAAGGTAACAGCAGCTGGAATATCTTAAATGGCTGTCAGTTGCAGCATGAACTGGCCCGCAGCGGGCAACAGGCGCTGTTTTGCAGCCGCGGCAGCGCCAGTCTGGTGACACCTGCACTGGTGGCTGAACCTGGCATGCTGGAATTTTGGGTCAAACCAGAAAATGCTTATACCAGTTATCGCATCAATATCTTAAGCTCCGCCTCGTTAAAAGCCGACGCGCCCTGGCAACAGATTGGTCTGATAGAAATGTCGGCCAGCAGCGCAGACTATCTGGCGCACCGCATTTCGATTGACGACCCGGGGCGTAAGTTTATCCGCTTAGACATTGAAAGCAGCAATGGCGGTATCGCGCTGGATGATGTCAGCATTGAACGAATTGGGCTCGATGTGGCGCTGCAGAAAAACGAACAGCGGATTGTGAGTGGCATTCTCGACCGGCTGAAGCAAAATAAAAACCCGGAATTGCAGGCAGAACAGTTTAAAAGCTTAGGGCAGAATTACGCCGCACAGCTCGAGACGCAGCGCCAGTATCTGGAATACGCCAATGCAATTTACGCCAGTATCACGCTGGTGCTGGCCAGCTCTGAACGCAACAAGATGTCCAATCCGATGGCGTACGCCTCGTTTCGCAACATTATCAGTGACACCAAACGCGTGTCGTCACCGTTGCAGCAGGCACGGCTGACTTCGATGGTGAAACCCTTTGGCGACCTCGCAACCGCGACCCTGAGTGTGGTGACCGGTGGTGCTTATGCCGCATTTGCCGAACCCTTTAAATCTTTTCTGGCGGCAGCTTTTGACAAGTCCAACTATGAAAACGCTGATTTAAGCCGTAAAGACCGCAAATTCGCCGAACAAAACGGCCTGAAAATTTACGAAAACGCCGAGCGCTTCCTCAACGAACTGGAAAAAGAACTCCAGCAGGTTAATGCGTTGGATAATGAGCTTGGCGCTATGCAAAAGCTGGTAGAAAGCTACCGCAAGGATTTGGACAAACAGCTGCGTGGATATATTCAGCATGCTGGCCTAGCCCGTACTCAGGAAAATTTTGGCCGGGTGATGAGTAAAGAAGATAGCATTCGTGCGGCCATCGGCAGCGAAATTGCAGGGAATGTCGCCAATCATGCGCAGCAACTGCACGACCGCGAGCAAAATACTGAACTGGTGCAGTATCTGCTGAAAACTTCAGAACAGCTGGAAAGTGTACAGGAATACAAAGAGCGCTTTAATCAGGTCACGGCCGCAGCCCTGACCTTTTACGATCGCTTTGACCGCTCTATTGCGCCGGAACAAAACCCGTTCAGTGACAGCGCCGACAAAGCCGCCTGGGAGAATCACGCGAAAAAAGCCCGGGCTTATATCAAAGAATCTAAAGAAGCTTTTAGCAAAGCCTATTTGTAAGCAACCTGACTTAGTACAGAAATACAAAAGCCCCGCGAGCGGGGCTTTTGTGTTTTTCATCTTAGCGATTAAGGCAGCACAAAACCGACGGCTTCATTGACCTTCGACAGCGTCGCAGCAGCACGACGCCGCGCCTCAGCCGCACCAGCCTGCATCACTTGCGTTAAAGTGGCCTGGTCGTTGCGCAGTTCGTGGAAACGCTGCTGCACCGGTTCCAGCAATGCAATGACCGCATCCGCTACATCGCCTTTGAGGTGGCCATACATTTTGCCTTCGTATTCATTGACCAGCGCTTCAACCGGTTTATTAGTGACACCGGATAAAATACTCAGCAGGTTGGCAACGCCAGGTTTGTTGTCGATATCAAAATACACCCGTGGCGGGTCTTCCGAATCAGTCATCGCCTTCTTGAACTTTTTGCTGATCATCTTTGGATCTTCCAGTAAACCGACGAAGTTCCACGGATTTTCATCCGATTTTGACATCTTCTTGGTCGGTTCCTGCAGGCTCATCACGCGCGCAGCGACCGGCGGAATATAAGGTTCTGGTACAGTAAAAATGTCGCCATGCAGAGCGTTAAAGCGCATCCCCACATCACGCGCCAGTTCCAGATGTTGCTTCTGGTCATGGCCGACTGGCACTTGGTTAGCCTGATACAGCAGAATGTCGGCGGCCATCAGCACCGGATAGGTAAAGAGACCCGCGTTGACATTGTTGTTATGGCGTTCTGATTTGTCTTTAAATTGCGTCATCCGGCTCAGTTCACCAAACTGGGTGTAACAATTCAGTACCCAGGCCAACTGGCTATGCTCCGGCACATGCGATTGCATAAACACCGCTGAACGTTTCGGATCTATGCCACAGGCCAGATATAAAGCTAAGGAGTCCAGCGATGCACTGCGCAGTGCAGCGGGCTCCTGCCGGACCGTGATTGCATGTAAATCAACGATGCAATACAGACAATCATAGTCGTCCTGCATCCGGTCCCATTGGCGCAAAGCGCCAAGATAATTGCCGATAGTCAGCTGACCGGACGGCTGAGCGCCGGATAAAACAATAGGTTTGGCCGAAGTCTTCTGCATGAAATCTGAGATCCTGTGTGTGGACTGCCCGGCAGTCTGAACAAAAAATTGCGCCGATTATAACCGCTTCAACCGGCTTTGCCACGCCTTGCGAGCGGTCTCATGACTGCGGCCGCACTGTGGCCAGTTCAGCGCGCATTGTAGCAATGACTTGCTGATAATCTGGCTGGCTGAAAATCGCCGAACCAGCAACAAACATATCAGCGCCAGCCGCCGCAATAGCGGCAATATTGTCAGCTTTGACACCACCATCCACTTCCAGCCGGATTTGGCGGCCGCTCTGATCGATGATCTGTCGCGCCTGGCGCAGCTTGTCTAACGTCGCCGGAATAAAACTTTGACCGCCAAAACCGGGGTTGACCGACATCAGCAGTACGACATCGACTTTATCCAGCACATAATCGAGATAGCTCAATGGCGTCGCCGGATTAAAAACTAAGCCGGCCTGACAGCCTTCGTCTTTGATCAGTTGCAAAGTCCGGTCGACATGGCGGGAAGCTTCCGGATGGAAGGTAATGATGGACGCGCCGGCTTTGGCAAATTGCGGTACCAGACTGTCGACCGGCTCCACCATCAGATGCACGTCAATCGGGGCTGTGATGCCATAATTGCGCAACGCCTGACATAACATCGGGCCAAACGTCAGATTCGGCACATAGTGGTTATCCATCACATCAAAGTGCACGACATCGGCGCCGGCAGCCAGCACCCGGGCCACATCATCACCAAGACGGGCTAAGTCTGCCGATAAAATCGAAGGTGCAATCCAAAACGGTAACATTTGTCTCTCCTCTGCCACAACGCTCCTGGCAAAGCCACTGGGCCTGCCACAAAACCGTCACTGTAGCCGATTTCACTTTACAGCGCAGCCGCTTTACCGCTACAGCGGCAGCCCAAGCGCCCAAAAAACAAGCAAGGCTGCACCATTATTGCTCACCGACTGCTGGCAGAATGCAGCAAAAAAGCCTATCCTGTTGAAATGTAATGATTTTTACTGATGGCACAAAAATGGAATTATATTTTGCGACCATCAAAGATAAGGGCAAAGCAAATGAAAACAATGGCAATTAAAACAACAAGTTCGTTGATGCAGGGAAAAAAACTGGGCGCTATCGCATTATTAGTCGCCAGCTGTTTTGCAGGTTCGGCGCAAGCGGTCGCTCTGACCGGTAACGTCGGTTATGTGTCCGATTATTTGTTCCGTGGCATCTCTCAGACCAACGAAGGAATGGCGTTACAGGGTGGTTTCACCGTCACTGCCGACTCTGGTTTTTATCTGTCGACCTGGGGCTCCAACATCAAATTTGGTAATGGTTCGATGGAACTGGACATTCTGGCTGGCTGGTCCGGTAAGCTGAACGATGACTGGACTATCGACATCGGCGCCATGCAGTACCGCTATCCAAACGGCGACAACGAAACTGACCAGTTTAACTTCAATGAATTCTACACAAAGCTGATTTATAAAGATTTAGTCCTCGGCTTTGCTTATTCTGACGACTATTTCGGTAGCGGCGTAAACGAATACTATTACTTATCCGCCGATTACACTTATGTGCTGCACGAAAGCCTGAGCCTGTTACTACATTTGGGTCAGAACCAGTTTGCCGATAACGCGCAGTACAATACTTTTGTTGCAGCAGGCCCACTACGGGGTGACGCTTATCTCGACTGGAGTGTCGGGTTAGGCACGACCGTTTTAGGTTCAGCGGTTCAGCTGAAATTTGCGTCAACCAATATCGAAGGCAGTGCGGGCTGCAATCTGTGTGATGGCCGTTTAGTACTGAGTTTGAGCAAGACTTTCTGATCGCAGAAAGATAAAACATCATAATAAAAAACAGCCTTTGTCCACGCCCAAACCGGCAGCCTTTTGACTGCCGGTTTTTTCTTGCGACAAAATGTGCACTGGCGTAAAATTGACCGGATAACCTAGCATGGATGAAGTGATGAAACAAAAAACGCTCGTGAAATCTGCATTATTGCTGTTGCCATTGGCAATCGCTTTTGCCGCTTCGCAGTGGACCGGAACTGATACCGTGGTGGCCAGCTGTCAGCAGCAGCGTATCGTGACTGATTCAGGCATCGAAAGTTTACAACTGCAATGTACCCATACCCCGAAACAAAGCTGGTTAGGCTGGGCGCAGGGCCAAAGCCGCTCAACACAGTTCCATTTCATTGATTTACTGGAATTGCTGAACCGGCTGCACAGCCAGCAAGAAAATAAATAGCAGGGCTCCAGACTGATGACAGGCCAGAAGCCCGGACTCAGACAAATCCTCAAAGCGGTATTCGGCGCCTTTGTCGGCGTGCAATCCGAACAACAACGCCAACAAGACTTCCAAACCCAAAGCCCCCTGCCCTACATAATTGCGGGCGTGGTGGTGACATTTCTTTTTGTGCTGGGTCTGGTGCTGATAGTGCGGATCGTGTTGGCGTAAGCTGTCACTTCTGCCGATAGATGGCAAACAATTCTGCGACTTTACCGCGACTACTGCCCTTCTGGCTGATTGAACGGCCAACCTGAATTGAATCAAGCTCAGCGCCGGCATAGATTTTTCTGGTCAGCGGCGTGTCATGATTACTAATCACCACAGTATGGCCTGCAGCCTGCGCAGCTTCAGCCAGATTCGCCAGTTCAGCCTGATCATCAAAGGTGAAGCTGTTTTTGGCATAAGACGTAAAACTGGCCGTTTTAGATAACGGCACATAAGGCGGGTCGCAATAAATCACCGTCGGCGGCTTTGGCAGACGCGCAAACAGCTCAGGATAACTCAGGCAGGTAAATTCAGCTTTTTGCGCCTTTTCGGCAAAACGCCATAGTTCTGCTTCGGGAAAATACGGCTTTTTGTATTTACCAAAAGGCACGTTAAACAAACCGGACTGATTGTAGCGGCAAAGGCCATTAAAACAATGCCGGTTCAGGTACAAAAACAGCAGTGAACGCTCCAGCGGATCGCTACTTTGATTAAACTGCTGACGCAACTGCAGATAACGTTCTTTGTCGTTATTTTGAGCGCTGAAAAACTGCTGGGCAGCCCGGATCAGCATATCTGGCTTGGTTTGCAACAACCGGTATAAACCAATCAGATCGGCGTTGATATCATTGAGTAAATAAGCCGGATAGTCGGTATTAAGAAATACAGAACCAGCACCAACAAACGGCTCGACCAGCAAGTCACCTTCCGGCAAATGCTGACGGATAGCTTCCGCCAGATTGTATTTGCCGCCAGCCCATTTCAGGAAAGCGCGTTGTTTGACGATTTTTACAGCTTTAGTCAACGCAGCTACCCACTAGTTAGTACTGATTTCACTATGGATATCACTGAGCGGCTTGGCAAAGCCTTGCTGCAACGGTGCCGGCAACTGCGTCGCTTGCTTCTTGGCAGCTGCTGCGTCTGTAAATGGCGCCATCACCACTACTAACTGACGTTTGCCATCTTTGTTGCGTTCATAAGTATAAGTTTGCAGGTTGCCATAGGTCTGACGGAAACTCTGTAACGCCGAGTCATTGGAAAACACCACCAGCTGCAGCGCAAACTGCGCACCTGACAACGACAACAACTCAGACTCGGAATAACGATAACCACCGGTTGGTTTGCTGGTGGTTGGCGTGACGCCTCGCAGTTCTTGTGATGCTTCCGCAGCTAAATCTTCCACCGGCTCACTGACGGCCGGCTTTGGTGCTGCAGCAACGACTGTCTCTGCGGCCATTTCCGCTTCGACATTCGCTTCTGCCGGCAACACAGTAGCTGGTGTTGTACTGTCGGCACTGATTTCGGCGGCCAGGTCTTCTGACTCCGTTTGGCTTTGCGCTGGTGTGGCGCCGGGCACAGCGTCTGTCGTATTTGTTGGCTCTGCAGCAGAGGAGGTCTGCGCAGGTTCGGCCTCAGTCTCAACGCCCGAATTCACCGGTGTTTCAGCCTGAACCGCGGGTTCGGCAACTGTCGGCGTGGTCGGCTCGGTAACAGCTGCAGTACTGACATTCTGTTCGGTGAAATCAACGGGTTTTTCCAGTCCTTTCACTTCCGCAGTACCACGTTCAGCTTTTTCCAGTTGATTAACTAACTGTTCGACCACGGCTTTTTCGGCCGGGGGCGGTGGAGGCGCTTCTTTAACATTCGCAACCACAGTGGCAACTTCCTGCTCTTCCGGCAGATAGGTCAGAGTGCCAATTTCCGGGCCTTGTTGCAGCTGGCGTTCGGTCCAGAACCAAAACACTACGACGCCAACGATAATCGCCATACCGATGGTAAACACCCACAAAGGGCCAGCGACTGAAGCGGTTTGCACTGTGGTCTGACTTGGACGTGCGGCTTTGGCTGCGAGCTGTGGATTGAGCAGCACATGCAGGTTGCCTTGTGCCTGTGCCAGCCGTTCAGCGATGGTCAGCGTGCTGAAAGCACTGTCGGCCAACAGCAGCTCTGCATCTTCCATCGTCACAGGTGCCAGCGGCAGATTCAGTTCGGCATGGGCGTCGGCCTGTTCAGAGGCCGCAATCACCAGACAAGGTACGTCTGCGAGTTCTGCCCACAATTCTTGCGGTAAATAGTCAGCCTGGTCGAGGATCAAGGCCAGCGGTTGGCGGCTTTCGCGGTCGCCAATCAGGCTCAGTAAAGGTTTATCTGTGACTATGCCATGGCCAAACCATTGTTCCAGCAAATGCTGACGGATTTTGCCGGCACTGAGCTCAGGTTCAACCGTTAACAACGCCAGATTAAATTCATCGGACAATAAATCCGCGATCGCCAGCGTCAGGGTCGATTTGCCCGAACCAGGTCCGCCAACCAGATAAATTAACTGATAAGGATTAAATTCAAGCTGGAATACCAGCCGTTCCAGCCATTGGCGCTGCGAGGGCAACAAGCCCTGCAACGTCGCCAGTTTTTGATGTAAATCAGCCATGTAAGGTGCCAAATACCTGAATTAATTCTTGTTCTGTCACGTCATCGACGATGATGGCACGTCCGGGCTGCTGCAACAAGATAAAGCGCATCTGGCCGGCTTTGACTTTTTTATCAGTTTTCATATAAGGCAGGAAATCGGCAATGGTCATGCCCGTTGGCGGGCTGACCGGCAACTGGGCTGCCACTAACAAGTTTTGGATCCGGTCTACATCACCAGCTGAGATCCAGCCCCGTGCCGCCGATAGTTTTGCTGCCATCAGCATACCAACCGCAACAGCCTCGCCATGCAACCAGTTACCATAGCCGAGCCAGGCTTCAATGGCATGGCCAAAAGTGTGGCCCAGATTGAGCAATGCGCGCTCGCCCTGTTCAGTTTCATCCCGACTGACAATATCAGCTTTCATCTGACAACAATGACGGATCATCTGACTGAGCGCCGGTTCCTGTTTAGCCTGAATTTGGCCCTGATGCCGGTCCAGCCAAGCTAAAAAGTCAGCATCACCAAGCAAACCGTATTTGATGACCTCAGCCATGCCGGCAGCGAACTCACGCGGCGGTAGAGTCTGTAACATGTCGGTATCAATCAGCACGGCCTGCGGCTGATTAAAAGCGCCAATCATATTCTTGCCAAGCGGGTGATTGACGGCGGTTTTACCGCCGACGGAAGAGTCAACCTGGGATAATAAAGTGGTCGGGATCTGCAAAAAAGCAGTGCCACGCTGATAACAGGCTGCAACGAAGCCGGTCAGGTCACCAATAACGCCGCCACCTAAAGCGACCAGCAAACCATCACGCGGAAACTTTTGTTGCAGTAAAAATGAACAGGTCTGCTCAAAAGATGCCAGCGTTTTATAGGCTTCGCCATCGGGTAACAGTAATTCGGTGACTTCGGCATGACCAAACAAAGCGCGAACTTTGTCCAGATACAAACCAGCGACCAGTGGATTGGAAATCACCGCCACTTTTTTGTATTGCCACAATGTGGAGAATTCGGGCTGCTCAGCGGCGCTTTGACATAGCGCCGGAGCAATCAGGATGGGATAACTGCGCAGACCAAGTTGAACCGCAACTTTTTCCATCGCCAGCTCCCTTTCTGTAATTAAAAACCCAGTTGTTCGACGATTTGGTTTGCGACCGCTCGGGCGCTTTGCTCGTCAGTACGGATAGTGAAATCAGCGATTTCTTCGTACAGTGGATTGCGTTCTGCTGCCAGACGCTCCAGTACATGTTTTGGTGCTTCTTCGGTTTGCAGCAACGGCCGGCGTTTGTCACGCTGGGTCCGGGCTACCTGTTTCTCGATTGGTGTTTCCAGATACACCACGATACCGCGGGCGGACAGACGGTTACGGGTTTCGCGGCTCAGTACAGAACCACCACCGGTTGCCAATACAATGCCCTGCATACCTGTTAAGTCTTCAATGACGTTTTCTTCACGCACCCGGAAGCCAGCCTCACCTTCGAGATCAAAAACCCAGGCTATATCGGCGCCGGTACGACGTTCGATTTCCTGATCCGAATCATAGAATTCAAGGTGCAGCATTTCTGCTAAGTGACGGCCAATGGTACTTTTTCCTGCGCCCATTGGGCCAACGAGGAAGATATTGCGTTTCTCTGCCATATGTCGTAATGCTAATTCAGCTAACTCAAGAGGGTTGATGTCAGGACCAAAAAGCTCCCGTGAAAATTTTAAGCGCTGAATTATGGCAGTATTGGCGCGCCCTTCGCAAGCTAAAATTCAAAAGGGACAGGCTTTTGCCTGTCCCTTATGCTGTCTTGCCGGCTCTTCAGGCTATTAACGGTTTTCGTTAATGATTTTTGGCGTGACGAAAATCAGCAGTTCTTTTTTCTCAGTTTTGTCCAGTGAGCGACGGAACAACACTCCGGCGTATGGAATATCGCCCAGCACCGGAATTTTCGACACTGTATTGATGGTTTGTTGCTGATAAATACCGCCAAGAACGATAGTTTCACCATTGTCGACCAGCACTTGCGTAGTGATGCGCTGGGTATCAATCGCCACCGCATTACCGGTTGGCGTTTGCACCACCTTGCCTTCAGTGTCCTGTGTTACGGTCAGATCGAGGATAATTTTGTTATCCGGTGTGACCTGAGGCGTGACTTCCAGGCTTAACACCGCTTTTTTGAATTCAACTGTGGTGGCCCCGCTGGAGGCGGCCTGTACATAAGGAATTTCCACACCTTGCTCGATGCGGGCTTTTTTCTGGTTGGCGGTGGAAATGCGCGGCGACGCCACGATTTCGGCTTTATTTTCGACCTCAAGGGCAGACAATTCCAGATCGATCAATGTGCCATCACCAAGCTTGGAAATGTGGAAACCGATTTTACCGGCGCCCTCGGTACTGACCGGCAAATTAACGTTATAACGATTATCCAGCGCCGGAATATTACCTTTGGTCAGAGATTCTGCTGCTGCAGCCGTACCTGAAACGGCTTTGTTTAACTGCTGATCGCTGAAGCCCCAGCGGATGCCCAGTTCTTCCGCCACACTGTCTTTGACCGTGACCATCCGGGATTCAATCAATACCTGTTTCACCGGTACATCAAGCCGCTCCACCAGCCGACGCACGTTTTCGATTGCTTTGGCGGTATCTTTTAACAGGATGGTATTGGTACGTTCATCCACTGATACATTGCCACGCGGGGATAACAACGAAGTATCTTTGCCATCCAACAGCTTGGCCAAATCTGCCGCTTTGGCATAATTGACCGCGATAAATTCAGAATACAACGCTTCTAATTCTTCGACTTTCTGCCGGGCCTGCAGCTCTTTGGCTTCGCGTTCCGCCAGTTCGTCAGTTGGCGCCACCATCAAAATGTTGCCGTCCATGCGTTTATCTAAGCCCCGCACTTTCAATACGATGTCCAGCGCCTGATCCCAGGGGGTGCCGTCCAGTCGCAGCGTGACATTGCCACTGACGGAATCGCTGGTCACCAGGTTAAAGCCGTTATAGTCGGCGATGATTTGCAGCACAGTGCGGACCGGGATGTCCTGGAAATTCAGTGAAATGGCTTTGCCTTTGTAATCTTTGCCGCCCTGCATAAAGCTGCCAGCGCTGGCGTCTTTTTCCACGCTCAGACTAAAGATGTTATCAACTTGCTGATGTGCAAAGGTAAATGCAGCCGTAGGTTCAATAACCAGCCGGGTGATCACACCGTCTTTAAAGGTTTCGATGCCTTTGACCACAGTGCCAAAGTCCAGCACGTCCAGCTGATACAGCAGGTCATCGCCGATGTCGGTGTTGTGAAATTCGACGACAATTTTGCCGAGATTTTCCCGCACATCGACAGCAACTGAGTTGTCTTTCAGGAACACCAGCACCTTGCCCTCACCTTTTTCACCGCGGCGAAAATCGATGGCCTGGACTTTGTTGATATAAGTATTGGCGTCCGGCTTTGCTGCGCTCACCGAACTGTCACTGACCTGCAGATAGAATGTGTTGCCTTCCAGCCGGGTCTTATACAGCTTCAAATGTTCCAGAAACACCGAGGTCTTAATGCCTTTTTGCCAGAACTCAGTGCGGGCGTTTTTCACGCCGGCTTTATCGATAGTGACGTCCGTCAGTTTTTCTTCAAACTCGGCTTCCGGAAAAACGAGTTCGATGCGTGACGGTTCGTTATAAATTTGCACTTCCGGCGCACTGCCAAGCGCTTCGTCAAACACAAATTCTATTTCAGTCTCACCGGTACTAAGCGGCGAATACCTGACGTCATACAGAAGTGGAGCTGCCGTTGCCGAGCCCAGACTCAGCAACCAGCATCCCAGCGCTATCCGGCACCAGGCTGATCGTTGTTTTTTCATGTTTTTTAGTTGATCCATATGATGCTCACACCTTATTTACGCGCTGCGGCATTGGGGTCGGCCATTTGCATGGTGGTCGTCCGCTCTTTCCAGCAGCCGGCGCCGTCCGGGATTAATTCAATTAATTCAATCTGGTTAGGATCGACCTGAATGATCCGTCCGTGAAATAAACCAATGTAGTTATTTTTGCTGACTCTATGCAAGGTTTTATCAGCCGCTTCAATCAGCGCCCAGACGTCATGACCATCGCCAAGCGTACCGCGCATTGCCAAATTATCCAGTGCAAATTTTTCCAGCGGTTCTTTGCGCCGCGCCGGATCAGGGCTCAGACAGTCCTGCGACTGAGAGAACTGCTCCTGCACCGCCTCTGGTCGCGGTGCGCTGAAAGGGCTGCGCGCATTGGCTGACTGGTAGCTGATATGCACAAAAGGTTTGGCCTTGGGCAACGGCGGAATGCCGGCTGGCGTATTGGCTTTCACCGATTCCATAAACTGTTGAATGTCAGTGAGCGAATCATTACAGCCCTGCAAAAGCGCCAATGCTGCTGTCAGTGCCAGAATCCGACCGGTTTGACGACTCATGGCGCCTCCTTATACCGGTAAGTTTTGGCGACGACGTTAAAGACCAGTCGTTCATCTTTATCTGTGGTCACTGAAAAGTCATGCAATGACACAATACGCGGCAATTTGGCCACTTCGCTGACGAAGTTACCGAACTGATGGTAATCACCGACCACATCAATCTGGATGGGCAGTTCAGTGTAAAAATCTTTCTCTATTTCCGGCATCCAGTTGATGCGGACAAACGTCAGACCTGTGGAAGTTCCGGCATAAGTAATGTCATCCAACAAACCAGGCGTTTCATGAGTTGCAGGCAATTGTTTTAACAGATAGGAGAAGGTTTCTTCCATCTCAACCATCTGTTGTCTGTACAATTCTAAATTGACCGCTGCAGCATATTTGGCGCGGTAAGTCTGGCGCAGCTCCTGTTCGCGGGTTTCAGCCGCTTGCAGTGTGGTAATTTTTTCGTCGACCAGCATGAAATAACTGAGCACCGCAACCAAAATGCTAAACACTACAATCAGCATCGATTTGGCGACAGGCGGCCAGGAACCGACATTAGCTAAATCCAGATTGTTCAGCTCTTCCAGATTAATATTCAGGCTCATTTGGTGCCCCCCTTCGCGGCCGGCTTCGGCTGATTGGACGCGCCCTGCACTGCCTCAAAACCTTTCACCATCAGATGCATTTTAAAATCACTGAGCAGCTGGGTATCATCTTTACCGGCTTCGATAAACTCCAGCAATGGCGTTGTCAGTAACTCTGATGATTCAACTGACCTTATCATGTTGGATAACCGGTTGTTTGATTCGCTTTTGCCCACCAATAATAACGATGGGCCTTTTTTCTCCAGATTGGTCAGATAGACACCGGCCGGCGTTACTTTGGCGATTTCATCCATAATTTGTGTGCCGAGATTGCGGCTGCTTTGCAGCTGGGCGATCAGCTCAATCCGCTTTTGCAGATTCTTTTTCTTCTCGTCCAGTTGTTTAATTTCGGCAATGCGCTGGTCGAGAATGGTAATTTCACCCTGCAGGTAGTTGTTGCGGCCATCCTGACCTTCAATCATCGAGCCATAGACCGCACTGATAGTAAAGACCAGCAAGAAACTGCCAACACAGGCGGCAGTGATGGTTGTCATAAAGCGGGCTTGTTGTTGTTTTTTCTGGGCTTCGCGCCAAGGCAGCAGGTTCAGATATGCCATGATGAGAAACTCCGCATCGCAAGCCCGCAGGCGATCATTAATTGCGGCGCCAGTTGCATCAGTTGCTGCCGGTCGACCGCAGACCCAACCTCCATCTGCAGGAAGGGATTTGCCACGACAGTATGGATGCCTAACTCTTCGGTCAACAGCTTATCAATGCCTTCAATCAAGGCGGTACCGCCGGAAATAATCAGATAATCGATACTTTCACGGCCTGAAGTAGTCAGATACATTTGGATACCACGTCGTACCTGCTGCAAAATCATGGTCTGGAACGGCGCCAGCACTTCGAAGGTATAAGTCGGCGGTAAATCGTTGGTGACTTTCGCCTGCTCAGCTTCTTCGTAAGTTTTACCGTAATAAGAAATAATGCTGCGGGTATATTGCTCGCCACCAAACATCTGGTCGCGGGTGTAATGGGTTTTGCCGCCTTCCAGTATACTCATCAGCGTCATAGTCGCGCCGATGTCGACGACTGCAATTAGCTTTTCATGCGCATCCGGCGGTAACTGGTGGAAACACAGTTCAGCAGCCCGGCTCAGACAATAAGATTCAACATCCACAACTTTAGTCGCGAAGTTGCCGGCATCGAGCGCCGACACACGGCTTTGCACACTTTCGGTTCTGGCGGCACTGAGCAGCACATTCACTTTGGAGGGATCGTTAACGTTTAAATCCAGCTTCTCGAAGTCCATGCTGACTTCGCTGAGCGGATATGGGATCAGACTGTCAGCTTCTACTTCAATCTGACTGGCCAATTCGTCATCCGACAAACTGGCGTCCATAAAGATCACTTTGGTGATCACGGTCGAGCCAGACACTGCGGTGGCAGCACATTTGATGTTTTTCGGGACTTTTTTGCGGATTTTGGCAATAACGGTACCAACGGCCTCGATGTCCTGGATCTCACGGTCCGTCATCGAACCTTTAATCATAGGTTCTATTGCCAAGGCTTCTACTTTATAATGCTCGCCATGTTGGCTCAGCAATATAGCCTTGACGGAATGAGCGCCAATGTCGACGCCCAGGATTAATTGATTTTTCGTACGAAACAACCGGTTTATCATAGCGTCCTGCAGCCGTCTCAAACTTATGATTATTATGTTTTCGCCGTGGCGTGCGTTGTTTTTGCACCAGAAACAATGTGCTTCAACAACTACTAATGAATTTATACTAGCAGCCTATTTTGGTAAAGGGCAGCAAAAATTGGGGCTATTCAGTGTCTTGGCTTAAAAAACTTGTCATTATCCTGTTGTTGTGTCTGACCTTGGGCGTTCTGAGTGTCGGCATTACTTATCTTTATCTCAAAAATGACCTGCCAAGTGTTGAAACTCTGAAGGACGTGCGACTGCAAACACCGATGCGGGTTTTCAGTCAGGACGGCGAGTTAATTTCCCAATTCGGTGAAAAACGCCGCATCCCGCTGAAACTCAACGAAATGCCGCCGATGCTGATCAAAGCGGTGCTGGCCACCGAAGACTCGCGCTTTTACGAACATCCGGGCATTGACCTGATTGGTGTGATGCGGGCCGCTTCTGTGGTTGCCACCACCGGTGACTATAGCCAGGGCGCCTCGACTATCACACAACAATTGGCTCGATTGTTCTTTCTGAGCCGCGAAAAGAAAATTATCCGCAAAATCAAAGAAGCGTTTCTTGCCATTCACATTGAAGAACTGCTGAGCAAAGATGAAATCCTCGAGCTGTACTTAAACCGGATTGAACTCGGTCAGCGCGCTTTTGGTGTCGGCGCTGCCGCGCAAGTCTATTTCGGTAAAAACATTCAGGACCTGACGCTGTCTGAAATCGCCATCATCGCCGGTTTACCGCAAGCCCCATCAGTGTTAAACCCGGTGCGTTCACCCAGTCGCGCCCGCGCCCGCCGTAATATAGTGCTGGGCCGCATGCTGGCAGAAAAATACATCACTCAGCAGGAATATGACGACGCCATTCAGGCGCCTATTGTGTCGAAATTACATGGCGCGCAGGTCACAGCCTCAGCCCCTTATCTGGCGGAAATGGTGCGGCAGGAAGTGGTTGCCCGCTACGGCGAAGAAGAAGCTTATTCCAAAGGTTTTCAGGTATTTACTACAGTCGATGCCCGTCAGCAGACCCGTGCTGTCAATGCGCTGCAGGCCAATTTACACGCCTATGATGAGCGGCATGGTTTCCGCGGTCCGATCAAAATCGTCTGGCCGGCCGAGAAAGTGACTAATACCGACGGCAGCATCGGTTTTAAAGAAGATAAACGTTTATCTGACGAAGCCATTCTGGCCTATCTGGACGAGCAGGACAGCATTGAGAAGCTGCAGCCTGCGGTGGTGACGCAAGTGATGGCGCAAAGCGCCGAAGTGATGATCTCCGGCGGCCGTAAAATTGAACTGCCGTGGGATGGCTTAAAATGGGCCCGCGCTTATATCAGCAACGAACGGCAGGGCAATGCGCCAAGCGCGGCCGGTCAGATTTTGGCACCGGGCATGCTGATTTATGTGCGGGAGCAGGAAGGTCAATGGCGATTGAGCCAACTGCCGCAAGCCAGTAGCGCTTTAGTGGCAATGAACCCGAAAGACGGTGCAATTCGCGCGTTGGTCGGTGGTTACAGCTTTAGTCAGACTCAATTTAACCGGGTGACTCAGGCCAATCGTCAGGTCGGTTCGAATATCAAACCATTTATTTACTCAGCGGCGTTAGAAAAAGGCTACACACTGGCGTCGGTGATTAATGACGCGCCTATTCATGAATGGGACGAAGGCTCAGGTCAGGCCTGGCGGCCGAAAAATTCGCCGGAAGAATATGATGGCCCGATCCGCTTACGCGAAGCGTTGGCAAAATCGAAAAACGTCGTATCGGTGCGCTTGATCGGCGGCGTTGGTATTGAACCGACTATTAATCATCTGGCCAAGTTTGGCTTCCACGCCAAAGACTTACCACGTAACCAGACCCTGGCGCTGGGCTCGGCCTCGCTGACACCGCTGGAACTGGTCACCGGCTACGCGGTATTTGCCAACGGCGGTTATCTGGTGAAGCCTTATGTCATCACCAAAATTCTGGATGACCAGAATAATCTGATTTATGAACATCAGGCGGTCAGCGTTTGTGATCAGTGCGAACAGCTTGCGGCGCAGACAACAGCGTCCGACGAGACAGCGCCTGATGCAGCGCCTGATGCAGCAGACACTGCAGCAGACTCAGCAATAACAGCTCCGATCAAACCGACTGAACAATATGCGCCACGGGTCATCTCAGCACAAAATGCATTTTTGATTTCTGAAGCGATGAAAAGTGCGATTTGGGGTGGCCCGGGCTGGAATGGCACGGCACACAAGTTAAAAGCGTTAAAACGGCGCGATATTTCCGGTAAAACCGGTACCACCAACGATGTCAAAGATGCCTGGTTCAGCGGTTTCACGCCTGATTTAGTCATCACCAGCTGGGTTGGTTTTGATGATTCGGAAAGCGTGCTGGGCCGTTCTGTGACTTTAGGCGGTGAATCTGGCGCAACCACAGCACTGCCAAGCTGGCAGAGTTTTGCTGAACTGGCGCTGGAAAATGTACCTGAACAATTCCCACCCACACCAACGGGTATTGTGTCAGTGCGTATCGACCGCAAAACCGGTTTGCTGACGCAAGCCAGCGACGACAGCAGCGAATTTGAATATTTCATGCAAGGCACTGAGCCGACGCAATATGCCGACCCGGTTAACCCGCTGCAACCGGACCAGCAAAAACCGGCAGAGATTGATATTTTCCGTTAAGCCGAACCAACTGAAACAACAAAGCCGCACAAGTGCGGCTTTGTTGTTTCAATATGCAAATCTGACGATTACGCCGTAAGGGTCTCAAACCAAGCTTCAGCCGCAGCAAGCGCCTGCCCCACCTGCACCGGGCAAGTGCCGCCCAGTGCTGAACGTTTCGCCATGCCCGCTTCGATGGTTAATGCCGGATAGACATCCTCGCCAATCAGCGGGCTGACTTCCTGCAGTTCAGCCAGGCTCAGCTGTTCCAGCGCCACTTGTTTGGCGGCCGCTTTTAGCACCAGCTCACCGGACAGCTCATGCGCATCGCGAAAGGCGATGCCTTTACTGACCAGATAATCGGCCAGGTCCGTAGCATTGCTGTAACCAAGTTCTGCGGCTTTACGGCAACGTTCGACGTTGACTGACAAATGCGGCAGGCAAGTCGCCAGCACCAGCAAACATTGTTGCCAGGTGTTCATTAAATCAAAGAAGCCCTGTTTGTCTTCCTGCATGTCTTTGTTGTAAGCCAAAGGCAGGCCTTTGAGTATATGCAGAATGGCCACCAGATGGCCAAGTACCCGGCCGGTTTTACCGCGTAGCAATTCAAACACATCCGGGTTTTTCTTCTGTGGCATCAATGATGAGCCACTGGAAATGGCATCACCCAGTTTGAAAAAGCCGGCTTCGCCGGAGCAGAAGAAAATCACATCTTCAGATAAACGCGATAAATGCGTCAGGCAGATACTGGCGCAAGCAGATAATTCAACGACATAATCACGGTCCGACACTGCATCCAGGCTGTTCCGTGCCGCCTGGCTAAAGCCTAAACGCTGCGCTAACGCCTGCCGGTCCATCGCCACGCCGGTACCGGCCAAAGCACCTGAACCGAGCGGGCAACTGTCGAGTCGCTTTAACGCATCCTCAATCCGGCTTAAATCGCGGCGGAACATTTCGACATAAGCCAGCGCCCAGTGACTGACCAACACCGGTTGTGCGCGTTGTAAATGGGTAAAACCCGGCATCACAGCGCCGTGATGCAAGCGGGCAAAATTGAGTAATGCACCAATAGCGCCGGTCAGCGCCTGCTGCACCAGCTGTGCATTTAACCGGCTCCACAAGCGTAAATCGGTGGCGACCAAATCGTTGCGCGACCGGCCGGTATGCAGTTTTTTCGCGATGACGCCGATTTTTGCACCGAGTTTCAGCTCGACCCAGCTGTGAATATCTTCTTCCGCGGTCTGCAGCGGCAGCTGTGGATTGGCGCTGACTTCATCCGCCAGCTCGGCCAGCGCCAGGTCCAGCGCTTTGGCTTCATCCGCCGTGATAATTCCGCCTTCCAGCAGACCACCGGCCCAGGCACGCGAACAGGCGATATCCTGCTGTGCCAGCAGATAATCAAAACTCAATGAATCATTAAATGCCCGGAATTCTTCCAGACTCGCTTCCTGAAAGCGGCCGCCCCACATCGCCATAACCAACCTCAACAAATCTGATGAACAAAAGCCGGGCAAGCCCGGCGTTTTTTAACTTTTTCCGGCGTTATTCTTTCACGCTGTGTAAAGCACGGATGCGGCTTGCCAGGCTGTACAGACGGATAAAACCGGCGGCATCTTTCTGGTTATACACTTCGTCACCGTCGAAAGTCGCGAAGGCTTCGGAGTACAGGCTGTTCGGTGAACGGCGTTTTGCCACAGTGACCTGACCTTTATACAGTTTCACCACGATGTCGCCGGTCAGTTGCTCTGCCAGTGAGTTCGACGCGGCAAACAATGCATCTTTTAATGGCGTGAACCAACGGCCGTCATACACCAGTTGCGCCACTTCCAGACCGACTTCTTCACGGTATTTCAGTGAGGTGCGGTCATACACCAGCGATTCCAGTGCCCGCAGTGCTGCCACGATAATAGTGCCGCCCGGTGTTTCATAACAGCCGCGTGATTTCATGCCAACTAAACGGTTTTCAACGATATCAATCCGGCCGACGCCATGGATAGAACCGGCTTTGTTCAGTTGTTCAATGGCTTCAACGCCTGACACCGCTTTACCGTCGATAGCCGTCAGTTCGCCTTTTTCAAAGCTCAGCTGAATATATTCGGCTTTATCCGGCGCTTGTTCCGGTGAGTTAGTCCACATCCAGACTTGTTCAGACGGCTCATTCCATGGATTTTCCAGCTCGCCGCCTTCATGTGAAATGTGGAATAAGTTAGCGTCGCGGCTGTAAATTTTGGTCGCAGTCGCTGTGGTTGGCACTTTTTTCTCGGCCAGATAATTCAGCAGTGACTGACGGGAATTAAATTCCCACTCCCGCCACGGCGCAATCACTTTTAACTGTGGCGCTAAGGCAGCAAAAGCGCCTTCAAACCGTACCTGATCATTACCTTTACCGGTGCAACCGTGGCACAGCGCGTCTGCGCCCAGTTTCAGTGCCAGTTCGACCTGAGCACGGGCGATAATGGGCCGCGCCATCGAAGTCCCGAGCAGATACTGGCCTTCATACACAGCACCGGCTTTAATGGTCGGGTAAATCACTTCTTTGACAAACTGTTCTTTTAAGTCAACAACGTAGCAGCTGCTGGCGCCGGAGTTCAGCGCTTTTTGCTCTACGCCTTCTAAGTCTTCCGCGCCCTGGCCGACGTCGGCGACAAAGGCGATGACCTCGCAGTCATAATTGTCTTTCAGCCATGGCACAATGGCCGAGGTGTCCAGACCACCGGAATAAGCTAAAACGACTTTTTTCACACCTTTTTTTAATTCGCTCATCACGCAAACCTCAACTGAATAAACTGACCAAAACGGCATTTTGCGCGTGCATGCGGTTTTCCGCCTGCCGCAATACCAAAGAGTAATCGCTGTCCAGCACTTCGCTGGTCACTTCCTGCCCGCGATGCGCCGGCAAGCAATGCATAAAATGTTTAGCACCAAGGCGTTGCATCACGGCGGTATTGATTTGATAAGGCGCAAAAGCCTGTTCAATCACCGCCGGATCGGCTTTGTTGCCCATCGACAACCAGGTGTCGGTGTAGATCGCATCGGCGCCGGCTGCGGCTGACACGTGCTGACTCAGCGTCAGTTTAGCGCCACTTTGCACTGCTAACGCCTGCGCTTTTAACAGCACATGCGCATCCGGGCCAAAACCCGGTGGCGTCACCACAGTTAAGCTCATGCCAAGAATAGCTGCACCTAACATCAGTGAATGGCAAACGTTATTGCCATCACCGACAAAAGCTAAATGCACCTGTGACAAGTCGCCGAGCATTTCCTGCAACGACAATAAATCAGCCAAGGCCTGACAGGGATGGTACAGGTCACTCAGCGCATTAATCACCGGTTTTTTGCTGCTCGACGCCAGCTTTAACAATGTCTGCTGTGAATAAACCCGTGCGACAATGGCGTCACACCAGCAGGCCAGGTTAGAGCCGAAATCTTCCACCGATTCGCGTACACCTAAGGCACCGTTTTGCTGGTCCAGATACACGCTGTGACCACCGAGTTTATAAATACCGACATCAAAGCTGACGCGGGTGCGCAGCGAAGGTTTTTCAAATAGCAAGGCAATGCTTTTGCCTTTTAACGCCTGACTGTAATTGTCAGGCTGTTGTTTAATCTGACCTGCCAGCGTCAGTAAATCCGACAACTGGCTTTTGCTTAAATCCGCTAAACACAGTAACTGCGATAATTGACTCATGTTTCACACTACAAGGCCGCGTACGGCCACCTTTTTTTGAGGAAATCTGCCCGGCAAACGGGCCTTGTTCCTTCAAAGGGGCCCGCGCTTTAGTGAACAGATCTCAGTGGGGTTACCAACTGATACAAGTGCCAACTTCCTGCTGTTGCATCAGCTTTAATAAATCTTCCGGCTGTTGCCAGCCCGCAACTATGATAGGTCGTCGCAGTGCTGCGGCCGTTTCCAGCGCCGCATCGAGTTTGACTTTCATGCCGCCTTTAATCACACCGCTATCCACCAGCGCTTGCGCCTGCTCGCTGTTCAGCGACTTAATCAGCTGACCATTGCCGTCCAGAATGCCTGGTACATCGGTCAGCAACACCAAAGTGCCTTGCACTAGCTGGCAGATGGCTGCCGCGGCAATATCGGCGTTCACATTCAGTAACTGACCGTCGTCACTTAAACCGATGGAACTGAACACCGGCACAAAACCGTTTTGCACCAGCGTGTTAACCAGAGTGCCATCGTTAGCTTTGGCGATACCGACAGCACCGAGTTTGGTGTTGACGTCAAATTTCAGACTCTGTCCGGCCGCAAGTGTCAGGCCTACCGCGTTTAAGCCGGCCAGCTGCGCCCGCGCCACCATCAGGCCATTCACAGCACCAGCCAAAGCGCCGGTGATCACCGGCATTTGCTCGGCAGGTGATACGCGCTGACCTTCAATTTTTTGCGTGTCGAAACCAAAAGTGGCCAGCCAGCTGTCAACCTGAGCGCCACCGCCGTGCACCAGCACCAGCGGATATTCAGCGGCAAGGCCTTTAATCACTGTCAGTAAATTGTCCAGCGCCTGCATGTCTTCTAACAGCCGGCCACCCATCTTCAGCACTAATGGTGACTTATTCATGACAAACACCACCGCCGAGTAAACCGGCCGTTTCCGGCTTGCCGAATTTGACGTTCGCGGCCTGCATCGCTTGCGCAGCAGCGCCTTTGAGTAAGTTATCCAGCGCCGACACCACGACCATCTGCTCGCCGTCGATTTGCCAGAAAATATCGCAATACGGCGTACCAGCGACATCCGCCACGTTTGGCGACGTGCTTAATAACCGTACCAGCGGTTTGCCGGTATAGGCCTGTTCAAATGCCGCTTTGACCTGCTCTGCAGTGACACCGCTTTTTAACGTCACTACGCTGGTCGCCAGAATGCCGCGTTTGAAGTTGCCAAGATGCGGTGTGAATACCACTTTGCGGCCTAAATTCTGTTCGATTTCTGGTCTGTGTCTGTGTTTAAAAAAGCCATAAGCATTCAGGCCAACTTCGCAGAACGAGGTGCTTAACGCCGCTTTGCGGCCCGCGCCTGATACACCGCTGGTGGCGCTGATCACCGGGATATTGTCGTCGGCCAGTAAACCGGCTTTGACCAACGGCAACAGCGCCAAAGATGCGGCTGTGACATAACAGCCCGGCACAGAGATCAGCTGTGGCAGCGGCTGGTCCAGCCATTCCATCAGCGAATACACGGCTTCGTTAATCAGTTCAGGATGCTGATGGGCATAACCGTAATATTTTGGATATAAATCACGGTCTTTCAGCCGGAACGCACCGGATAAATCCACCACAACAATACCGGCCGCCATCAGTTTTGGCGCCACTTCTTCACTGGCTTCGTGCGGCAGCGCCAAAAAAGCGACATCGACTTTGCCTTTGATATTCTCGATCTCGGCATCAGTCCAGGGTTCAACCAGCAGGTCAACCTGGCTTTTGTACCGTGGATACAAGGAAGAAAAAGACTCTGCCTGCCGCCCGGCAGAGGCATAGGCATGGCAGAGTGCAAAGTGAGGGTTACGCGCTAATAACACGCAGAGTTCGGCACCGCTATAACCGGCGGCCCCTAACACTGCGCTGCGAATGATTGAACTGGTGGCAGATTGTGATGACATCTTGTGGTCAGTCTCCAAATGCTAAATAAAAAATGGCCACACCAAAAACTGCGACCAGTGTACCGGGGCTTTCATGCACTTTCAAGAATTATTATGCTGTTTTTATGAATTTTTATATTATTCAGATTCACTTTCAACTGCTGCATAAAGATGTATTGCGTGCCAACGCATGCCGGGCAAGGCCTGGCGCGATCTAGCCACTATTGTCGCAGACTGTGTTATGCATGAATATGAAAATTTAGCAGCCGCAGCGCGAAGCGCCAGTGCGCCCGCGCTGTGACCGGGAGTGTGATAACTACAAAGTTATAAACCAGGGTTATCCAAAGCCGTCAGCCCGGCAAACTCATCTGGCTGGCGTTTGGGTAATAACTTCAGCGCATCCGGCAGCGTCGGATAAAACGACAATAAACCGTCAATAGGCCGTACTTTAGCTTTGGCCAGAGTTTTCAGCACCTGAAATTGCAGGTCAACCAACATCACATGACAATCGGTTTTTGCACTCGCGGTGAGGAATTTATCAAAAGCGGCCAGACCACCGGCGTCTAATAATGTCACGCCGTCCATCAGGATCACCACTTGTTGCTGCTCTTTGCATAACAGCGCAAGCTCGGCAAAAACCCGGTCCGCTGCAGCAAAAAACAACGGCCCGCTGATGCGAAACACCTTATGGCCCGGTGCCAGTTTTTCGCTGACCAGCTTCGGATTTTCTGTGACATCGGCGACTTTGGTCATCTCGGCCACTTCGCGCACAAACAGCAGCGCCGCGATGATAATGCCGCAGCTGATGGCAATTACCATGTCAAACAACACGGTAAAAGAGAAACACACGGCAAACACCAGCACGTCGCTGCGCGGCGCAGTGTTAATCAGATGCAGTGCTTTGGGCGCTTCGCTCATATTCCAGGCCACCACCAGCAATAAGGCCGCCATACCGGCTAATGGTAGGTAACTGAGCACAGGCGCCAGGGCAAACAAGGCCAGCAACACCACAGCAGCATGTACCATGGCTGCAACCGGCGACACAGCGCCAGCCCGTACGTTGGCTGCTGAGCGCGCCAGTGCCGCCGTCGCGGTAATACCGCCAAAAAAGGGCGCCACTATGTTGCCGATGCCCTGCCCCAGCAGCTCACTGTTGGCACTGTGACGCCGGCCTGTCATACCATCCAGCACCATGGCACAGAGCAAAGACTCAATAGCGCCGAGCATCGCCATGGCAAAAGCGGCTGTCAGTAAATCTTTGACCAGCTCAGAGCTCCACTGCAGCGGTTGGCCGTCGGCGCCGGGTAAATCCCAGGGCCACTGCAGGCTGGGTAGCATATCCGGAATACCGGCGGCAACACTGCCATCAGCCGCTGTGTACTGAAAACGGCTGCCGATCGTTTCCACCGGATAACCAAAATGATTCAGTGCCAGGGCCAGCAAAGTGGCCGCAATCACTGCCGGTAAATGCGGTGGGATACGGCTACCCAGTTTAGGCCAGACCAGCATCAGCCACAGAGTCACGCCGGCTACGACCATCGCCGGCCAATGTGCTGTGTCCGCCGCTTGTAACAGCACCTGCAGCTTTTCCAGATAATGTTCGGGCATGCTGGCAACACTGAGGCCAAATAAATCGCGCAGCTGTAATGTGGCAATCACTACGGCAATACCGGCAGTGAAGCCCAGGGTGACGGCTTCGGGGATATATTGAATAAAACGCCCCAGCCGTAACATCGCCATTGCGACCAAAATGGCACCGGACAGCACTGTCGCCAGCAACAAACCACTTAAGCCATATTTCTGTACGACCGGATATAAAATAACGATAAAAGCAGCCGTCGGGCCTGAGACGCTGTAGCGGGAACCGCCACAAAGTGGAATCAAAAAGCCGGCGATAATAGCGGTATACAAACCATATTGTGGCGGAACACCAGAAGCAATGGCCAGCGCCATCGCCAGCGGGATGGCAATAATGCCAACACTGATCCCAGCCAGAATGTCTTTGCTGAGCGCCGGAAAACCATAACCTTCAGCGGCAGCTTCGCGCAGCGCATGAAAAATCCGTAACGAGAACAAATGAGCACGGTGCGACATCAGACGACCTCACCACAGTAAAACTCTATTGTAGGGATAAAATCAGGGCGCGAGGAACTTGTTTTGGATTTTCTGCAAGATTTTCCAGCGGTTAGGGTCGAGGAGTAGAGAGCATATGCATAAGTCAAACATAAACTTAAGAACCTGCTTAATTTCTCCCTGGTGACTTGAAATCAATGGTGGGCTCTTGTCATAAAAATCTTGGTCGAACACGAACATTAAATATTCAATCGACTGAAGGCAGGACACAAAAGACGATACAGCTAGCATCAGAGCCATTAAGTAAACTTGTGGTACATGCTCTGGATTTTCAACTCGAAACCATTTAAACATTCGACTGTCGTTATGATATATGACAAGACAAAACGCCATTAATAGGTCAATAAACGCTGATGCAAGATAATACATAATGGTGTCAAGTTGGGGGAGGACGTACGCTATTGGCAGTGCAATTAGCTTAACAGCTACGATCAACAAAAGAATGGGGAGATTGTGCCGTCTATTCAATGAAAACAACGCTACAAGCAACACAATCGTAAATGATGTAGCAATTACAGCAAATGAATTCTCTCTCCAGTGAATGCTTGCCGCCAGAGTAAGTAGACATAAGATTCCGGCGGCAAAATCAACAAAGCTATTTGACTGTTTCAAAAGTTCTGTCGAACTCCTTCAGTGTTTATTATTTTTTTACCCACCAGTCTTTAGCAGGTTCACCGTTATCGTGGATTGAAAAAGTGCCTACAGCCACATCGTCCACATTCAGAGAAAAGCCACCACTGACCTGGGTCAGTTCAGCTGTGTTCAGTTCAACCAGCTCAGCAGTTTGCTCTTGTTTAGATACTGGAAACAGCACTGCGAACACTTTTGATTTTGCATTGAATTTCATAATGAGTAAATCCCTTAACTGTAAAGATTATTTTAGTTTGGATGTTGGATTCCCCTGGCCTGATCCAGCAGATCAGGCGGGAACAATATGAATTTGCAAACGCAATGCCAAATGCGAAGCTGCAGATAAATATTATTTTTATTGTTAAAATACAATAATTTAAGAACGCACCTCAGATCTATCCGGTTTAAAATACTGATCCGCAACAGCAGATCCGACCTGATGCGGCGAGAAATTTCCGCCGGCACAGAGCGGGTTTGCCACCGTTTGCCGCTCCGTAGGCGTCAAGATTTTGTCGTTTTATGATGCTGCGACAAAATGTCGCATGCCATTAAAGTCTTACCGTCGTTATAGTGATGTCCGACTCAGCACATCAATGCAGGCCCGTGACTTTGGTGCAGCAACTGCGTAGTCTGTTGGTGTCAGTTTTTTGCAACGGGCGCACTGCGCCCGCTTTTTTTGAGATCCGCTATGCTGCCAAACCGATCCACCTTCAGCGCCGACTCAGATCCATTCCAACAAATCAAACAATTACAGCAATTTCGCTGGGGCTTAATCGGAACCAGCTATCTGGCGGCACTGGCTGCCTGGTGGGTGCAATATCCGGTCAGCAGCTGGCCTTTAATGCTACTACTGCTGGCTTTATATGGCTGCACCAACTTGTCGCTGCCCTGGTTGCCAGGGGCCCGGCTGAAACCGCAGCGCGTCTTTGCATTGGCCGTTTTGTACGATCTGACGTTGTTGACCCTGATGCTGGCGTTGGCAGGCGGTGCTGGTAATGGATTGATTGCATTGCTGTTATTGCCGGTTGCTGTCAGCGCGGTGTTGCTGCCTGGCCGTATCGCTCTGCTGAGCGCAGCGCTGGCAGTCAGTTGTTACCTGCTGCTGGCACTGCTGTTACCGCTCAATCCGGTTGACCCGCAAACCGGCCAATTGATTTATGACCCGCATGCGGTACATGGCAGCCATCAGGTGTTTATTGATGCTGCCACGCCCGCTGAGCTGCTGCCCGCACAGTTCAGCTCTCATTTATGGCAAATGGCCTGGGCTTTCGCGCTGTCAGCATTTTTCATTGCCGCTTTTGTCAGTGCACAAGCAAGGCTAGTACGGCAGAAATCCCGCGAACTGCAACAGTTACAACAACAACAGTGGCAACAGGAACAAATGCTGACGGTCGCCACTTATGCGGCCAACGCCGCCCATGAATTGGCCACGCCGCTGCAAAATCTGACGTTATTAACCGATGAGCTGAATGATGGCCCGCCAGACCAGGCGTTGCTGCGAGACCTGCAGCAGGAAGTACAGCGCTGTCAGCTGATAGTGCAGCAACTGCGGCAGAATGCGCAGCAATTGCGCCAGCCACAGCGGCAGACTCCGCTGCATCAGGTCGCCCGACAGGCGCTGCAACTCTGGTTAGTCAGTCGGCCGGAGGTGAGCCTGGATTTAAGCGAACAGCTTGATGACAGCCAATGTCTGGTTGCCGATACGCTGGCCTGGTCCGCCGCCCTGTTTAATATTCTGGATAATGCCGCAGACGCCGGTAGTGCGGTGCAACAGCCCCGCCTGACAGTCAGGCTCAGTCAGCAGCGTCAGCTGTTTATCTTGCAAATCGAAGATTTCGGCAGCGGTGTGCCGGCAACACAATTGCGCGAATTGGGCAAAGTGCCGCAGCCCAGCCCGGAGGGTTTAGGCCTCGGGCAATTCCTCGCCAATAGCAGTATTGAACGGCTGGGTGGAACGGTGACACGAAGTCCAAGCCCATCTGGCGGCCTGATCAGCCAAATCCGCTTTCCGGCAGGAGGCCACTGATGAAACTGACGATTTTAGATGACGATGCGATTTTACTCCGCACCTTGCAGCGTCGTCTGACTGCGGTCGGTCATCAGGTTCAAATTTTTGCCACGCCGCCGGCGCTGGCAGATCTGTTGGCAGAGCCGGCAGACGTCTGGCTGCTTGATTTGCGGTATGGTGACGTGTCGGGGCTGAACTATGTAGCACCACTGCGCCAGGCGTTGCCTGCTTGCCGCATTCTGGTACTGACCGGCTTTGCCAGCATCGCTACGGCGGTACAGGCAGTCAAACTGGGCGCCGACGACTATCTGACAAAACCGGTGGACTTCGCGGTGTTATTGCAGGCAATACAAGGCGATAACGCCGCCGCGCTGGCAAATGAGCTAAATAGCAACGACAGCGAAGCTTTGTTATCGACAGACCAAATCGAATGGGAACATATCCAGCGCGTGCTGGCACAACAGGATGGCAATATCAGTCAGACCGCACGGTTACTGGGGATGCACCGACGCACCTTACAGCGCAAGCTGCTGAAACACAGACCCGGCTGAGTGGCCGGGCCTTGGTGACTCAAACACAACACTAAGCGCGTGGATTGGCCCAGGCCGCCGCTTGTGCCTGACTATGCCGGGCAGCTTTGGCCGCAGCGATTTGCTGGCGCGCCAGAATAGCTAAATCGGCATGAATACCACCGGCTGTGACCTGACGACCTGCGCCCGGCCCTTTTAACACCAGCGGATTAGCCTGATACCAGTCACTTTCGATGACAAACACATTGTCACAAGCCTGAATAGCCGCGAGCGGATGCTCAGGCGCCACTGTCAATAATTCGACTCTGGCTTGCGGGCCTTGCGCTGTCACCGTAAGGGTTGCGACATAACGCAGCACCTTGCCTGCCGCTTGAGCTTTGGCATAAGTTGCGGCCAGCGCCTCGTCCAGTTCATGCCGGCGTGCCCAAAACTCATCCCAGCTCAGTGCATCCAGACCAGCCGGCAATAATGGTGTCAGGGCGATGTCGTTGATATCCAGGCTTAAGCCCAGCTCCCGCGCCAGCACCAGCAACTTGCGCTGGACGTCTTTGCCAGACAGATCATCCCGTGGGTCCGGCTCAGTCAGACCTTCGGCCTGCGCTTGCAGCACAAACTGGGAAAATGCCGCGCTGCCGTCGTATTTACACAATAACCAGGACAAAGTACCGGAGAAAATCCCGCTGATCTGGTGAATATGATCACCGGAACTTTGTAATTCCTGTAACAGCCGCTGCACCGGCAAACCGGCGCCACACGTGGTATTGGCCTGCCAGCTGACCTGCTGCTCAGCCACTGCGGCAATAATTTGCTGATACTGCGCAAATGGCAAAGTCACACCTTGTTTATTGGCACTGATGAGATGACAGCCAGTACGCACAATCTCAGCATAATCTTCAGCAAAACTGCGGCTTGGTGTGATATCGACCAGCACTTTCGGATCCGGCAACCCGGTCAGGTAATCGAGCAGATCCTGCTTTTGATACGGCGCCGCACCTGCTAATGCTTGCTGCCATTCTGCGACATTGATCTGGTCACTGAATACGGCCTGACGCGAGTTAAACAAACCCGCCAGACGCAATTCAATCTGGCCGGCATAACTCTGTTGCTGTTTCGCCAGCAGGCTCAGGAACTCAGAACCCACGTTGCCGGTCCCTGCCACCACTATATTCAGCCGTACTGTGCTTGGCAGCAGCAGCTGGTGTAGTTCGGTCAGCTCGTTGGCGGTCAATGCTGGGCTGAATAACCACAGCGCCAGTTCGTCATCCTGAAAACTATGTGCCGGTTGCTGGCGTTCCAGCCAGTGCGCGGCCTGCAGTGGCAACTGACGTTGCTGACGTGCGGCTGGCTTTAACCAGGCAACGGCATAAAATTGTTCTGAGCTGACGCGCGGATAAATCTGTTGTTGTCCGAGAAATTGCAGCAAAGCATCCAGATTCTTCTGCGCTACCAGCCATTGTTTGCCCTGCGTTGCCGGCGCGGCGAATACCGGGAACTGCAGCGCTGCGGCGGCTTGTTGCGGGCTGACTTTGCAATGCGCCGGTAAGGTCAGCAGCACAGCATCCGCTAAATCGGTGACAAACTGCACTTCAATGGCACTTTGACGACTGACCCGACAGCCCGGTTGCTGTGGCTCATAACTGCTGCGAACGATCAACTCTGCCGCATGTTGCGCCAGCGGATTTAAGGTTTTCGCATGCAGCACCGGATTGCCCAGTTCGGCCAGGCGAATCGCCAAAGGCCACGGCACCTGCCGATACGCCCGCGCCGACGGCACTTTACGCGGGTCTGCGCTATAAATCGCATCCACATCAGTCCAGATATGTACGGCATCAGCTTTGATTAAAGCGCCGACGATAGTGGCGGAATAATCACTGCCGTTGCGTCCGAGCGTGATGCTGTTTTGTGCCGTATCGCGGGCGATAAAACCGGTGACGACATTAAAACCGGCTTGTTGCAACGGGGCTAATAAATCGGCCGATTGTTGCCAGAGCACCTGCGCATCGCCCAATCGCTGAAGCTCAAGCCGCAAAAAATCACGCGCATCAATGGCTTGTGCTTCTTTGCCGCGCTCGGTCAGCACTGCACTTAACAATAATGCGGAAAGCTTCTCGCCGGTGGCCAGCACTTCGTTATGCTGACCGGCATGCACCAGTGCCGGTAATTGCGCTAACCAATGATTCAGTGTATTCAGCGCCTGCGGTGCGGTTTGCGCGCTTAAAGTACGATTGACCAATAAGCGCAGCTGCGCCGACAACTGCAGCCATTGGCTGTCAAAGGTGGTGGCATCGGCGGCGGCCGCGATTAAATCAAGCAGATGATCGGTGGTATCGCCCGGTGCAGACACCACCACCCAGGCGCTCTGCTGTGGTTGTTGCAGTAGAATATCTGCCACTGCATGAAAACGTTCGGCGGTGGCGAGGCTGCTGCCACCGAATTTATGCACGACGACCTTGTCGGCCTCTGAAGAAAGTTGTTGTACTGCCATGATCTTTACCAAAATGCGGCCAGGGCTGGATTCAGCCGGAAATGTTGTTCAGTTTGTGATTCGGGCTTGACGGCCACCGACGCCTGCTCATTGCGGGTTTGCGCCTCTCCGCCATCTGCGTCAAGCGCTGCAGCCACCGCGGCAAAAGCGTGCTCCAAATCGGCCAGCAAATCGCGAGGGTCTTCAATACCGACCGACAGCCGGATTAATGTCGGACCAATGCCGGCAGTTTTTTGCGCCGCCGCGTCCATCGACGCGTGGGTCATAGTGCCGGGATGGCAAATCAGGCTCTCGATACCACCTAAAGATTGCGCTAGCGTAAAGCACTCTAATGCTTCGAAAAATACGCCCAGGTACTTCGCATCAGCCGCCAAATCAAAGCTGATCATCGCGCCAAAACCATGTTGTTGCGCTTTAGCAATGGCATGGCCCGGATGGTCTTTTAAGCCCGGATAATAAATCTTACCGGCCAGCGGTTGCTGTTGCAGGTACTCCACCACCAAAGCGGCATTTTCCTGATGTGCTTTGATGCGTGGTAACAAAGTGCGGATGCCACGTAAGGTCAGGTGCGAGTCAAAAGCACCAGCGGTGACGCCGAGGCAATTTGCCCACCATTTCAGTTCATCACCCAGCGCCGCATCTTTGACAACCAAAGCGCCGCCGACAATGTCGCTGTGGCCGTTTAAATACTTGGTAGTGGAATGCAGCACTAAATCTGCACCCAGCGCGATCGGGTTTTGCAGTGCCGGCGATAAAAAAGTGTTGTCGACCAGCACCAGCGCCTGCAGCGTTTTTGCCAGCGCACAGACTGCACGTACATCGGTGATTTGCAGCAGCGGGTTACTTGGCGTTTCCAGCCAAATCAGCTTGGGTTTGGCGGCTTGGACCAGCTCCGGCCAGTTGTCCTGCTGAAAATTCACAATGACCAGCTTAAAAGCGCGTTTTTTATTGGCGAGGTTGGTGAATAAGCGGTAGCTGCCACCGTAACAATCGTGTGGGATAACGAGGGTATCGTCCGGCGTCAGCACCTGCAGCGCCAGCACACAGGCCGACATGCCGGTGTTGGTGACTAAGGCTTTAGCACCGCCTTCGAGCTGACACAAAGCGTCGCCGAGCAGGTCGCGGGTCGGATTGTTCGAGCGCGAATAATCGTATTTACCCGGTTGTTTAAAGGCCGGCAATTCATAAGTGGAGGTCAGATACATCGGCGGCGTCACCGCACCGTAAGCGGGGTCCTGCGCAATACCGGCGCGGGCTGCAACTGTGGCGGAGCGACGTGTGAACATATCAACCTCATACCTTTAGATGTTTAGACGGCTAAAAGTATACAACGCCATAAAAGGATGTCAAAACATTTAGACGTCTATCATGATTATTTCTTGCGCACTGTTTGTTTATACGCGTATAAAGAGATAAAATTTCGGGCCAAAACGCACAACAAATAAATAAATCAAGGTACAACTATGGCAAAGTGGAATGGTGAATACGTTCACCCTTATGCAGAACACGGCAAGAAATCAGAACAGGTGAAGAAAATCACCGTCTCCATCCCCCTGAATGTATTAAAAGTTTTAACTGACGAGCGCACCCGCCGTCAGGTCAACAACTTACGCCACGCCACTAACAGCGAATTATTATGCGAAGCTTTTTTGCATGCATTTACCGGTCAGCCACTGCCAGCCGATGAAGATTTACGCAAAGACAACCCGCACCAAATCCCAATCGAAGTCCGCAATATCCTGACCAGCATGGGTAAACCCATTCCGGATATTCAGGAAGCCGAATCAGACGAAGAATAAAGACCGACGCAACCGAAAAATCAACAACGACAGGTTGCAGCAAGAGTCGACAATAAATTCAAATAACAGGCAAAAAACAAAACCGCGGCAAGCCGCGGTTTTTCTTTTATCGCTCCGGGAAAATCAGCTTTCCGGTTAGCTTTCCATATAGTGTTTTGGCATTGGAATGCGCGCCACACCGGAAGCGACCGCAGCATCCGCCACCGCTTTCGCTACGCGTGGTAACAGCCGTGGGTCCATTGGTTTTGGAATAATGTATTCAGGGCCAAACTCAAGCGTTGCCACCTGCGCTGCCTGTAACACTTCAGCCGGCACCGGCTCTTTCGCGATGGCGCGAATTGCATGCACAGCAGCAATCTTCATCTCGTCGTTAATCACGCTGGCACGCACGTCTAAAGCACCGCGGAAGATAAATGGGAAACACAGCACATTGTTGACCTGGTTCGGATAATCCGAGCGGCCGGTCGCCATAATGATGTCTTTGCGCTCAGCATGCGCCAGCTCAGGTTTAATTTCCGGGTCCGGGTTCGAGCAGGCAAAAATCACCGGCTTGTCGGCCATCAGCTTCAGCGCTTGTGGTGGTAATGCGTCTGGGCCTGACACACCAATAAACACATCAGCGCCATCCAGCGCATCTTCCAATGTGCGTTTGTCGGTGTTATTGGCGAACAGCGTTTTGTATTTGTTTAAATCTTCACGCCGCGTATGAATGACACCTTTGGTGTCCAGCATGTAGATATATTCGCGTTTGGCGCCGCATTTAATCAGCAGCTCCATACAGGCGATAGCCGCAGCGCCGGCGCCCATACAGACGATGGTGACTTTGCGGATATCTTTGCCCTGAATTTCCAGCGCATTGAGCAGGCCTGCCGCAGTGACGATGGCAGTACCGTGCTGGTCGTCATGGAATACCGGAATATTGCAGCGCTTGATCAGCTCTTTTTCAATCTCAAAGCATTCTGGTGATTTGATATCTTCAAGGTTAATACCGCCAAACGTGTCGGCGATATTGGCGACGGTATTGATGAAGTCCTCGGTGGTGCGGTGAGTGACTTCGATATCAATCGAATCCAGATTGGCAAAACGCTTGAACAATAAGGCTTTACCTTCCATCACCGGTTTGGAGGCCATAGGCCCTAAATTGCCAAGGCCCAGAATGGCCGTACCATTGGTGATCACGGCGACTAAATTGCCTTTACCGGTGTATTTATAAACATTATCAATGTCTTCGGCGATTTCACGCACCGGCTCGGCCACACCCGGGCTGTAGGCCAGCGCTAAGTCTTTGACCGTTTCGGCTGGTTTGGTGATTTCGATGCCGATTTTGCCGGGAGTCGGTTTGGCATGATAATCGAGCGCTGCTTTCCTGAAGTCTGACATGGTAAGAGTCCTGAGGCTTAGCCCTGTGGGCTTTATGTTATTTGCCAATACTTTTGCGAGGGTAAGCGCAAAAGGCGGCCCATTGTAAAGAGCCTGACGCGGCATGCCTATTGACTTCGTGCTGGTTGTACCTCTGTCCAGAGTCACCAGTTGAGCCCAATAGTTGCCTTTTTTACGTGGAGGAGCGGCGGAAAATGTCTGTGCATTTTTTGGCCAGCAGCGTTGTTATAACAAGTTTTGTCACAGCTGCCAAGTGACAAAAGCTTAAGAGGTAAGACCAGTGGACGCAATTTGCTTAAAGATGCAAAAAGCTGTCATGAACCGGCAGATAGTTGTGCAGGCCGGCTGAATTTGCATGCAACCCAGCAACAAATAGCGAGCTTAGACAATTGATTTAAAATGAATTAAACAAGAAAAAAGTCAAGAATGAGCAAATAATCAGCAAACAGCTTATGCAACAGCACACAGGTAAATTGCAGGCACAAAAAAAGCACCCGAAGGTGCTTTTTGTCGTAACGCGACTGGGATTATTTTGCGCCCAGAACTGCGAAACGTTTCTTGAAGCGGTCAACGCGACCACCAACGTCCAGAACTTTTTGCTTACCAGTGTAGAACGGGTGGCAAGCTGAGCAAACGTCCAAGTGGATGTCTTTGCACAGTGCTGAACGGGTTTTGAATGAGTTACCGCAAGTACAGGTTGCAGTGATTTCTTTGTATTCCGGGTGGATACCTGGTTTCATGGCTTACCTCGTTAGGGCCGTATCGCTATCTGATCAGCTTACTGTCAGACACCATACGCATTTCAGTTAAATTAGGGCGCGTAGCTTAATAGATCTGCCTTGCCGGTTCAACTTTTTATTCCGTTTTCGCAGAAAAAAGCAGCGGTTTAGTATCAACAGCAGCAACCAGCAAAAAAAGCATTGTGAGGGCAAAGTCAGTCTGGCTACACTTTGCCGCATTCAGCATCAGGACTATCTGCCTTTTGAGCCAAATCCGCGTCGCCTTACCTGTGCCTTTATATCAACATTTCGACTACCTGTTGCCAGAGGGTATGCAGGTTCAGGTTGGTGTGCGGGTGCTGGTGCCTTTTGGTAAACGCGAACTGGTTGGTATTGTCTGGCAGTTAAATCCACCGGATGCCTTTACCGAGAAACTCAAACCGATTAAAGCGGTACTGGATCAGCAACCATTGTTTGGTGAAGCCATCCGCCAGCTGCTCAGTTTTGCCGCCGATTATTATCATCACCCGCTCGGTGAAGTGCTGGTCAGCGCCCTGCCCGCGCTGCTGCGTGAAGGTAAAGCAGTTCTTGAAGGCCATGGCAGGGTTTTACAACTGACTGACGAAGGCCGGGCCATTGAATCAGCGCAGCTCGCCAGGGCGCCACGCCAGCTGGCTTTATGGCAACGGCTGCAACAAACAGCAATCCGCGACGATGAATTAAGTGGTGAAAGCACCACCATCAAAGCCATGCTCGACAAAGGCCTGGTCAGCTGGCAGACCGTGCCTTTTACTGCTTTTGTGCCACTGCCTGACCGGCAACAGCCGCTGCAGCTCAATCCGGCGCAGGCGCTGGCGGTCAGTGCCATCAATCAGGCTAGCGGTAGTTTCAGCCGGTTTTTACTGGAAGGTGTGACCGGCTCCGGCAAAACGGAAGTCTATCTGCAGGCTATCAGCCCGGTATTGCAGCGCGGTGAACAAGTGTTGGTGCTGGTGCCGGAAATTGGTCTGACACCGCAAACGCTGGCACGCTTTGCCAAAAGGTTTGCCGTGCCGCTGCAAATCTGGCATTCCAATATGACCGATCAGGAACGCTTAATGGCCTGGCAACGCAGCCAGAGCGGCGACGCCGCGATTACCATCGGCACCCGCTCGGCCTTATTTCTGCCGTTTGCGAAACTCGGTTTACTGATCATCGACGAAGAACATGACGCCTCACTGAAACAGCAAGATGGTTTTCGTTATCACGCCCGCGATTTAGCAGTGAAACGCGCCGCGCTGGCGCGTTGCCCGATAGTACTCGGCTCAGCCACGCCAAGCCTCGAGTCTTTGTACAACGTGCAACAAGGGAAATTCGCTCATCTGCCATTACCGGAGCGCGCCACCAGCCAGCAAGTGCCGAAAATCGAATTGTTGGATTTAAAACAACAGGTGCTGAAGCATGGCCTGGCTGATGGCACGCTGGCGCAAATCAAACAACGGCTGCAACGTGGCGAACAGGTGATGTTGTTCTTAAACCGCCGCGGTTTTGCGCCTGCGCTGATTTGTCATGAATGCGGCTGGCTAACCGAATGTCAGCGCTGTGCGGCCTTCACAACTTTCCACAAACAAAGCCGCCAGCTGGTGTGTCATCATTGTGGCGCCAGCCGGCCTGTGCCACATCAGTGCGGCCATTGTGGCAGTACCCAGCTCGCGCCGGTCGGACAAGGCACGGAACAACTGGAGGAACAGCTGCAGCAACTTATTCCGGATTTTCCGGTGATCCGCTTAGACCGCGACAGCACGCGGCGTAAAGGCAGCCTCGAAGCTTTATTAGCTGACATTCAGCGCGGCGAGCCGGCGATTATTGTCGGCACCCAGATGCTGGCAAAAGGCCATCATTTCCCTAGTGTCAGTCTGGTGGTGATTGTCGATGTCGACAGCGCTTTGTATTCCAGCGATTTTCGCGCCTCCGAACAGCTGGCGCAGTTACTGACCCAGGTGGCTGGCCGTGCCGGTCGCGGCGATATTGCCGGCACTGTTTTACTGCAAACGCATTATCCGGGCCATCCGCTGTTGCAGGACGTGATCCAAAACGGCTACAGCTCCTTTGCCCGCAGCGCTTTACTGGAACGTCAGCAAACCCGGTTGCCACCTTATCAGCATCTGGCGTTATTCCGGACTGAGTCTTTTGACAGTCAGGACGGTCTGGCATTTTTAACTATTATTCAGCAGCTGATTGCCACACACTGCCCGCAAGTGCAGTACCTCGGGCCATTAAAACCGCCGCTGGAGCGTAAAGCCGGCAAATTCCGCTGGCAGCTACAGCTGTTTAACCAGGATCGGCGCTTGCTACATCAGGCGCTGGACCTGGCGTTAGAACAAAGCCGCAATCTGCCGCTGGCACGCAAAATCAAATGGCAGCTTGATGTCGATGCGCTGGACCTGAGCTAAACCAAATCAAGCTGCTATATTCGGCCTTACTTTTTTAGCACTAAATCCAGTACAATCAGGCCATATCAGTCGCCGCAAGAAATTGGCATGCCTCATCAAGATTATGTAAAAACGGCTCGGCCAGCACCGCGCCCAAAGAAAAAATCAAATGAAAAGAAGCCGTTACCTGTTCTGCTGATCAGTGTGGTCGGTGTTTTAATTTTGGCTTTCGGCGCCTTTTTATGGCACATCTCACACAGGCCCGGCGCAGAAGCTGCCGCAGCTGAAGCTAAAGCCGCAGTCGCAGTCGCAGTCGCAGAAACCGTGGGGAAAGACGAATTGCCGCCAAAACCGGCGAAAGAGCCTTACACCTACATCAAAGAGCTGCAAACCAAAGAAATTCAGGTCGAGGCCGAACAACTGGCCGCCAAAGCGCCGGCCAATATGTATTGTGGTGCTTTTAAAGCGATGGAAGGCGCCCAGCAGCTGAAGGCTAAGATGGCTTTTGCCGGTGTCAGCGCGGAGATCAAACAATCTTCCGGCAAATACCGGGTGGTTTCCGGGCCTTATGCCAGTAAGCGCCAGGCGCAAAACGATAAAAACAAACTGCTGCAACAAAAAATCGCCAACTGCTGGATCCCCTGATGGTTCCGTGCCGGCAGCGCTTGAAATGCGCTGCCGCGCCCACATATCCGTTTTATCTTCCTAACTAGAACATGCTTCATGACTACTATTGTTTCTGTGCGCCGAAATGGCGAAGTGGCACTGGGCGGTGACGGCCAGGTCACGCTCGGTAATACCGTGATGAAAGGCAACGCGAAAAAAGTCCGCCGCCTGTACCACGGAAAAGTACTGGCCGGTTTTGCTGGCGGTACTGCTGATGCTTTTACTTTATTTGAACGCTTTGAAGCCAAACTGGAGCTGCATCAGGGCCATCTGATGCGCGCAGCAGTAGAGCTGGCGAAAGACTGGCGCACCGACCGCATGCTGCGCAAGCTCGAAGCATTACTGGCTGTGGCCGACGCCAATTGCTCCTTGATCATTACCGGCAACGGCGATGTGATCCAACCGGAGCAAGACCTAATCGCCATTGGCTCCGGCGGGCCATTTGCTCAGGCGGCAGCCACGGCGCTGCTGAATAACACCGAATTACCCGCCTGCGCTATTGTGGAAAAAGCCCTGACGATTGCCGGCGATATCTGCATCTACACCAATCATCATCATACGATCGAAGAATTAAAATAAGGCCTTGTTATGTCGGAAATGACTCCCCGCGAAATTGTCCACGAGCTGGACCGTCATATCATTGGCCAGCAAGGCGCCAAACGCGCTGTCGCTATCGCACTGCGTAACCGTTGGCGCCGGATGCAACTCGACCCGGCGTTGCGGCAGGAAGTGACGCCAAAAAATATCCTGATGATTGGCCCGACTGGTGTGGGTAAAACCGAAATCGCCCGTCGGCTGGCAAAATTAGCCAATGCGCCTTTTATCAAAGTCGAAGCGACCAAGTTCACCGAAGTCGGCTATGTCGGCAAAGAAGTCGACAGCATCATTCGCGACCTGACCGACAGCGCGGTGAAAATGATTCGCGAGCAGGAAGTGGCGCGTAACCGCTTCCGCGCTGAAGAAGCCGCAGAAGAGCGCATTCTGGACGTGTTGCTCCCGCGCGCCCGCAATAACTGGGGCGAAGTGGAAAACAGCGACAGTGACTCTAACACCCGGCAGGTTTTCCGCAAAAAACTGCGCGAAGGCCAGCTTGATGACAAAGAAATTGAATTGGATTTATCCGCTGGTCCGCTTGGTGTGGAAATTATGGCACCACCGGGCATGGAAGAAATGACGCAGCAGCTGCAGTCGATGTTCCAGAATCTGGGTCAGGAAAAAACCAAAAAGCGCAAACTGAAAATCAAAGACGCGTTTAAACAGCTGGTCGATGAAGAAGCCGCCAAGCTGGTCAATCCGGAAGAGCTCAAAGCCAAAGCTTTAGAAGCGGTCGAGCAAAACGGCATCGTCTTCATCGACGAAATCGACAAAATCTGCAAACGCGGCGAAAGCAGCGGGCCTGACGTGTCGCGCGAAGGCGTACAACGCGATTTGTTGCCGTTAATTGAAGGCTGCAGCGTCAACACCAAACACGGTATGGTCAAAACTGACCATATTTTGTTTATCGCCTCCGGCGCCTTCCAGCTGGCCAAACCGTCAGATTTAGTGCCGGAATTACAAGGTCGGTTGCCGATCCGGGTAGAACTGCAACCGCTGACAGCGGCTGACTTTGAACGCATTCTGACCGAACCCAAAGCATCTCTGACCGAACAGACTGTGGCGATGCTGGCGACTGAAGGTGTGCAGTTAAAGTTTACCGAAGACGGCATCAAACGCATTGCCAACGCCGCCTGGCAGGTCAATGAACGCACCGAAAATATCGGCGCGCGCCGGCTGTATACGGTGATGGAACGGTTACTGGAAGAAGTGTCGTTTGACGCCGCCGACCATCAGGGCCAGCAAGTGTTGGTGGACGCCGCTTATGTCGACGGCCATCTCGATGCGCTGGTGCAGGACGAAGACTTAAGCCGGTTTATTCTGTAATTAAGCCCTTGATAAGGACTCGTTATGCATCAGGTCAGCAAACTGCATTATCACCGTCAGCAAAAACTGCTTGATGTGCTGTTTGCTGACGCCGTGTTGTCGCAGTTCAGTGCCGAGTTTTTACGTGTCATGTCGCCATCGGCAGAAGTGCGCGGGCATGGCACGCCTGTGCTGGTGGCGAACAAACGCGATGTGGCGATCAGCCAGATTTTGCCGGTCGGCCAGTACGCCGTAAAACTGGTGTTTGACGATGGGCACAACACTGGTTTGTACAGCTGGAGCTATTTGCGCCAGCTGCATGAACAAAAAGACACGCTGTGGCAGGATTATCTGCAGCGGTTAAAAGCGGCCAACGCGGTACGGGATGCCAAACTGGACATCCGCTTTCACAGCGGCGTCTGACGCCGCTGTGTCGCTTTGTGCTTACGCTTTAAACCTGTCTACCGTCTGATGTAACCTCGCCGCCTGCGCTGCAACCTCTTCACTGATTTGGGCATTATGTTCGGCGATTTTCAGCGATTGCTCAGAAATATCGCGAATACGGATGACGTTTTTATTCACCTCTGCCGCGACATGACTTTGCTCCTCAACTGCAGTCGCTATCTGCGTGGTCATTTCCATAATATGCGTCACGTCGCCTGTGATAGCACTGAGCAGGCGGCTGGCTATCCCGGCCTGTTCGGCGCCTGTTTGCCCGCGTTCACGGCACTGCTGCATCGAGCCGACAATAGCGCGGGTGCGGCCCTGTAAACTGGAAATGATTTGTTCAATTTGCCGGGTCGATTCAGCAGTACGCTGGGCGAGGCTACGCACTTCATCGGCCACCACGGCAAAACCACGGCCCTGTTCACCAGCCCGAGCGGCTTCGATGGCCGCATTGAGCGCCAGTAGATTGGTTTGCTCGGCGATGCCGCGAATAACGTCAATCACCGAGCCTATAGTGGTACTGTCCTGTTCCAGCTCAGCAACCACTGAGGCCGCCTGCTGCAATTCGTCGGACAAAGCACGGATGCGGCTGACGGTTTGTTCTACCTCTTTCATGCCTGCCGCCGCATTCTGATTGGTCGCATCGGCTTTATTGGCAGTGTTTTCGGTGTTGCCGGCAATTTCTTCAATGGTGGCGCCCATTTCAGTCACCGCTGTTGCCACCATGTCGCTTTCCATCTGCTGCTGCGCCATGCCACGGCTGGTTTCTGCCGTCGACTGTGCCAACTCAGATGTCGCAGTATCCAGCATTTCCAGCGCCTGATTGACGTTGCGCACCAGATCCTGAAAGTCAGACAACATCGCGTTGAAGTCCTGCGCCAGCAGCGTCATTTCATCGCGGCCTTCGACGGTGACACGCTGGCGGAAATCATTATCTTTGCGGATCACACCAATAGTGCGGCAGACATTCTGAATGGGTTGCAGGATACTGCGTGAGGTCAGCAGCACCAGCACTACGACTATGGCCAGTACGATAAAAAACAGCGTGAACGCCAGATATTTGGCTGCAGCGGAGGCTTGCTCCAGCGCCGCATTGGCTTTCTCCGTCATCGCCTGCAAGCTGGTTTCGGTTTCATGCACCGCTTTGCGCATTTCGCCCATAATGCCCTGGTCATGTTTCAGGCCCATGGACTGACTGCCAGCCACCAGATTGCGGTAGGCTTCAGCGTAGTTATCGGCGGCGCTTTGTAATCCGGGACTGGCATTCTGCCCGTCTAATAACGATTTAAAGCGACTGAATTCAGCATTAAAACTGTCGAGGTACTTCAGGTCCGCGCGCAGCATAAAATCTTTTTCGGCACGGCGCAGTTGCAACAAACTGACCAGCAGCGTGTCGTTATTGACTTGCTTGAACTCGGCTTCGAGTTGATGCGCCGCGGCGCGCAGCGCGCCATACAGACCGGATTGTGGATCTAACCCGACTTGCCCGGCTGTTTTCACCAAAGACTCAAATTTTTGCTGATACAAAGCGGTTTGCTGGCGGAAAATTTTTAACGAACTGGTGTCAATGTCATGGGCAGCTAAATCCTGCTCCAACAGTTTCACCCCATGCTCTAATTCCTGCATGGTTTTGTTGAATTTGTCCTGGTAGGAGATATCTTTGCGCATCAGAAAATCTTTTTCGTGCCGGCGCAGTACCAGTACATCGCGCTCTAACGCGGCAATTTCAACATTGATCGCAGCCAGTGCGGTAAATTGCATATTTTGAAAAACTAACAATAACAACATCACCAGCATGGCCGCTCCGACTACCATGCTATTGACCATTAACCGGTTCTTAATCGACAGATTACGTAACATTCCCACCCTCCTGCTGGTGTGCTGGCCAGCTTAAGCATAGGTAAGAAAATCTGTGTTGCAGAGAAATAGTGATATTTTCTAATTTGTTAACTGAAATTCAGCATGGCGAAACTGAGCAGCCGAGATGTCAGCGATATGA
This sequence comes from Rheinheimera sp., assembly GCA_008015325.1. Classification (GTDB taxonomy): domain Bacteria; phylum Pseudomonadota; class Gammaproteobacteria; order Enterobacterales; family Alteromonadaceae; genus Pararheinheimera. The sequence continues at coordinate 48,476 of SSFI01000017.1, forward strand.
TAGCGTCAGAACGATAACTTCTGCTGCAACAGGGCCAGCGCATCGGCCTCCGGCAAAGGTTTGGCAATCAGATACCCTTGGACAGCATCACAGGCCATGTGGCGCAGCAGCAACAGCTGATTGGCGTCTTCAACGCCCTCGGCAAGGATCCGTTTGCCAAGGCCATGCGCCAGCGTGATCATGGTTTTGACAATCATCATGTCGGAGTCGCTGCCCGCCATATCGATGATAAAACTGCGATCGATTTTAATTTTATCGATCGGCATGCGGCGTAAATAACCCAGTGACGAATAACCAGTACCAAAATCGTCGATCGACACCCGGATGCCCATTTGCTGCAGCTCGGTAACAAAGTTACGGCCTTGTTCCATATCCCCCATCGCGGTATTTTCGGTGATTTCCAGTTCCAGCATGGTTGGCGGCACATCATATTGTTGCAGAAATTGCTGGATCCGCTGTTTCAGACCGGCCTGCTCAAAGTGAATGGGCGACATATTGACGGCGACCGACAACAACACCTGCTGTTTGCGCCAACGTCCCAGCGTTTCCACTGCCTGTTCCAGCAACTGCATATCCAGCTCGCGCATCAGGCCTATCTGCTCCATTTGCGGCAAAAACTGGCCCGGCATCACGATGCCACGTTCCGGATGGTGCCAGCGCACTAAAGCCTCAAAACCGTCAATCCGTTGCTCGCGGATATTCCACTGCGGCTGGTAATACAGCACAAATTGCTTTTGTTCTAACGCCAGTAGCAGCTCTTTTTCCAGCAACAATAACCGGGCGGTCTCTTCTTCCATCCCCTGGCTATATTGGATCCAGCGTTGTTGCTGCCGCTTGGCCTGGTGAAAGGCGATGTTGGCTTTTTGCAGCAAGGATTCGGCACTGGCGGCGTGATCCGGAAATTGCGCCACGCCGATAGTGGCGGTCAGCTTCAATAAACCGGAGTCAAAATTAAAAGGTTTTTCAATCAATTGTTCTATATGGTGCAAACAGAACTGCCGTTGTTTGTCGGTCAGAATATCCTGCAACACCAACGCAAAAATATCGCCGCCGGTACGCGCAACCAGACAAGGTTTCAGAATACTGGTTTCAAAGCGGCGGGTGACTTCACGCAAAATCCGGTCGCCCTGTTTCAGGCCGACGGTTTCATTGACCGTTTTAAAGCGGTCCAGCCCTAACATCACAAGCAGCAAAGGTTGTTGCGCCGGTTGTTGAATCAAACCCGACAACTGCTGCAGCAAGGCGTCCCGGTTCAATGCGCCGGTTAACTGATCATGCGAATCCAGATAACGGGTTTTTGCCGTCAGCTGCTGGTTGGTGCTGCGCTCATCATCCTGTAGCCAGACCACCAGCCCCAAGCCCAGCATGGTTTGGAAAAACAACTCCAGATGCTTGCCCACCAGTAAGACCCGCAGGAACAATTGCCCTTCGCCGAGCCAGCCTGACAACAATGCCAGCACAATCAGCAAGATGCCCCACAACAAAATCGAGATTGCGACCAGTTTGCCAATAAAAATCCGATGCGGCAGCGCAAACAGCCAGACACCGGACACCGCCAGCGCTGCACCGATAAATAACAAACGCAGATTGAGCTGGACCACGGTTTTCCACAGTGAAGGCCCGTCCTGAAACAAAAACAACGCCACCGAAACCGCAGCCAATGCCGCCACCAACAACACCAGCTGATTGACCAGCCGGCTGGAGATCCGCTCTGAACTGATCGCTTCGCGCACGCCCACCAGCACATAAATGGCAAAGGCATAACTGGCAAACAGATAACCGAATTCCAGACTGACAAATACGGCATAGAGCTGCCCGTTTGCCGGATTTAAGGCCACATGACAGGCAAGTAACAGTACATAAGCGGCAAAACAGCCAAAAGCCACAGACCATGATTTCAGATAATGCCTCTGATAAATCCGGAAGAAATACCAGAGGATAAAGCTCAGCGCGCAGGACAAACCAGCCTGGATCAGGAACAACGAAATACGGGCCAGCGTCAGTTCAAGGCTCAAAGGGACAAACCAGAGACGAGATATGTAAGCAAAAACTAACACAGCTGAAATGGTTTTGCACTGCTGTTGCCGGCATAATTCCGCACGGCCAACAAGCTTGAGCTTGAAGACAATAGGGTTATACTGTCCCCTAACCAATTGATCCAAAGGCGGGAATTACCATGCAATACAATACTTCTGAATTATGTGATCTGTATGCCGACATGATTGATGTGGTTGAACCTATTTTCGCCAATTATGGCGGCCGTCGCTCTTTTGGTGGCGTGATCCATACCATTAAATGTTTTGAAGACAACGGGCTGGTCCGCCAGATGCTGGCTGAACCCGGCGTGGGTAAAGTGCTGTTGATCGACGGCGGCGGCTCGGCGCGCCGTGCGCTGATTGATGCCGAGCTCGCGGCATTGGCGTCAGAAAATGGCTGGGAAGGCATTATTTGTTACGGCAGCGTACGCGATGTCGACACGCTGGAAGACTTTGATTTGGGTATTCAGGCGGTTAACGCCATCCCGGTGCGCGCCGACGATCAGGGTTTTGGCGAAACCGACGTGCCAGTCAATTTTGCTGGTGTCACTTTCCTGCCGGAAGACCATATCTACGCCGACAGCACCGGCATTATCCTGTCAGCGGAGCCACTGGACATTGAATAACTGGCTACAACGGCTGCAGAGCGCCGATTTGGCCATCTGGCAGCAATATCGCTCCGGTGAAGTGCGGCTGGGTGCCGCACTTCACCATCTGAACCCACTGTTACCGCTGGAAGATGCGCTAGAGGGAGCTGTGCAGCAAGGTTGCCGGTTTGCCCTGCTTGGCATCCCGGAAGACATAGGTCCACGCGCCAATCTCGGCAACGGTGGCGCCGATTTAGGTTTTAACGCGTTTTTAAGCCGATTTATCAATCTGCAGGATAATCTGTATGCTGCAGCCGGCAAAATACTGTTAGCCGGCAATATCCACTGTGATGACCTGCAGCAACGTGCAGCCCTGTTGGATAGTGCAGATCCGGACCAGCTGACGCAACTGCGTCAGCTCTGCAGCGAGCTGGATCTGCGGGTGTATAGCGTAGTGCGGGCCATCTTTGACGCTGGCCTGATCCCCATAGTGATTGGTGGTGGTCATAACAATGCGCTGCCGATTTTACAGGCGCTTGCCAGTCACGCTGGCCAGGCGGCCGATGCCATCAATCTCGACCCGCACTGCGATTTCCGCCTGCTGGAAGGCCGGCACAGCGGCAATGGCTTCAGCTATGCTGCTAAAGCAGGCTGGTTGCGGAAGTATTTTGTGCTGGGGTTACATGAACTGAAAAACTCCGCCACGGCCTTGCAACAATTAGCAGCGGCCGGCGCCGGCTACTGCAGTTATCAGCGTATCTGGCAACGCCGCCAATTGACGCTGGCGCAAGCTATCACTCAAGCCATTGATTTTGTTGGAGCCGGTGAAAGCATCCCGCTGGGGATTGAACTGGATACCGACAGTATCAGCGGTATGCCGGTCAGTGCTTATACCAATTGCGGTGTTTCAGTGGCGGATGCTGAGTTTTATGTCTGGCAGCTGGCGCAATTACCACGGGTGCGTTACCTGCATCTGGCGGAAGCTGCCCCGGCGCAGCATCCGGCCGGGCTGAAAGCCGGCATGAATGAAGCAGGTCAGGTACTGGCCGCACTGGTGCTGGCTTTTATTCAGGCCCGGGCGGCTCATCACTAGGGGCTGTTGATGTTTGGTGGTTAAGTTTTGTTCGTTTCGGCCACCGCGTGGTGGCGGCATTTTGGGCACGAAACGAGGCGCGTGGCATAGTAATTCTATGTAAGCAACGAGTGACAAAGCCCAAATCGCCGCCAAACGAACCCTTCGGGCAGCGTTTGGCAGCTCTTTCTGCGGCGTTAGTGCTCGTTTGTGTAGAATAACACACTGGGTACCACGTACGGCTCTCGCACTGCCTTGCATAAAAAGCTGCAAACTGATGCAAAAACAAACACCAAAGATCAACAGCCCATAGGACCCGCATTCCAGTTTTGCTTCAAACCCGGCATA
>SSFI01000127.1 GCA_008015325.1 Rheinheimera sp.
CATTGAAATGGCACGCGAGCTGGGTTCAGAACGGCGTGAGACAGTTCGGTCTCTATCTACTGTGGGCGCAAGAAATTTGAGTGGATCTGATTCTAGTACGAGAGGACCGAAGTGGACGAACCTCTGGTGTTCCGGTTGTCACGCCAGTGGCATCGCCGGGTAGCTATGTTCGGAAAAGATAACCGCTGAAAGCATCTAAGCGGGAAGCCGGCCAAGAGATGAGTCATCCCTTGTGCCTTGAGCACACATAAGGGTTGTTGGAGACCACAACGTTGATAGGTGAGGTGTGGAAGCGTGGTGACACGTTAAGCTAACTCATACTAATTGCCCGAGAGGCTTAACCATACAACGCCCAAGTTGTTTTAGCGTGTATGTTGTGATGAATTCTGAAAGCTTGCTAAGTTAAAGACAGACAAACAGTTTTTGCCTGGTGGCAATAGCGCTGTGGAACCACCTGAATCCATTCCGAACTCAGAAGTGAAACGCAGCTGCGACGATGGTAGTGTGGCAGTTGCCATGCGAGAGTAGTACACCGCCAGGCTCCCAATACACAAAACCCCGCTCACAGAGCGGGGTTTTTTGTATTTAGGCCCTGACGGTTTACTGCGCGTAGAGTAGTACAGTGAAGCCGGGAATTAAGAACGCAACCAATGTTGCGTTCTTCCGGCTGAACACGCCCGAAGCTCCGCGAGGGTGCAGACTCCCACGAAGCCGCGGGGTTGAATTACAGTGCAACAAACTGTTGGCTCGTCTGGCCGTCACACGGCGGCTGAACAATCCCGAGCTCTGCGAGGGTGCAGACTTACACGAAGCCGCGGTTTTGAAGCCTTATAATCTCCAAAGCAAACAGTTTTGCGCTTCTGGCTGTGACACCAATTGAGTAATCCCGAGCTCCGCTAAAGGCATGAAGGCTCCCAAGTCCGCACAACCTTGTTAGCCGATTGGCTCTATTACATTCTGACGTCCTGCAAAATGATTTGAGCCTCGTTAATAAATAAAATAAAAAGTATAAAGACTGAAATAAGAGAATACTGGCTGAACTTGCCTGCCTATGGCATAAAAGCGTTCTGTTCCTGCTGTTGACTGAATTAATGCGCTTATTCCTGTATCGGATCAGCATCACCATGTTGCTCTCTTATAGCCTGAGTGGCTGCCAGCAAAGCCCGGTTGTGCTTTTGCCTGCCTCTGAGGCTGAAATTGTCGCTACGCCGGCACTGATAAAGGTCGTTAGTCAGGGCGGCGCGACGCAATGTTCAGCGAACCTATTCAACGTGGCAGATCCGCTGTACAAACTTTTTTGTACTTATCATGCTTTACAGAAACCAGTGGCTGATCCTGCGCTATTCCAATTGTTGTTCGAGGCGCAACAATCCGCACTTCAGCAATTAGTGCTGCATCATCTGGTTGACGGGCAATGGCGCAAAAACGGCCAGGGTTACCGGTTACAATTAGACCTTCCGCAGGACGAACATGGTATGCAGTTTCGTCGTTATACGCCAGTGCATCAACTGCAGTTTGCCGATGCCGCTTATCAACCGGCCCGGCCAGATCCGGCCGCTTATGGTGTGGCGCTTGTCGCGGAGCGTCCACATAGCAAAAACGCATTTGATCAATATTATCCGCGTGAAGGTATATTCCGCAGTGTTACTGTGACCCTGCAAGACATTCAGCTCGACCATCAGCAGCTGCTGATCAAGCTCAAAGGCCATTATCTGACCGCCCCGCAGCAAATTGAAATGGGCGGCCGACTCATTACTCTCAGTTATGATCCTGCCAGCGCCACAATGCTGTTATTGCGGGATGCCCGAATCGATCAGTCGGCGTTTTCTGCACTGCTGGATGGAAATAAGCCCAGCTATGACTATGGCATTTTTAGTCCAGGCCCAATCCGGCCGGATCGCCGGCCTATTCTGATGATCCATGGTCTGAATTCAAGCCCGATGATTTGGCTCAAATTGAGTCATGCAATCTATAAAGACCCAATTCTTTCGGCTCACTATCAGGTCTGGCACGCGTTTTATCCAAGTGGTGCACCGCCGTTTTTCAACGCAATGCGCCTGCGTCATGACGTTGATCAGATGCGTATTCAGTTGCAGCAAAGCGTTGGTTTATCTCAACAAAAGCCGATGGTGCTGATTGGGCATAGTATGGGCGGTATTATTGCCAAGACTTTTATCATCAACAGCGGCATGGCGCTATGGGACGAAACTTTCTTATTCCGGCCTGAAGCATGGCCGGGTAACGATAAAGATTTGCAGCGTTATCGGGATGTATTTTTGTTTAATGCCCGGCAAGATGTTGATTCAGTGTTCTTTTTAGATACGCCGCATCATGGCGCTGAAATAGCCGAAGCCTGGTACAGCCGGCTGGCGAGTAAACTCATCACTATCCCCGAGATGTTTGCGCGGCTGAACCGGAAGTTATTTCAGCGGATCCGGATTGAAACGGTCACGCCACAAATGCAACCGTATTTGGCAGACGGCGGGCCTAACAGTGTGCAGGTGTTGTCGCCACAGCATCCGCTGTTACGCAAAATAGCAACTTTGCCATACCAAAGACCAGTGTATTCGATAGTAGGCAGCGACGATCAACCATACTGTTATGATGAAAGGGCGTGTGCGCAGTTATCAGATTCTGTGGTGCCGTTCTTCAGCGCACATGAACCGCGCGCTGAAATGCAGATCATAGTGCCGTCCCGGCATGACTCCTATCAAAGCCCTGACGCTATTGCTTTTATTTTGCAGCAGTTACACCAGCGCCTGGACGCAGACGCACACCATTAAAGCGCTTTTGCTGGCGCGGACCACAAAACGGCAGGCCACGGGTAAACTCTGCGATAGCGCTGACTTTGCCGTTCTGCGCCCGCAGTGTGGACCAATAACGGCCGCCGCCCTGATGCTGTATTGGGCTGCGACTGGCGATCACGCCGTCAGTACTGACCCACTTTGATAATATTCGTACGCCACAAGCCAGATTAATCACCGGGTCGTGTAATAACGCCGGATGGCGGATATCGCAGTCATAGCGTTTCTGGTTGGCACTTTCGATAGAAATTTGCAGTAAGCCACGTGAGACTACAGGCCGGCCTTTGCCATCACGAAAGCGTTCACGATAGGTGGCTTCGGGTTTAAAATTGCTTTCCGGTTTACTCATCGCCGACAACAAACCGACCCAGAATTTACGGCGTTCCGGCTTGGCTAACTTCGGGTAATTGGGGCAAAATTGCGTGATATCTGTCGGATTTAAACGGATCAGTGGCGAACTACCAACGGCAGACTCTGCGGCGCGGGTCCAGCTGCCGTCCTGGTTTTTTGCCGCCCAGGCGGCATAATCCAAAGACGCCAGACAGGTAGGAGCAAACAAAGTCAGCAATAAAATCAGCGAAAGATAATAGCGCGGCTGCATTGGCAGTCGGGTCTCCGGTTCAGTTATTTTTTCAGTAACAGATAAGCCTGGCTGTAATCACCGCGGTGTTTATTGGCGGCGAAATAATCTGGCCAGCCGCGATAATAACCGCTTAACCAGTCGAGTTGAAACAGATTATTGGCAAAAGCGCCGCCGGTGTCCGCCAAAATGGTTAATCGGTAGTGCATCACGCCGGATTCTGGCGTTGCCAACAGAATCAGCTTGCCTAAGCCCAGCTGCGGGATATCACCGGCCACTGTGACTTCCTGTTTAATTGGAATTTTGTAGTCGGCGTCTTTGCCATAGCCCAGCACACTCTGAACTTCTTTGAAGTACCAGTAACGTTGTTGCTGTTCCGGCGTTTTAGTACGGTCATATGGGATGCCATTGGTGCGGTGCACGTTGTAATAACGATACCCGTTGTTTGATGGCACTACCGCTGTGCCTTGTAATAAGGCACCTTCCAGATCTTCGCGGCTTAACCAGAACAGCGCCGGTGCGCGTTGTGGTTGTTGTTCCAGTGCGCCACGCACTATGTCTTGCTTACCCAGTTGAAAGCGGGTGATTTTGTTGCCAAGCGCATCTGCTGTTTCAAGATCCAAGCTGGCCTCATCATAGGGCAAGCCATATAGCGCCTGATTTTGCTTTGCGGTTTTGACCGGGCTGCCATCGGCGACTTTGACAAAATATTTGGTTTGCAGAATTTTGTCTGCCGGAAGTTTTTGCAGCAAAGGTTTATTTTTCGCGAGCTTTGCCGCGCCAGCCTGGTCTGGCAGCCAACGCACGAATTGGAAATGTTGTTGGATAAATGCCGGATCGGTCAGACGGGATTTGCGCCCGGCGGCCTGGTCCTCATTGACGATCTGGCAGATATACAGCAGGGTGCTGCGGATCTCGGCGACAGATACTGTTGCGCCAGGGACTTTGCCGCCGTGGATCGCCACCGGGTCATAACTTTGGCCTTTATCGATATACTTCAGCGTTTCAGTGGCTACCTGACATAAATCATTACTTCTGTCCGGCCATTGCCCGGCGCCAAAATGCGGTTGCTGCACAGTAAATGTGGCTGCCGCTTCGGCGGGTGTCAGGGCAGATAATGGCAGTGCAGTCAGTAACAAAGAAACAGCAAGCGCAGGGCGGCGATGAAAACCAGACATATAGAGGCTCAAAAAATTAAATTGCCAGCAGACTAACGCAGCTGAAGCCTGTGCTCAAGGCTGAAGCGGATTGCCGGGGTTTAACTGCTGAAATGACAGGCAAAATTGCTTGTAATTCGCCATAGCAGCTTTTAAGGTGATTTGTCTTTAGCTGAGTCTGTCTATGTCAGGCCACAGCTGTTCGTTACGGAGCCCTGAATGCCGCACGACCATCATCATCACCATCATGAGAGCCAGAATATCGCAACAGCGTTCTGGCTGAATTTTAGTTTCACCCTGATTGAAATAGTCGGAGGCCTGCTGACCAACAGTGTGGCGATCCTCGCCGATGCCGTGCACGACCTCGGTGATAGTCTGGCGATCGGTTTTGCCTGGGTGGCCAGCAAAGTTGCCGGGAAAGAGGCGAATATCAGGTATAGCTATGGCTACCGGCGCTGGTCATTGTTAAGTGCCTTAGTGACTGGTGTGGTCCTGGTGGTCGGTTCTGTGTTAGTGCTGATAACCGCTATCCCTCGGTTATGGGAGCCTGTGCTGCCGCATGCGCCCGGCATGATAGCTCTGGCCGTGCTGGGTGTTGCCGTAAATGGTGCAGCGGTTCTAAAGCTTAAACGCGGTAAAACCCAGAATGAGCAGGTGCTGAGCTGGCATTTGCTGGAAGATGTGCTGGGCTGGGCAGTGGTGCTGATTGGCAGTGTGCTGATTTATTTTACCGGCTGGGCCTTTCTCGACCCACTGCTGTCTATTGGTTTTACCTTATTTATTCTGCTAAATGTCTGGCGCAGCCTCAAACGCACTATAGCGCTGTTTTTGCAGGTGACGCCGGATGCGCAATTGACGGCGCAGCTTGAGCAAGCCCTGACCGCGTTGCCTTTTGTGGACAGCGCTCATCATCTGCATCTATGGTCGCTCGATGGGGAGCAACATGTGCTGACTGTGCATTTGCGCCTGAAAGAAGACGCTGATAGTCAGAAGCTCAGTCATTACAAAGAAGAAGTCCGGGAAGTATTAGCGCCACACCAGCTGGCGCATACGACAGTAGAGTTTGAGGGGCCGGCAGAACTTTGTCGTGATGACAAAGGTGCCCGCGCGCAGCATGCTGTAAATGACCATGGTCATGACCATGACCATGACCATGACCATGACCATGACCATCAGGATAGTCACCAGCATCACGGCGCTACTGATCCGCATCGTCATTAATACTGCAGAGCACATAACAAAACAGGGCGCAAAAGCGCCCTGTCGCTGCAATCATTCAAAGTTCTACAACAAGCCTTCCTGCTCGAGGCTGATCTCATCCAGTGACAAGGCAAAACTCGGCACAAAGGTATCGAGAAAATACTGCACGGCCTGTGATTGTGTGGCTGTCAGCATTTTTTCCAGCCGGCGTTTGGCAATAGTGAACTCCCGATTGCCGGCAGTAATTTCTTCCAGTGTTTTTAGATAAGCACAAAGATTATCTGCGGCTTTGACCAGCAGTTTTTCCTCTGCGCTGTAACATTCACCGAGCAAATATTCCCGATAGACACTCTGCAGCTCAGGTGGCAGCATCGACAGCAGTTTTTGCTCAGCGATGGCTTCAATCTTTTTATACTCATCGGCAATTTGCGGATTGAAGTATTTGACCGGCGTGGGTAAGTCACCGGTCAGCACTTCGCTGGCATCATGAAATAACGCCAGCGTCGCCACGCGCTCCGGGTCGAGTTGGCCGGCAAAATACTGGCGGTCAATTACCGCCAGCATATGCGCCACCAGGGCAACCTGATGGCTGTGCTCTGCGACGTTTTCAGTGTTGATGTTGCGCATCAGCGGCCAGCGGTTAATCAGCTTCATCCTGAACAGATGGGCGAAAAAGTGACTGTGAGCGGTCATATCAGGCTCCGGTAACCATTCGATTTCACAGCTGCTGATAACCAGGCAGGAACTGCGCCAGCTTACCAATCGCCTGTTCCAGCACTTCTTTATGTGGCAGCAGCACGATACGGAAGTGGTCCGGTTCCGGCCAGTTAAAGGCGCGGCCATGTACCAGCAGGACCTTATGCTGACGCAGGAAATCCAGCACCATCAGTTCATCGTCTTTGATTGGAAACTTTTTCCGGTCAATTTTCGGGAATAAATACATCGCGCCTTTGGGCCGGACACAGCTCAGACCGTCGATTTCATTCACCAGACGGTGCGCGACATCCATCTGGTCGTATAAACGACCGCCGGGAACCACCAGTTCATTGATACTCTGGTAACCACCAAGCGCCGTCTGTACGGCATGTTGTACCGGCACGTTGGCGCAGAGCCGCATCGAGGCCAGAATGTTCAGGCCTTCAATATAAGGCCGCGCGCGTTGTTTGGCGCCTGAGATAAATAACCAGCCCACGCGGAAACCCGCAATCCGGTAGTTTTTCGACAGCCCGCCAAAGGTCAGGATCACCAAATCATCGGCCAGGGCCGCGGTTGGTGTGTGCGTAGCGCCGTCGTACAGAATTTTGTCGTAGATTTCATCGCTCAGCACCACCAGACTATGTTCCCGCGCGATACTCAGAATATCCAGCAACAGCGCGTCGTTATACACAGCGCCGGTTGGGTTATTCGGGTTAATCAGCACTATGGCTTTGGTGTTACTGGTAATTTTGGCACGGATATCTGCGATGTCGGGGTACCAGTCAGCGGCTTCATCACAGCGATAATGCACAGCTTTACCACCTGCGAGGTTCACGGCAGCTGTCCACAACGGATAATCCGGCGATGGGATCAGCACTTCGTCGCCATTATTCAGCAGGCCTTGCAGTGCCATTAGAATGAGTTCGGATACACCATTACCGATATAAACGTCGTCGGCGTCGGCACCACGAATGCCACGCGATTGATAGTATTGCGCCACAGCGACGCGGGCCGGATAAATGCCCTGGGAATCGCTGTAACCTTGCGCGGTTGGCAGATTATGGATCACATGTTTGAGGATCTCGTCCGGCGCCTCAAAACCAAAAGGGGCGGGATTACCGATATTGAGCTTTAAAATGCGATGGCCTTCTTCTTCCATCCGCTTCGCTTCGCGGGCTACCGGGCCGCGAATGTCATAACAAACACCATCTAACTTGGTCGATCGCTCAATTGGTTTCATAACCCTTACTTTACAGCCTCCGCAGCATGAGTCTAAATAATCTGTAGCTTTTGCTTACACCTTGAAACAGTGTGCTGCACTGTTCACCCCCATACTGCCAGAAAAAACCAGCATTCGGGAGTCTGGATGGTTAAATTGTCAGAAGTTCCGGCCGGCGCTTTAATGGTTTGCGAGATTTTTCACCTGTTCGAGCATACCGGTATCTATATTGGTGACGGTCAGATTGTTGAATTGCAGGGGACTGGTCTTATTCGCAGTGTCTCAACCGGTCGTTTTATGCAAAATCGCAGCGGTGAGGAATTATTAGTCGCCTGCGACAGTCGCGGCAAACCTTTTGCCAATACCGCAGCAGCCGAACGTGCCGTCAGTCAGATTTTCACTTTCCAGAGTTATGATTTAATCAGTAATAATTGCCATCGTTTTTGTGTGCATTGTCTGACCGGACGCAGCTGGCCGGTCACCAGTTTTTTTGATCTCAGACAAGTGCTGGAGCAACAATTACGGCAAGAAATGCGCTTCGAAAGAGTTCAGCTGCATCGATAATGCTTGCGTTAATTATCAATAAAAACAGTGAGATATGAATTTATCGATAAATCGTTCGGCGCGTTCAGGGAATTTTTAGTCGAAAAAAGCGTCGGAAGCAGCTAGAATACGCCCCCTTTGCGTCAGAGTTATGTAGCCGCGTCTTGTTGCGCAGGCGCCTGAAACCGGTGTTTTTTTGCCGGTCAGACCCTGGGGTTTCGTGATGTGTTGTTGAGTTTATGTGTTGATATTTTGAGCACAACCCGACAGCATGACAGGCCCCGATTACGAGGAACTACCGATGAACAACTTGCTTAAACTGAGCGGCCTCGGCCTGGCTACCGTCCTGGTAGGCTATGCTGCGGTTTATCCCTTTATGCAGGCTGATCCACGCGTTGATGCGCAGCAGCTGGCCGAATGGCAAATGCCAAGCAAATTGTCAGCACTGGAATCCGAAGACCAGCTTAAGTTGCTGTCCCGCCTGACTTATCCCGATGCGATGCCTGCACTCAAAGCAGTGCCTGATTTTTCTGCCATCAAAGACACCGACAGCCGGAAAAAAGCGTTTTTTGATTATCTGACTCCATTTATCGAGCGGGAAAACGCTCGCATCCTCAAACTGCGCAGTCAAATTGAGGAACTTGAAGGCAAATTACAAAAGCAGCAACAACTGACCGTTGAAGAATATGCCTTTATTTACAGCCTGTTCGACGAATTCAAAATCGACATGATGGATGCCGACCTTGACGGTGTGCGTGAACTACTGGCCCGCGTGGACGTGATCCCGGCGAGCCTGGTATTAACTCAGGCCGCAAAAGAATCAGGGTGGGGCAGCAGCCGTTTTGCCGTCGAAGGTTACAACTTCTTTGGTCAATGGTGTTTTAAATCCGGCTGTGGCGTTGTGCCATCCAAACGCGGTCAGGGCAAATACCACGAAGTCGCGGTGTTTGACCATGCCGGTGACAGCGTCAACGCCTATTTCTACAACCTCAACACCTTTTATGTCTATGAAGAGCTGCGCGCTATCCGGGCGAAGACGCGCCGCGAGCACGGTCAGGTAGTGCCAGAAAAACTGGCGGCCGGTCTGGCGCGTTATTCCGAACGCGGACAGCAATATGTTGAAGAGATCACCGCGATGATTATCGCAACGCGCAAAATGATTGGACAGAGTTGATGCAGCGTTATCTTAATCCTCTTTTATGCAGCGGGATCATCGTCATAATTGCGATGACTTTGCTGGCACCGGCTCTGGCTGACACTGTTTTTAACTACGACGGCTTTTATGCTCGGATGAAAAAAAGTGAAAAGCCGGAATACAGCGAGATCACGCTGGCGTTTTTGCTGCAAAAATCCGGGAGCACTGAGCGCTGCCAAATCGATTCGGCTGCGATCACCACAGATATCAGTGCTGAACCTCTGACTTTGGCTGTGAATGGCGAGCTGATCCTGCCATACAATGAACTGTTGAATAGCCGCAAAGCGCTGATCCAATTAAAGCAACAACCGGACGCCGTACCTTGTGATTTAAACTTCCGGCTGCGCAGTCGCTTGCCACTGGATAAAACTATTGCGCTGGCGCAGTTGCACAAAACCCAGCAGCAGTTTGACGGCTTATTAAAAGACCTGGCTGGTCTTGGCAAATACTTTTTACCTGATATGGTTGGAGTGACTGCGTTGTTCAGCACTGAAGCATTGGTCGAAGACGTACCGGCTGTGTTGCTGAACCGTGTAAAGTGTGAAGGCAAGCAGTGTCATATCGACTTGAGCGGGCTAGACGCCAGCGCAACCGGCGGTATCCGCTTTAGTCAGACACCAGATTATCTGGTGCCTTTACTGCAACGTTAAGCAAATCCGCAGTGCCTGAACTGGTCCTGCTGACCCACGCTACTGAATTTGAGCGGCCTACCAATACTGGCCGCTTAGTGCTTCAGGCTGCGCAAGGGCATCATACTGAACCTACAGAGGCTGACAGCGCACGCTGGGTTGTGCGGGCGCCGCTTTGGCAACGACGCTGCCCTGATGCTCTCCTCATCGCCAGTATCAAAGCGGCGGCTGATAATCCTAGGCAAGCTTTTGTATTGTTGTTTCCGGCATCAGATGCGAGTGTCGTTAATGTCGACACAGCCTACAGCCCAGCAGTCGGTGTTGGTGACTTTCCAGCAGGATTCATTCTGCTGGATGCAACCTGGCAGCAAGCGCAAAAAATGTATAACCAAAGCCCGTATCTCCATCATCTGCCAAAATGGCAAATTCAGTCAGCACAACCTTCAGTGTACGCGCTTCGGCGCAACCAGAAACAACAGGGCTGGTGTACCGCGGAGTTGGTGCAGTTGTTATGGTATTACTCCGGCGCACGGTGCGCTGCTTTAGAGCTCGCGCAGCGTTTTAGTCACTTTAATCAACGCTAAAAACAATGGCTCAGGCAAGTGCCAGTTAAACGGCACTTGATGTTAGACAGACGGCATGCTGCTAGAACGGCGCCGAGTCACTTTTTCCGGTAGCGCGTGGCAAATCAGGATCAGCATTAAAATAGTCAGGAATAACAGTGCGTTTGCCGGTGCCTGCAGACTGAAATCTACGGTGCTATGCATCGCCATATGCAGCAGTGCCATCAAAGCAGCAAAGCTTAGACCGCGTTCCAGCTTGTGGTCATGTGTACGCATGACTTGCAGCGCCAGAAAAGCTAACCATATAAGCCAGAGCAGCAATAGCAGTGTGAGCGGCACGCCCAATTCAATGGCAAATTGCAGATAGTCGTTGTGGGCGTGGTCATAGAAGCCGTTATAAGCACCAGGCCGCACGGCGGGGAAGACAGTGTAAAAAGTTCCGCCGCCTGAACCTGTCCAGGCGTGCTCACTGAGCAGGGGTAACGAATCCCGCACTACTTCGTCACGTGCCTCACTGACAAAAGATGTGTCTTGATAGCGTTCCTGCAGTTTTTCCAGCCCAAACATCGAACTGACCAACACCATATCTAGCAGTAAAATACTAACAACCAGTGGTTTCAACAGGGCTGGCGGCCTTTTGTAAAACCACATCGCCAATACTGCGACCAGAATTAATGAGGTAAAAAATGCTGCATTGCCCATGCGCGAACGCGACATTACCAAGCCAATCACCATTAGGATCATCGCCAGACGCAGCATCATTTTCGAGCTAAGCATAGTACTTAAAATGTCTCGAAATAACTGATGCCATGTGCGTTGTGTGCGTTCGCTCGACAGTTGTGATATCAACAAGCCAATAGCGACTGATAACGACAGTGCCAGATAGTTGGCAAAATGGTTTTGATAAACAAATGATCCCCTAGCTCGACCTGCTTCACCCATCCCTATAATGGGCGAGGAGTCAAAGTTTGCAAGTTGTATGACTACGCCATAAAAAGCCTGCAGCGCGCCTGAGATCACAATCACAATGGCCAACAAGCGGATACGTTTGTGGCTGTCGCAATAATTCAGCAGTAAAGAACACCAGAGGATAAAAAACAGCGTTTTGCCAGCCATAATGGTGGTTTGATAAGCATCAGCAGTGGGCAATATTTGCAGGCTTTGCAGCGTGAGCCATAGCAATAGCAACGCCAAAGGAGAGAGTGCCAGCCAAAATTTACGAGCGGCGAATAATGCGGTTTGCGCGGTCCAGCAATGCACCAGGTGCAGCGCGAAAGTCAATCCAATCAGGACTTGGAGTAAGCCCCAGGCCCAGGCGCGGTTAGAGCCTAATGGAATGGGCACCCAGATCAACATGAAACACAAGATGACGAATATAACACGGCTGAGGATGCTGACCTGCATATTGACTCTGTACCTGAGAAAACCTAAGAAATTGTATCAATGACAACAAGTTACTGCTGAACTTTCTTTTCACTGAAATGTGACAAAAAAAAGCCCCAGTTGCTGGGGCTTTCTCATACAAACTAGCTGTTAATTACCGGACGCTAAAGTTACATCGCCAGCGCCAGTGCCACCACCAGCACCGACACCGCCAGGAGCCGGTGCTAATACCAGACCTGCCGGAGCTCCGGCGGCCGGGCCAGCAGCTGTTGCACTGCTTATCAGAGCCGGGTCAAGGTTAGCGGCAATCGCTAAAGCTGTTAGTGTGTCCTGGTCAACACAGGCTGTGTTGACGGAACGCAGAACTTCTTCTGCTTTTACCGGGTCATTACCGGCTTGTTCCAGCGCAAACTCTACAACTTTTTCAGCCAATTGCGGATTACAGGTTTTTAGGTCTGTCATCTGCGCCACGAACTCACCGGCAGTTTTACCCTCGGCTTGCGCACTGGCGTACATGGCTGAAACATCTGTTTGTTGAGCATGGGCCTGAAACATAAAAGCCTGTGCAACAACGGTCACTAACACGATTTTTACTACCTTCATATGCGGCTCCGCACAAATACTGAAAAAAAATTTTTTGTGACTATAAACGAGTGCCGTTGAAAATGCAGCCGTTTTTTTCGCTAAATTGTTGAAAACTGATAGGGTGATGTAAACCACGCCCTTGCAAAGCGTCCACGCGCAGTCGCTGACAATGATCTATTTGAGCTTGCGTTTCAACCTGCGCCGCAATGACCCGAATACCGATGCCGTGACAGATATGCGTCATGGTTTCCACGAAGAAACGGGTATCCTCTTCTTCCAGTGCCCGGATAAAGCTGCCGTCAATTTTGATGAAATCGACATTGAGCCCTTGCAGGTAACGGAACGAGCTAAAGCTGGCACCAAAACGTTCAATGGTCACAGCGGCACCCGCGGCTTTGATGCTGTCGAAAAATAGTTTGGCAGAACCAATAGCTCCCAGTGTTGCTTGTTCATTCACCTCAAATACCAGCTGCGGTAGCTGCGCCTGATTGCTGTTGATGGTGTTGACCAGCCACAATGTAAACTGCTCGTCATGCAAGGCGCTTTTACTTAGGTTAATCGCAAAACGGCCACTGAGGCCCCGCAGCTGGCTGAGGATATAACTGACCAGCGCTTTATCAAGCAATAGCGACACACCAAGTCGCTCCGCCATCGCAAATACATCGGCTGATGCGAGTTGCTGGCCATGGCTGGAAAAACGGACAAATGTTTCGATATAAACCAGTTCTTGCTGCTGATAGACCGGCTGCACTTCCAAACTGAACATCTGCGCCATGTCGCTGGACACTTGCAGACTGGTATCTGAGAAGCCGGCTGAGGTGTCTGACACGACGGAGCGCGTAAACTGATGCAGGATATCCTGCCAATTGCTGCGGCTGAGAGGCAGTTCGGCATTGAGGCCTTGTGTCGGTTCTGCCGGGTGTAGTTGTTGGCGCGCCTGCTCGCTATCCAGCCGGCTTAATGTGGTACTCAGATCCTCACCAGCGTTCAGTTTACGCATCACCACGCCAGCAAAACCACTTAGGTATTGGTCGGTACGGGCAATTTCAAACGTTTGTTGTAAGCCGCGACGAAAATCGTCTGCACTGCTTTGGCCAGCTCTTAGCAACACGGCAAATTCAGAACCCGAGATGCGGAACAGCTGGGCAGAGTCTTGGCCCCGCACATGGTGCAGCAGCAGATCTGAGGCTTTTTGCACATATAGATCGCCGGCAGCATAGCCTTGCTGGTCGTTCACATGTTTCAGTGAACTTAACGCCACCAGCATCATATAATGTTGGTCGTCTTCGTTGCCGCTTAACTGGTTGAGTGCAGTAAACGACTGCATCAGCGCGCGGCGGTTCGGTAATGTGGTTAGTGGGTCCAAATAAACCTGCTGATTGAGTTGTTCAGCACGGTCGTTCATTTCATTAAAATTTCGCCGAACATGCGCCACCATCCGGTTTAAAGCCCGTACCACGGCTTGGAGTTCGGTGGTCATCGGCATATAGTCGAGCAGTTCGAAGCGCTTCTCGGCAAGGTTCTGTGCTTGTTTTTCGATATCTTTCAGTGGTTTTAATACAGCGATCAGCAGTACGTGCACCGCAACCAGTGCCAGCAAACAAATCAACAAACTGTTCCAAAATACCGCTTTAGTGTGACGCCACAGGCTTAAGTAGGCATAGCCCGGGTGTGCCTGAACCTGCAGGTTGCCAGCGATACGCCAGCCGTCATTCACCTCGGAAGTCATCACCGGCGGGTCCAGTTGGAACCAACGGATAAACCAAGACGGTACTTCATCCAGCTCTAAACTGCTGGTCCGATCAAATACGACTTGTTGCTTCGTGTCGGTGTATTTCATTTTTAAATACGCACCGGAGTCAAAAATCGCTGACACCATCGTTTCGGCGACAGTGATATCGGCACCGCCAACATAAGGCGAAATCGACAAGCCCAGACTATTGGCAGTGTCTTTTGCCGATTGAGACAATTGCGTGTCGAGGTAATTTCGCATATTGCTGGTACTCACCAGCACCGAAGATACAAAAGTCAGCAGCGCCAACAGTACGAGCAGCACGCTGAGCTGCAAGTTCAACGAGATGCCGCGGGTTGGTGCCGGGCCTTCAGTAAGGGACGAATTTCGCTGTTCTGTCATGGAGTTATTGCCCTAGCGGCTACTGCCGTATTTATCGTTGTTATATCAATAAGTGCATAAGCATCAAACATTTTTTTACCTGCCCCGTTCAATTTTTTCTAAGACAGTTAACCAGTGACTATTGCCTTTGTGATTCTGAACTTTATGGCCAAGCCCGCCGGCGCGCCAGCCACAGGCCACTGGCGTTAAAACTGTAAACCGGTCTTAAGTCGGTGCGTTCAGACGCCGAGCGGATGTCAGGTTCCAAATTGTCCAGTACCAGCGGGTAATCCTGTGGGTTTTCAAAGTACACCAGCACCATATGCGGTTCATTTTGCCGCAAGGCGCGCACGTACATCAGTCTTAATTTGTCATCGGGCACACCCATGGCGCGCAGCATAAAATACTTCAGGATGCTGTAGTCTTCGCAGTCGCCGGCGCCGGTCCCCAGCGATTCGAGGGGGGAGGCCCAGTAATCCAGCTGGCCCCAGTGGTCACGGTCGCTGACAAAACGCACTTTGCGGTTGGCGAACTGATTGACCAGATGCAGTTTGTTCCAGTCCGATTCCTGCTGGTGCTCGTTGATAAAGTCGCGCAGGGCGACGATACGTTCGTAGCCGTCTTCGTCATATTGCTGGCGGGCTTGCTGGACTGTGGCTTCCGGCAACGTGTAAACAGCGCCGGGCGGCGGTGGCGCCAGCGTCTGAAACACCAGAGGTAACCAGAGAGCGAGACGGCTAATAACCGGGTTCCTTCTAAACGCCAATGCAGCACTGGGTGAGGGCAACGGCGGGTTATTGCAAGATATGAGGGGCAAAGGTTAGCACAACGGTAGGATTAGCAGCAATTGCCCACTAAAGCAGTTACTTAGCTAGCGACGCCGTATTTTAAAAGCCGACAAAAGGAAATTTGCGTGGTTGATTAATTTTTAAGTAAAAACTAATGTAAAATACGAAAGAATATGATCCCGTCGTATCAATGCAATAAAATTGGTATTTAATCTTGGTGCAAAAGCCGGTTTTGATTGCCTTTAGACCCCAAAACACGGTATAAATACAGCCTGTTCAGGCTTGTCGCAGCTGTAATCAAGAGCCTTACACACACACTCGGATGGTGTTGTTGCTTTTCTACATTGCTGCAGTCTGATAGGGAAGATCAGGGTTTATTTTTTACAGAAGAGTGTTTCATGGAATCTAACAAAGAAGTCGCCGCAACCCAACGCCGTTATGAAGACCGTGCCGTTACTCGGGCAGTGATCCCAGTTGCAGGCCTTGGTACACGCATGTTGCCAGCAACCAAAGCCATCCCGAAAGAAATGCTGCCCATTGTGGATAAACCACTAATCCAGTACGTGGTCCAGGAAGCTGTATCTGCGGGAATTACGGAAATAGTCTTAGTTACTCATTCTTCCAAAAATAGCATTGAAAACCACTTTGACACTTCGTTCGAATTAGAAGCGACGCTGGAAAAACGCGTAAAGCGCCAGCTGCTGGAAGAAGTTCGTAATATTACGCCAAAACATGTCACGGTAATTTCGGTTCGTCAGCCGCATGCGCTGGGCTTAGGCCATGCTATTTTGTGCGCGCTCCCTGTGGTGCGGAACCACCCTTTTGCAGTGTTACTGCCCGATGTCATTATCAATCAGTACCAAAGTAATCTGAAAAAAGACAACCTGGCGGAAATGATCAAACGCTATGAAAATACCGGCTTTAGCCAGATTATGGTAGAGCCGGTTCACGCTAACATGGTTAACCAATACGGTATTGTTGATATCGCTGGTGCAGAGCTGTCTGCAGGCCATAGTATTAAGGTACGGGACATGGTTGAAAAGCCGGATGTTGACGATGCTCCGAGCAACTTATCCATTACCGGTCGCTATGTATTGTCGCCGGCGATTTGGGATTTACTGGAATTCACCCCCCCAGGTGCGGGCGATGAAATTCAACTGACCGACGCTTTACACCAGTTACGCTTGCTGGAAACTATTGAGGCTTACCATATCAAGGGCAAATCGCATGATTGCGGCAGTAAAATTGGTTTTGCCTTGGCGAATGCCGAATATGCCTTAAGCGCACCTTTTGGCGCAGAATATAAAGCCCGCTTGTTGGAGTTGTTAGGCGGCTGATAACTGTTTATCGGCGGGAGGCAATACTGCCGCGCCAAGACATAAGGAGTGCAAGGATGCAGTGTGTGGTCACAGCAGTCACCAGCCCGGTGGGCCAGCGGCTAGCCGGGGCATTGCTCAGTGCAGGTTATCAGGTGTTGGGTACTGCCGACGCCGGAGGGTACGCTGAGCATGCGAATAACATGGCGCCGCTGTTGCAACATCCTTTTTTTCAGTACCACGAGCTTGATTTGTGTAGCCGCACTGCAGTAATGTCGCTCTTTGCAGGGCTGCGGGTGGATATTGTTGTTCATCTGGGCGGGCGTTCAGGTTTATGTTTTTTAGATAAGAACAATCAGCATTGTGTGGATGCTTCGCAGCGCATGATGCTGAATCTACTTGATGCCGCACTGGGGGCGCAGTGCCGGCATTTCGTATATTGCCAGGCAATTGCATTGTACAGTGA
>SSFI01000012.1 GCA_008015325.1 Rheinheimera sp.
GTAGCAGAAAGCTTCTTCCATACGCTGAAGGTCGAATTGCTCAAAGATGAACCGTTAACTGACCGGGCCACGCTGAAACAACAGGTATTTGAATATATTGAAGTTGATTACAACAAAACCAGACGGCATAGTGCTATTGGCTATCTCAGCCCAGAAAACTATGAGCTAAAGAAAACTGCTTAGTGGCGTGTCCAGTGTTGGCGGATCAGATCACCCCGCACATCCAGCTGGTGTTTGCCCCATTCTCTGGCGCCAAGAGCAATATGCAAATAGCTCAGCTGAGTTTCAGTGAAACTATCCTGAACCTGCGCCGGCATCCGCTCCAGCAGTTTCTGGATCGCGGGTTGCTGGCGGATATCATCGTTTGGCGTCGAACTCATTTCAATCACGCCTCTTGCAATAAAGCCGACAACTCAGCCGTTTTCGCCTGCATCAGCGCGATATCACCGCGGCTTTCCACATTAAGCCGCACCAGCGGTTCGGTATTGGAACTGCGCAGATTAAAACGCCAGTCAGCAAACTCCAAACTGATGCCATCGGTCGTGTCGAGCTTCTCTGCAGCAGACTGATAAATCGCCAGAATTTGCGCCAGCTTGGCTTTAGGCTCGGCAATAGTGAAATTGATTTCGCCGCTGGATGGAAAGGCTGCAATGCGCTCTGCCACCAAAGCGGATAACGCTTTTTGTTTCACACACATCAGTTCGGCGTTCAGCAAGCATGGGATCATGCCGCTGTCGCAGTAGGCAAAATCAAGGAAATAATGGTGAGCACTCATTTCACCGCCATAGACCGCATCCTCCAGCCGCATCCGCTCTTTAATGAACGCATGACCAGTCTTGGACTGAATGGCTTCACCACCTGACTGCGCGACTAAGTCGATGGTGTTCCAGGTTAAGCGTGGGTCATGGATGATCCGCGCGCCCTGATGCTGCTGCAAGAAGGCTTCGGCCAGCAGACCAACAATGTAATAACCTTCAATAAACTGGCCCTGCTCATCAAACAGGAAACAACGGTCAAAATCACCATCCCAAGCCACACCAAAATCAGCTTGATGTGCCAGCACCGCTGTTGAGGTATCAGCACGGTTCTCTGGCAACAATGGATTCGGAATGCCATTTGGAAAGGTAGCGTCCGGCTCGTGATGTACTTTGATAAACTCAAGCGGCAAGCCTAATTCAGTACAACGCGCTTCCAGCGCATCAATGACGTGCCCCGCCGCGCCGTTGCCGGAATTCACCACAATTTTCATCGGCCGGAACAATGCCGGGCGGATGTAACCAAGCAAGTGGCTGACGAAATCAGCCAGTACAGATTGCTGGCGGTACTCACCACGCTTCGCGACCGCAACAAATTCACCCTGCTCGGCAATCGCTTTGATTTCGTGCAAACCGCTGTCGCCACTAATCGGCTTCGCACCTTTTTGCACCAGCTTCATGCCGTTATAGTCGAGCGGATTATGGCTGGCCGTCACTTCGATACCACCGCAAACACTTAAGTGGAAGGTCGCAAAATAGACTTCTTCGGTACCAGTCATGCCGATATCGATCACATTCACACCGGCATCCATCAGGCCATTGGCCAGCGCCAGTTTCAGGCTCTCAGACGTTGCCCGCACGTCACCGCCAACGACCACGGTTTTCGCTTGCTGATACTGACCAAAAGCACGGCCAATCCGATAGGCCACATCTTCGTCAAGCTCATCGCCGAGCCGGCCACGGATGTCGTACGCTTTGACACAACTAATTTTCCGGTACATCTCAGGCCCGCCCATATCTGTCTTCAAACCGCACTATGTCATCTTCACCCAAATAAGAACCAGACTGCACTTCAATCAGTTCCAGCGGCACTTTGCCTGGGTTTTCCAATGCATGCACTGCAGTGATTGGGATATAAACCGACTGATTTTCTGTCAGGTACTGATCAACACCATCAATAGTCACTTTGGCTGTACCAGACACGACTATCCAATGCTCGGCGCGGTGATGATGCATTTGAACGGATAACTTCGCACCAGGCTTCACGGTAATGCGCTTAACCTGAAAGCGCTCACCGTTATCGACAGAATCGTATTTACCCCACGGGCGGTAAACTTCGCGGTGGAAAGTCACTTCCGGACGCTGATTGGCCTTCAGCTGTGCGACGATATGTTTAACATCTTGCGCCTGATCTTTGTGCGCAACCAACACCGCATCTTTGGTGCTGATCACCACTAAATCCTGCACACCAACGGTGGCGACCAGCTGCTGTTCAGCACGCACATAGCAGTTTTGGCTGTTGTGCGACCAGACATCGCCCTGATGCGAATTACCGTCGCTGTTTTTACCGCTGACCTGCCATAGCCGCAAAACCGCCAACATCGTTCCATCCAGCGGCTAAGGGCACTACGACCACGCTTTGTGGCTCATCCCGGCTTAAGGGTTCCAAGATGGCGTAATCGATAGAATTGTCCGGGCAGGCTTCAAACGCAGCTTTTTTCACGCGGATAAAATCTAAATCCGGGCTTAATTCCGCCATAGCTGCAGTGCAGGCCTCAAGCATAGCCGGCTGATATTTCGCCAGTAATGCGAGATAGCGGTCAGCGCGAAACATAAACATCCCGCTGTTCCAGTAATATTCGCCACTTGCCAGATATTGCTCTGCGGTCGGCAGATTAGGTTTTTCGACAAAAGCATCAACCTGATAGGCGCTGCCAGTACCGACGCCCCGGCGGATATAACCATATCCGGTTTCCGCTGCCGTAGGCACTATGCCAAAGGTTACCAACTTGCCAGAAGCAGCCAACGGCTGCGCTTGTTGCACGGCAGCGCGAAATGCCACTTCATCTTCAATCACATGGTCAGCAGCTAACACCAGCAATACCGCATCCGGATTTGTGGCTATCGCCTGTAATGCCGCCAGGGCGATGGCAGGCGCAGTATTACGGCCAACCGGCTCCAGCAAAATCGATGCACCGGAGACACCTAACTGGCGCACCTGTTCGGCTGCAATAAAACGGTGGTCTTCATTACAAATCAGCAATGGTGCCTGGTGGTCAAGACCTTTTAGCCGCAGCAAGGTTTGCTGCAACATCGTGGTATCGCCGGTTAATGCCAAAAATTGCTTCGGATAATTGCCACGCGACAGTGGCCATAAACGTGTCCCTGAACCACCGGCCATAATGACTGGAATAAACATGGTTTTGTCCTGTATATACGAATATTTAAACGAGTCTGTCGAAAGCCTAGTAACCTGTCAAACCATGTACCTATGAAACAAACAGATATTTCAGGAAGCCGGACAAAGCTTTGCCTGAACGTAAGGCCAGGCTTGGCTAGAGGCCAATTTCTTTCGCAGATAAATGCATTGTTGGCGTTCAAGTTGATACTGTTTGATGAGACGTACTGTGTTGCCTTGTAATGGGCCACCCATTGCGTTAGCGACCCTAGCAAACACTACCGACTTCTGCGCTACGCTAAGCGCTGACCAATTCGAAAACGCTACCAATAAAATTTTTTCGTGTACTTCTGGCAGATAACCACCATATTTTTCTGCCAGCTCCAATTGCTGCCAGGCGTCTCCTAATCGAAACTGGATTGTTGCCAAAAAATAACCGTAGTCGGCATAAGCAACAGGCCAGCTCGGACGCTGCGCAATGGCCTGCTGGTAAATCCTCTCATTTTTACTGATCAGGTCGGTTGTTATCTGACCACTGAACCACGCCCACTCGGCTATCTTCGCGGCCATTAACTGATAATGAGGGTTCTGTGGTTGCCACTGCAGTGCAGCTTGAATCTGCTCCTGCGCACTTTGCAGCTGCTCAGTATCCGGCTTTTCAGAAGATTTCTGCCACTGCTCTAACGCATAAGCTGCGGGAAAATAGTAAGTACTTGCAACTGCAGATTTTGCGACTGGCCAAACCGCCAAAGATAAAGCAATCAAGCTCCCAACCACCAAACTGCGACGCAACAACACAGAGTTCATGCCACGTCCTCAAAATTCAGCGACTGCGTGATCAGCTCAGGGTTATGAACAGACAAATCCAACGCGTATTGTTCGTCTGCCAAATCCGTCAAACAGCGCACCGCTGCACTTAACTTGGGGGGACGCCGGTCAATGTTATGACAATCGCTGGCCACCACATGATAAAGCCGCTGTGCCACCATATACTCGGC
Source organism: Rheinheimera sp. (assembly GCA_008015325.1). Classification (GTDB taxonomy): domain Bacteria; phylum Pseudomonadota; class Gammaproteobacteria; order Enterobacterales; family Alteromonadaceae; genus Pararheinheimera. Next base: position 4,152 of record SSFI01000012.1, read on the forward strand.
GCATTGCTGATGCCGGGCGCCTAAATCGCCGATCAACGAGCTCCCGGTGAGTTGAAACAAACAACCGACACGTTTTAACGGTGCCAAACATTGGAAATTCGCCTGAATATCACGGTTACGCTCTGGGTGAGCGATCATCGCAATTACATCATGCCGTGCGAGCCATTTCAGGAGTTTGTCTGTTCCAGCCGGAACATGGCTGTGGGGTAATTCCAGCAACAACACCTTTTGACCTTGCCAAACTCCTAGAAATGGCAACAACCCCATTTCCATTGCAGGCATCAGCTGGTCAGTCAGACGGACCTCAGCAGCGGCAGCAATCTGGATCGGCAACTGATGGGTCCGCACCAATTGCCGGACATCCGCCAGCGCAGCATTGATGATATTCGGTTTGTTGTCAAAATACCCAGGATTGATATGCGGCGTGGCCACCATCCGGCTGATTCCGTCGGCTACTGCTAATTGCAGCAAAGCCAAGGTTTCATCTGGAGTCGCCGCGCCGTCATCGAGACCGGGTAAAATATGACAATGCAGGTCGATCATTCCTTGTCCGTATTTTCCGCGTAATAACGGTAATAACCAAAGTTACCGTAATAGCCCTCGGCAAGTTTTAAATCAAGATCATGTAACACTACACCAACGACGCGGGCATGTGCGTTGACCAGTTTTGCCAGCGACAACTGGATCAAGCCCGAACGGGTTTGGTCAGCACGAACCACCATTACGGAAGCGTCGGTATGGGTTGACACCACCAGCGCGTCACTAACCGCCTGCACCGGCGGCGTATCAATAATGATCTTCTGATAACGCCCACGTAGCAGTGCCAGTAGTTCAGGCAATTTTTTATCTGACAACAATTCGAGCGGATTCAGTGGAATAGAACCTGCTGGCAGAATATCAATACCAGATTGTTCATCGGTGACAATACAGTCATCCAGACTTTCTGTACCGGTCAGATAATTAGCAAGACCTGGCTGGAACGTAGGTATACCGAAGCGCTTGGCAATGGTTGGTTTACGCATATCCGCTTCAATCAGCAATACAGATTCCAGCTGCTTAAAGGCAAAGGCTAAATTACTGGAAACTGTCGATTTACCCTCTTCCGGGATCGAAGATGTGACCATCAGCACCTGTAACGGCCGCTCTAAACCCAATAGTGACAAACTGGTCCGAACTGAACGGACAGATTCAGAGAACTGCTGCGCATCTTGCGCGAAGAACACCCGGTTTAGTTCCGCGATTGGTTTTTTACCAACTACTTTAGGCACTATCCCCAAAGCCCGTTGCTGCAGAATATTTTCAACTTCTCGAGTTGTTTTGATGGTGTCATTTAATGCGTCCATCACAAACGCTACAACTATGCCGAAACCAATAGCGGCAACAAAAGCTAATGCTACGATTAATTTTTTGTTCGGTTTAATTGGATTAATAGCAGCAACTGCAATATCCGTGAAACGCGCTACAGCAGAATTAAAATTGCCAGTAACTTCCGTTTCTTTTTGCCGCGCCATAAAGGTATCAAACAGCTGGCGGTTGGTTTCCACTTCGCGCGATAAACGCTGGTACTCCGCTTCTTTCCCGCTTAAATCCTGATACTGGCCTTTGGAGCGTTGCATCTCAGCTTCCAGCGCTGCTAGGTTTTGAGTCACCGTATTGGCCTCTTCAGAAATACCGTTGATGAGCTTCTGAATCTGCTCATACATTGTCTGCTGAATAGTCGAAAGTTCGGAGCGCGCCGAAATCAATTTGGGGTGTTTCGGACCGTAAAACTTACTGAGCTCGGAGACTTTACGCTCAGCTGAAATCACTGCAGCTTTGACCTGCTGTACCCCAGGATGCGCTGTGACTTCGGGCAAAGTTTCTAACCGGCTCATATCGTTGGCACCAAACTGACGAACTGCACGGACAAAACCGTCAATTTGCGCTTTTTTACTGCGCATCAGTGTTATTTCTTGGCCTAACCGCTCTAATTCTTGGCTACCCAGACTGCGCACCCCGGCGACATCAATCAGGCCTTCGCGTAAGCGGAAATCCTGCAACGCTTTTTCTGACGCATCCAGCTGCAGCCGTAACTCACCGAGCCGGCCGCCTAACCAATCATTGGCCTTTTGCGTAATCCCCATCTTGGCAGAAAGCTGGCTCTCGATATAAGCCTCACCGATCGCATTAGCCACATCTGCCGCTAATTGCGGGTCATTGGCTTCATAGACGATATTAACCAACTGCGTTTTACGGACTGGCTCAATTGACAGGCGCTCGGTAAAAGCAGCAACCAGACGCTCACGATCTCTGAGCCTTTGCGTCTCTGGGGATACCACTTCACGGTTGTTTGCCAGAAACGGCATCAGCTTCTGGATACTATCACGTAGCCCAGGCTTACCAATGAACTCCGGATGTTTAGCCAGTTGAAGTTTATCAATCACTGTTTCAGCAATGCTGCGGGATTTCAGGATCTCGAACTGAGTCAGATAGTACTCTTGCTGAGCAGAATTAATGCCGTAAACTTCTTCAATTTGTACTGCTTTGGCTTGCTGCGATTCAATCAACAAAGTGGCTTTTGAACTGTATATAGGTTTCAAATTCAATACGACAAAGACGGTAAGTGCAGAAACTAACACCGCCAACGCGAATATCCGCCATTTCGCCCGGCTGATCACATTAAAATATTTACGTAAATCAATAACTTCCTCAGCAGAAGCCTGAGTTTGTTCTGGAGTACTCATCATCAGAAAAATCTCTGTTCAATAGTGACTGTATCGCCGGCGCGGATTTTACTGTTTAAATCAGCGGTCAGTTTGTTAGCCTTGTCCCCTTCACGGGCAACAAAGATTTTTTCTTTAGAAGCACGTTCAGTCAGGCCGCCTGCGAGCGCAACCGCCTGGTCAATGGTCATGCCGGGTTGATACGGATAGCCACCCGGCTTTTTCACCTCACCATGAATATAAAAAGGCCGGTATTGCACCATGCCAACAAAAACATTAGGCTCAACAAAATAATCGCCTTTCAGGCCACTATAGATGCGCTGCTCCAGCTGTTTTAACGTCATGCCGGTGGCTTTAACCGTTCCTAGGAATGGATAATTTAAAGTACCGCTGTCTGTCAGCTGCACATCTAAATCCAGCTCGGGCTCGCCAAAAATTTTGATGCGGATGGCGTCGCCGGGGCCTAATACATAATTATCAGCACCCTCTGCAGCAACAGGCTCGGTCTGCTGTGCAACAGCGCCAAGGCTCAAAAGTAATACTAGGATTAAGCTCAGATATCTCATCAACATCATTTTCCTTTACAACGTCATCTGAACATTCAGACCATAGACAGTGCGGTCATAGACAATGACCCCTAACGTGGATGTGCGATCTTCCAGATTGACAAACCCAGTTAGAGTCAACCAACGCAGCGGCTTCGATTCCAGCTCAGCTGTGATGATCTTGCGCGTATCCTCACGGCCTAACGTAGTGCCGAGTCGAACAACCCTATTATACTCGTCAGTTTGATATTCGTAGGACAGCTTGCTTGATAATTGCTCAGACCACTGATGATTCCAACCAATAGAATAGGTAGTTTCAATAATGTAATCCGAATTGATATTCAAAGCATCAACGTCTTTGGCGCGGCGGCCGGTTGAAAAATCAAAACCAGAATATGTCAGTGGCAACCACTGTACTATTGCTTCCCAGGAAAAACCGGTGAATTTCTCCCGGACCGCTAAATCGAAATCTTTATTCTGGTAACCGAGCTTCAAAATACCAGTCGTTAAGGCCGTAATATCCCACTCGGCACCTAAACGATAGTTGTTATCGGTATTGTCCCTTGAGCCAGACAAATCGTCTGTTTTAAAGTCGATTTCTGCAGTAGATAATTCAGCAACTAACTTAAACGCCCCCGGTGTCTGATAAACAAAGCCGCCCCCAAGTTGCAATGAATCATAATCCCGGTACTGCGTCAGGTCGCGAAAGTTTTTGTAGTCTTTGTTATAAAACCTTGTATTGGCGCGCAGTTTACCGATGGAACCTGAGCTGCCATATTCGTACTCTGCTTGCAGAGTCTGGGCGTTAAAACGTGTTTCTTCTGATTGCAAATTGCCACGCCCCTCAGAAACACCAGTACCACGATCTTCATGCAGCCAGCTGTTATTGGCTTTTAATTTCAGATTGTGCGCACTCGCTGGAGACAGTTTCGCTTCGGCGTCTAAATAACCGTCGGTGAAGTTATCAGCGCTGCTATCGAAGTAAACTGCATTTTTGACCGCAGCGGCAAAACTGTAGCTGTTAGGACCATCGACTAAATTGGCCCTCAAGGTTGGAGCCAGTGTCGAGATCCAGCTGGAAACAGTCGCATCCTTATCGCGCACCACGTTGTCATCATGCTTCAGCTCCGCCTGTAGTGATGGGATAAAATCTATACCTGACTCAGTACGAATCACCCCTTCCTGCTCTTGTGCATGCGCCAGATTCGCTGCCAATGCCAAAGTAATACAACTCAGCTGAAACCCTGTTTTACGACCTACGACTGTTTTAATACACATGCTGACCACTAAATCCCTTAAATACTGTTTTGAAGATTATCTTGATATCAAACCACAATGACCAGTTACGGATGTAGTACAGGTCATATTCAACACGTTTTTCCATCTTATCTAAAGTATCTGTTTCACCGCGCCAGCCATTAATTTGCGCCCAGCCGGTTATGCCTGGCTTCACCTTATGCCGTAGCATGTAAAAAGACACCTGCCCCCTGTACTGTTCGTTATGCGCTACCGCATGAGGTCTAGGCCCGACCACAGACATATGCCCCAACAACACATTCAAAAACTGTGGTAACTCATCCAGCGATGTCTTGCGTAAAATTGCACCCAAAGCGGTCACCCTTGGATCATTTCGACTGGCTTGTATTACCGTATCAGAATTTTCTAATACTTTCATGCTGCGGTATTTAAAGACGCCAATCCTTTTTCCGTCGAGGCCAAAGCGGTCCTGAACAAAAAACACTGGTCCCCTCGAAGTCAGTTTTACCGCTATCGCAATGGCAATCATCAAAGGAGACAACAACAATAAAGCTACTGCGCTGAACAAAATATCGAAAGTCCGTTTGAGGTAGTTTTGCACATCGTAATGCGGCGATTCAAATACCGAAATAGTATCAATCCTGCCGACCGTGCTCAAGCGGCCGTGCATCATATTCATCAAAAGAAAATCAGGCACCAGATATACGTCCAAAGTCGTATCGCCGAGCTGCTGCACTATTTGCTGAATGCGCTTATCTGCGTGCATTGGAAGAGAGATATACAGTCGGGAGATCACACCGGATTGTGCAGTCATCACGGATTCTTTCACAGTCCCGAGTAATAAAGCTCGATACTCTGGAGGGAATCGGTCCACTTCGCGGTCATCGAAAAAGCCAATACATTCGAAACCCAGCTCAGGATGAGCTTTGATCTCGTTATACAGCTGAATCCCACGTGGATTGAGACCGACAATCGCCATTCGTTGTAAATTAACACCATGGGCTACCTGGATTTTTCGAATCATTCTAAAAATCAAGCGCCAGCTCAGCATTAGTAATGCAGATCCAAAATACCAAGCCAAAACCACCACACGAGAAAACGCATCACTGATTTTAAACACGAATAACGCACTGATCAGTCCGGCAAAACAGATCACCAGCAACAACCCCACCAGCCACATCATCTGTCTAAACTGGTTGACACGCCAAGGGCGATAAAGCTGCAGAGCTTCTGCGATATAAGAAGTACCGGCAATGTGTGCTAATAGCAGAATAAGGTAATTTTTGTTAAATGAAACGCCGTGCAATTGGCATATGAGCAAAAGAACCCCGATAAAAATCGAGATATCAAGCAAACGATGTATGAATGCGAAACCGTTATCGGCAAATTCAAAATGGCTGGACTTTTTCGGCACGTTATCTTCCATAACAAGTTGCAACGAGGTGTAACCGAACAATTCTACCCCCACGAACGACAGCTTGCCAACCAAAAAATCTCTGTTTGGCTAGATACGTATTGAGACGAACATGTGGTTATAAGACTTCATGCTTTCATGAAACTGTGACAATGGTATGATATTAGTCAATATTCTTACACGTCTCATGGTAGCTAACAAATGCGAAAACATCAGCTGCTCATCGCATTCATATACAGCTTATTTTGCTTGAGCTGCAGCCAACGACCTGACACAGATAAACTAAGCGGCGGAGTTAGCCCACTTTTCATCGAAAAATCTCTAAGCCCTGAAATTGCAGAGACCTCCGGTTTGGCCTGCCTCGCTGACGGATCCTTTTTCACCGTTAATGATTCAGGCAATCCGGCGACCTTGTTTCAATTAGACAAGTCAGGACGAGTCATTGGTCGAACAGCGACCACGGGCGTGAATCAGGATTGGGAAGCCTTGGCTATACACCAGGGCCAGCTTTGGATCGGTGATATAGGTAATAACAGTGGCCAGCGTTCCACTATTGAACTGTATCACGCTCCACTACCGGCAAAACCCTTTGAGAATCTCACCCTGAGCAAAATAATTCTTCGTTACCCGCATCCCCCAATGGGATTGCCCTCTCACTTTCAACACGAACTGGATGCGGAAGCACTCGTTAGTACCGGAGAGCAGTTGTTATTGTTTACAAAAAACTGGGTAGGACTGCAGAGCGCGGTTTATCTGGTTGATACTAGTCAAACAAATACAGTCTTAAAACAGATTGGCGAAACCAGTGCTTTACCCGGCCTCATTACCGATGCTGCTTATTCTTTCAAACACAACGTTTTTGTGATAGTTGGCTATGGCAATTTTCGTTTAAACCCTCTTTCTTTTATGTTCAGTGGTGAATTCGCTCCATTCTTAGCCGTGTTAGACAGGGACTATCGCTTGATAAAATCAGTGCCCATACCCAGTGGCGGACAACTCGAAGCTCTTTGTATTGATAACGAACAAAACATTTGGTTGTCGCAGGAAAAATCCTCCCGACAACCGGCGCAATTCTGGCGCTGGGGTTTTGTCGAATCATTACTAAAGCCAACAGATTAAAAAATTTCACAAATATACACATTTTTTCATTAGGCAAAAGGCAATATAATAGGGTAGTTCATTGGTGTTTCTGGCGGTTTAGCCTCTTTTTGCTTTACTTGTCAGCTTTGTTTACATGTACCGAATTTTGCATTTTCAAACATCAAGGAAAATCAATAGGTTACATGCATTGGCACGTAAATTGCTTATAAAACGTAACGAAATTTGATTCTGTCACAGGAGTGTCAAGAGTGAGCAAACATATGTATAAGGCATTATTAATAGTAGCAGGCTTAGCCGCAGGTCAGGCTAGTGCAAATTTAATTACGAACGGTAGCTTCGAAAAGAATCCAACTTCAGCGGTAGTTTATAACGGTAATGCTTCAAACCAACCAATCGGTAGTTTTGACGATTATGGCTCGCTGTCGAACTCTGCACACCGCTGGGCTGTCGCAAGTTCTTTACCAGGCTGGGATCTGTTCTACGGTCCTGGTGTAGAAGTTCAGTTTAACGGTGTATTAGGCTTTAACGCGCAAGACGGTAATCGTTATGTTGAACTTGACACACACTTTGCGTACAACAAGCCTGGCAATAGTAACGCAGGCATTTACCAGAAACTGACTGGTATGCAAATCGGCGCTACGTATGAATTGTCGTTCTGGTACCGTTCTCGTACGACAAAAAAAGATGACAACGGCTTAGGCGTTTACTGGCAGCCGAATGCTGCACTGTTAAGCCAAGCAAATACATTCACAACTGTTGACTATGATCCGCAGGAAGCAAATAACAAAGCTTGGACTCAATATAAAGTCACGCTGGTTGCTTCTGCAAACGAGATGTTTTTAGGCTTTGGTGGTTTTGGCGACGCTCTGTACAACGCTAACTCTGCAACCAACGGTAACGGTAAAGGTGCTTTACTGGATAACGTGAGCCTGAATCTGGTGGCTTCACCAGTCTCAGCACCAGCCACTTTGGGTTTGTTCGGTCTGGCGGCGTTAGGCCTGATGCTGCGTCGTCGCAAAGCTTAATTTGTGACACAGAAAAAAGAGCTCTTCTGAGCTCTTTTTTTTGCCTGAAATTCAACAGCAATAGTTTTTTGTCATCAAAAACTAAGGAGTCGATCAAGCGTACGCTTTAACTGAATTGCTAAGATAACCTCACCGACCAACACGCCAATCAAAGTCGCTATCGGCCCGCCTAAACACCAACTTATACAGACTGCCGGGATCGTCAGCCCCGCAGAGATATAGGTAGCACGCGCTAGAGGTTGAAATTGATCTGCAGCCTGCAACACAGTACTTATCGGAAGTCGAGCTCCACGTAAAAAAGCTATCCCCCCCCATAATAATAACGCCAATAGGAAACTCTGTTCAGTGACTGGGTCCGGCCATAACCAATCAGGTTGCCAATACCAAACGAGCGCTATTGCAATCAGGTTCAGCAGAAAAGCAGTCACCGCTAATCGATGCATAACCGACATGGTTTGTCGAAGTTGGGTATAGCATTTAGCCAACCATGCTTGCACAATCATTGCTCTTTCACTTTGCTGCAAACTTTGCAAAATCACTGCTTGTGGGCGAAAAAACAAGGTCGCCGCAGCGATCGCAGCAAAAGCATGGCTTCCGGACATGAGCATTACAAAGTAACAATGAAAATTTGCTGTGAGTTCGACAGTGAGCACACCTAATGCCGCAGGCTTCCCTTGCTGATTCAGTCCTTGTTTGATTTCTGGCCATGCAGGAGTTAACCCAATCCACCGGCGGATGGGTATCAACAGCGGGCCGATGGCCAGCACAGTGGCGAGCACGAGAATAAAAGCGACAGATTGCAGAGTGATAATGTGGTTTAGCATCAACCAGAAGATTGGCAACAACAACGAGAAAGTCAGAAGTAAGTCAGATTGAATTACCTTTTCCGCGTGGCGGTTCAACCAATAGCTACGGAGTGCGGATCTTAATATCTGTAACGTACTTGCTAATGCTAACCACGTAGCAGTCATAACAGCTTGACCTGATATCACAGCAAAAATCAGCTGTAATGCCGCAATACCAATAGCTAGCCCTGCCGCTATCCAGATAAAGCCGATTAAAACAGGCCCATCCTTTGAAGGCGATTGTGCATGCAAAAGAATTAAAAGCGGCGAACCAACCAATGCATTGACCAGGGCGATGCCAAAAGCCTGTAACAATAACACTAATGACAAAAGCGCATAATCAGCAACAGGCGCTTGATGTAAGATTAGATAGGCCAGCGTAAAAGCTGCGACGGCCTGGCCAACATTACCAACCAGTTGCCCGTATCTGAGATGTTGCATGTCGGAGCTCCAGGTACTGCGTGCTGTGTAGAATTAACCCACAACTTGCTGCGCTAACCACCACTGATAGGTATCTTTAAGGCCTTGACGCAGTGTGATCTGTGGCAACCATCCCAGAGTTGTCATTTTATCAACCGCCAATAGTTTTCGGGGTGTGCCTTCAGGCATGGCAGAATCAAACAGCAATTCGCCCCGGAACCCAACGACCTCCGCGATTGCGACGGCAAGCTCAGCAATCGAAATATCATGTCCACTACCCACATTTATATGACTACACTGCGGCGATGTCAGTGAAGCGTAGTGTTCAGTTGTCTGCTGCATTACGAGCCAAACTGCCGCTGCTAAATCATCAACATGTAAAAATTCACGCCGGGCTTTACCACTTCCCCAAACTGATACCGCTGGAGCTTTTTCTACAACCGCGTCATGCAACCGGCGCATTAAACCCGGCACCACATGACTATGTTCTGGATGAAAATTATCCCAGGGGCCATACAAATTTGTCGGCATGACCGACCGAAAGTCGGATCCGAACTGGCGCTGATAACTCTCGCACAATTTGATCCCAGCGATTTTTGCGACTGCATAAGGTTCATTTGTCGGCTCTAACACACCGGACAACAAGCACTCTTCCTGCATCGGCTGCTCAGCAAATTTCGGATAGATGCAACTTGAGCCTAAAAGCATCAATCTCTTCACACCGGTTTGCCAACTACTGTGCACGATATTGGCTTCAATCATCAAATTTTGATAAATGAAATCAGCCGGCAGATTTTGGTTTGCCAGAATACCCCCGACTTTGGCGGCCGCAATAATGACCCAATCCGGCTTCTCTGCTGCAAAGAAATGTTCAACGTCTGCTTGTCGGGTTAAGTCCAGCTCTTTGCGGCTTCGCACCAGCAACTCGATGCCAGGCTGTTGCTCTAACAGACGATACAACGCACGCCCAACCATCCCTTGATGGCCAGCCAGAAAAATCCTTAATGGTTGCGCAAAAGACGTGTCAGTCATGAGAATACCCATGCTGTAGCAACAGTAATTGCTTTTGCGCTTGTCGCCAGTCCGCCAGCATCATTTCCCGACACAATTCTTGAAATGAGGTGCTTGGTTGCCAACCTAGCAGTTGGCGCGCTTTACTCGCGTCGCCGAGTAAAGTGTCCACTTCTGCAGGGCGGAAATAGCGGGGATCAACCCGCACTACCACATCGCCAACCTGAATCGCCGGCGTGCGGTCATAGTCGACGGATACGACTGTAGCAATTTCCTCGCAGCCGGCCCCCGAAAATTCTAAACCGATCCCAAGCACCGCAGCTGCTTCAATGACAAATTCACGTACGGAGTGCTGCGATTCTGTCGCGATAACAAAATCATCAGCTTTATCTTGTTGTAACATCGCCCAAACCATTGCCATGTAGTCGCGGGCATGCCCCCAATCGCGTCTGGCGTCGAGATTTCCTAAATACAAACATTGCTGAGTACCGACAGCGATTGCTGCTAAGCCGCGGGTAATTTTACGGGTAACAAAGGTTTCGCCGCGACGCGGTGATTCGTGATTAAACAAAATACCGTTACAAGCATAAAGCCCATAAGATTCGCGATAATTGACGGTGATCCAATAGGCATAAAGCTTTGCGACTGCATAAGGCGATCGTGGATAAAAAGGTGTCGCTTCGTTTTGTCTGGGCTGTTGTACCTGTCCATAAAGTTCAGAGGTCGATGCTTGAAAGAAGCGGGTTTTCCCGACTAAGCCATTTTGCCGGATCGCATCTAGCAAGCGTAAAGTGCCGAGTGCATCGACATCTGCCGTATATTCGGGTGCTTCAAAGGAGACCGCTACATGGCTCTGTGCTGCCAGATTGTAAATCTCGTCAGGCTGAATTTTCCTGATCAGTGAAGCTAAGTTACTGCCGTCAGTCATGTCACCGTAATGCAGCACTAATTGCGGAGAGTCCTCGTGCGGGTCCTGATAAATGTGATCTATACGACCGGTGTTTAACGACGATGAGCGTCGTTTGATACCATGTACGATGTAATTTTTTGCCAGCAGGAATTCCGCGAGATATGACCCATCCTGACCTGTGATCCCTGTGATTAACGCGACTTTCTGCTGCATCTCACCTATTGCCCATACTGATAAAATTAACTTGTGCTTTTCATAATCAACGACCGAAGCCATTGCTTGGTAAATCCTAAGATAAATCTCGGATTGTGCCGGAAATACCGCCCGGACAAGCGAACCGGTTCGCTGAACAGACGATGCAGCCATTCCAGACCTAAGCGCTGGAACAGCCGGTGAGCCTGCTTTTTACGGCCAGCGATAAAATCAAAAGCTGCACCAACGCCGAGCATAACCAAAGGGAGTTGCTGATGCTCGGCCATCCAACACTCTTGTTTAGGACAACCTAGCCCCACTAACAACACATCGGCCCCGGAATTAATCATTCGCCGTCGTTGCAATGCGTCTTCTTGTTCTGACAGCGGTCGAAATGGCGGCGCCCAGGCATAGACAATCTGTAAGCGCGGAAACATCGACAATAATTGTTGCTGCAACTGCGTCAGTAAAGTTTCGTCCTGCCCACCATAAAAACCAAGTTTTAGCCCGGTTGTCTCCGCCAGTTTGCAAAGTTCCAGCATTAAATCGACACCACGAACCTGCCGCGCCGACTGAGCGCCGAGCAAACGCTGCGCCCAATAAACCGGCCGACCATCGGCTACGACCAGACTGGCCTGACGCAGCACTGCGGCAAATGCTAAATCATCCTTTGCCGTCATACACATATGGACATTCGCAAGGCACACATAGCCCTGGCGTTGGTGCTTAGCCAAACTCACAATTTTTTCAGCTGCGGTCGAAACATCAGACACATCAATCAGACAACCGACGACATCAACTTGCTGTCTATCAATATTGACCACTTAGGACCCGCCTTGCTTGTTCAGCACCTGCTGATAACAAGCCAACGAGGCCTGTCGATTCATTTCTGGCTGATAATACTGTAAATAGCGGTGATACGCCGCTTGCCCCATTTGACTGAGCAGTGCGGGCTGCTGCAGCAAACCAGTCAGTTTAGCGATAAAGTCAGTGCCATCACCGGCACGAAACACTGCCCCCAATGTCTCGACAACAGGGGCATCGCCAAACTCGTTGCTTGGCGATAACGCCGTATTGTGCCTTGCAGACACCAATTCAGGCAAGGCACCTGCGTCGCTGACTAGACAAGGGGTACCATAAGAAAAAGCTTCAATAACGACATTACCGAAGGTTTCAGCGACGAGCGACGGTACCAGCAGCAATCGCGCACCGGTGTAGAGCTGCGCTAAGGCCTCGGCATCGACGAACCCCAAAAACTGCACTTGCCCAGGCAGCTTTGGCCCAAATCATGACTGCGCCTCAGTTCCGCTAACTCCCGCGACCTTTAGCTGTAAATGCTGCAGTGCCGACTGCTGTTGCCACATCGCCAGCAAAAATCCCAACCCTTTCGAACTATCTGCTCGGCCGACATAAAGCACAAAAGCTGGCGTGGCTAACTCTAGAGTTTGTTTTTTATACAGAGATTGCTTTAAAGACGCAGTCGAATGCGGTTTCACCACCACTTTGTCCGCAGAAAAACCAGCCAGCAGCAGCGCGTTTTTGACGAAATCAGAAGGGCTGATAAATAAATCAACGTGTTGATAAGTACCCAACATCCGATGGACGGCAATAGTGAGCAACTGTAACAAGGTTAACAGCCGGGATTGCCGGTACAAAGCCTTCCCGACATAAGTCCA
>SSFI01000104.1 GCA_008015325.1 Rheinheimera sp.
CGCGCACCAGTTCCAGCACGTCAGCAAAGCGCGCGGATAACTTTTTCTGATGCTCGGCCTGGCGGAAACTGAATAACAACAACTGCTTCAGACCACAGACCGTCAGCGGGCCTCCTTCTAATTGCTGGATCTGGTCCTGTAACTGCAGTGACATGTATTTGATGGTCTGGTCATTCAGTGGCAGATAATTTTCAAAATCCGCCAGCACGCGGAACAGCTCGTTAAATTCATCGTCAACATCCTGCACCAGATAATACAAATCGCGTGAACCGAGCAGCACGATTTTGACATTCAGCGGAATGGCTTTGGGCGTGATGATGGTGGAATTGGTGACGGCGTGTTCACTCAGCGTATCAATCGATACCTCACCGGCTTTTAATGCCAGTTTCAGCGCATCCCACACCTGCGGTTGCGTCAGTAGGCGGTCGGCGTCAAGGATCAGATAACCGCCATTGGCCTTGTGCAGCGCTCCGGCGCGGATCATCCGGTAGTTGGTATATAAAGAGCCCTGCGCCGAGCTGTATTCGACCCGGCCAAAAATATTGCCGTAGCTGGGGTTGGCTTCAAACACGATGGGTGCGCCAGACATCAGTTCATGATGCACCAGTACGTTTGGCACAAAATCGTTGATAAAAATGCCGCGGATATCCAGCTCTTCGGCTTTGTCGCTTTCCAGTTCCTCCGGCAATAATTCCAGCACGGCTTTGACCAGTTCAGGCCGCATTTCGCGTAAATAGCGCAAAATGCCCAGCTCAGTAGCGTAATCATGTTCCAGCTGCTTCAGCAGCGGTTTGATGGCCTGTTCAATGGTTTCACGGCGCAGCGTGCGCAAGTTCTCTGACAGTTCACGTTTCCACTGCGGCAGTTCCAGCAACTGCTCATTGAGGATGGTTTCGAGCTCACTGACCAGCTCGTAGAAAAACTGACGTTTGTCGTCAGCGAGGTTGGCAAATTCGGCGTCATCCAGCGGTTTGCCGTCCACCACCGGCGAAAAACTGACTGCGCCGTTGTCTTCGTACAGCACCACTTGTTTTTCCAGTGCCTTACGTTCGACCAGCGCAATGGCGGCTTCGTATTTATTATCAAAGGCAGCGTGAATAGCTTTTTTACGGCGCTGATAACCCGGGTTGTCAAAAGCAGCCGGGAAAGTGTCGAGCAATTCGTCGATAAGCGCTTCGAGCTTTTTCACCAGCACCCGGCCTTCACCCGGCAACAGCCGTAAGGTTTGTGGTGTGCGCTCGTCGTCAAAATTATTTAAATAACACCAGTCGTCCGGTGTTTCTTTTTCGCTGGCGGCCTGCTGCAGAATATCCTGCACTAGGGTAAAACGCCCGAGCGCCGGCTCGCCCATCACATAAAGGTTATAACCCGGCATATCCATGCCGATGGCAAAGCTCAGTGCGGCTTTAGCGCGGTCCTGCCCGATAAAAGTACTGCTGTAGCCGGCAACATCGAGCGCGTCTTTGATTTGCGCGTCATCCAGCTGGGGTGACAGCTTCGCCGCCTGTAGGGCCAGTGCCTGAAGTTTTGCCTCGGCAGCTTTGTTTACTGCAATTTGCGTCATGCCAGAAATTCCTTCACTACGGATGCAGGCATACTAACAAAATCAGCAGCATGCCGAAAAATTTATCTGCGCAAAACACCAAGGTTTGACATTCAGACCGGCAGACCACGGCGTACAAAATGCCCCCCGCCGCAAGCCGGACATGGCAACAGTTCGGCCGGATGATTATAATGCAGGGTTTCGCCACAAATGCGGCAGACATAAAGCCCCATGCCCACCGTTTCGCCCTGTAAATACAGGCCCTGATGTGACAAATCCTGCTCCAGCTCCTGCCATTCTACCTGGGTTTTGTCGGTGACCTGCGCCAGCATTTGCCATAAAGTCTCAGGCCAGATTGACGGCGGCTGCGGCTGTTGTTGCTGGCGGAAAAAGGTTTCGATAAACAGCTGGGTTTCGTAGGCGGTCAGGTCGCGACCGGCCTTTAAATAAGCCGCCAGCATGTCAGCCACTTCAACCACAGGCTTGATCGCCGGATCGAGCTGGCTTTGCAGCGACAATTCAAGCTGCTGTAACCACTGCCGGTATTTGTGCAGTAAATCACTCATAAACACCTCATAAACGCGGGACTGTCGCTTCAGTATAGCGCCGGACTGATCATTCACCCCCGCCGCTTACATTTCAAATCCGCGTGTTATAGCTGCAGTTATCGACTGCCACCGCAAGACAAAATAACAGCAACTTCTTGTATATTATTTGTACCGAATATATCAATCAATGTGGTTTTTCTGTGTAGTCATCGCAATTTGATTGTGCCTGAAATCCCGACTGATTAGTTTGTGCGCGCTGTAACATTCGTACCCATTTTATGAAAACAACCTTTCTCCCTGCGATCATGACGTGATGGGTGTTACAGCAAACAAGTCATATAAGAGGAATTCCAGGATGTACCAAAATAATAAACTGGCGATTGCAGTCCAAATCGCTTTAAGTCTGGGTCTGGTCAGTCAGGCGCAGGCACAGGAAACCAAGACCGACGACAAAGTAGAACGCATTGAAGTCACGGGTTCTAAAATCAAACGCATTGGCGAATTGTCGCCAACGCCAGTCACCGTCATCAGCGCTGACACCATCGTCGACGCCGGCATCACCAACGTCGGTGAGCTGCTGAACGACATGCCAAACGCGGTGACAGGCCTGTCACCGGAAACCACCAACAACACGATTTTCGCGTCAGGTCTGAATAACACGGCACTGCGTGGTTTAGGCACCAACCGCACCCTGGTGCTAGTCAACGGCCGCCGTTATGTCGGCTCGAACCCGGGCAACAGCGCGGTCGACTTAAACAACATCCCAACTGCGATGATTGAGCGGATTGAAGTGTCGACCGGTGGCGCTTCTGCCGTGTACGGTTCAGACGCAGTGGCTGGTGTGGTCAACATCATCACGAAAAAGTCCTTCAACGGTTTTGAAGTGGACGCCGCCACCAGCCGGCCACAACAAGATGGCGGTGAAGAAGATTTCTACAGCCTGACTTTCGGCAGCAGCGAAGGTAAATCTGATTTTATCGCCAACCTGACCTACTCAGAACAGTCACAGGTCAGCGGTAAACAACGTGATTTCATCCGCAACGGCTTAATCACTATCGATAACCCGGCCAATAAAACCTCTGCTGATGGTATTCCGGGCCGTATCCTGTGGGACAAAACCGGTAACCCAATCCTGAGCAACTACGGTAAAACCGGTACTTTCTCGGTGGGTGGCAAATCTTATGTGTTCGCCAACGACGGCTCAGTTCGTCTGTTCGACACGAATGGCGGCACGGCTTATCCGTTTGTGCCGGGCAGTACCAACAACAGCCGTTATTTATCCGCCGATGGTGCACCAGGTGATGGCTACAACACGCTGGACCATACGTACCTGCGCACCCCGCTGGAACGGTTAAACCTGAACATGAACTACGGTTATCAGATTAACGATGACCATCGTTTTAGTTTTGAATCGACCTATTCCAACAGCAAAGCCTATGGCGAAAGTTCGCCGGCGTTCTTTGTGTTAAGCGGCGCTAATGGCCTTGATCCGCTGAACCCGATGCTGACAGAAAGTGCGCGCAAATTCTTTGCTGACAACAATGTCACCAGCCCAATCCAGAATACTTACCTGGCCAGTGCTTTTGGTAACCGCCAATACGCGCAGGACCGTACTTTAGCGCGTGCTGCTATTGGTCTTGAAGGTGTATTAACTGAGACCTGGGGTTATGAAGCCTACGCGCAGAAAGGCCATGTCAGCGCCGATTCAACCTGGTACGGCGAATTGCTGGAAGACCGCTTCCTGGCGGCTATTCAGGCCACAACTGACGCCAAAGGCAATATCGTCTGTAAAGACGCGGTGATGCGCGCTCAGGGTTGTGTGCCAATGAACATCTACGGCTCGGGTTTATATTCTCAAGCCGCGCTGGACTGGGTCAGCACTGATGCAATGCGCAATGCGTCGTTAGATCAGGACGTAGCCGGTTTCACCCTAACCGGTGACATCTATGAACTGCCAGCAGGTATCGTCGGTTCAGCTTTCAGCGTCGAATACCGCAAAGAGCGTTCATCGTCGCTGCCAGATCCGGCCATGCGTTCAGGTGCGCTGTTTAACAACCAGTCTGCACCGATGGACGGTGAATTCTCGGTGCGCGAAGCTTCTGCTGAATTCTCCATTCCACTGTTGTCCGATTTGGCTTATGTGCAGGATCTGACACTGGAAACTGCAGTGCGCGCCATGGATTACAGCACAACCGGCAGTGAAAACGCCTGGAAAATCAGTCTGAATTACACCATCAACGACGACCTGAAACTGCGTTTGAACCGCTCGAAGTCAGTGCGCGCACCAAACATCGGCGAGCTGTATAACCCGGCGAGCCAGACGTTCAGCTCACTGACTGATCCATGTCAGCAGCTGCGTATCGACAGCGCCGGCACATTTAAAGCCAACGTCGAGAAAAACTGCCGCGCCGATGGCATGCCACAAGGCTGGTCACCGACTCCGGGCTGGATAAACGGTGGTACGAAGCCAGGTTACATCATCGGTAACACTGATCTTGACAGTGAGCGGGCTTATGACATCACCGCAGGCTTCATCTATACGCCGTCTTACCTCGATGGTTTCAGCCTGACCGTGGATTACTGGTCATTCAGCATTGCTGACATGATCCAGAGCCACAGCGCGCAAAACGTGGTCAACTTCTGTTATCAGCTGGACAGCCTGGATAACCCGTATTGCAAGCTGTTCACCCGTGACTCCGTTTCCCGCGATATCACCAACTACTTCGTCAAGCCGGTCAACTCTGCTTCGGCGGAACTGGCTGGTTACGATATCGAAACCAACTATAAGTTTGACCTGAACGGTTACGGCGCGCTGGATCTGCGGTTAATCGCCACTTACACCGACAAGTGGAACCAAAACACCACGGGCCGTGCCGGTGACGACCGTAAGTACGCTGGTCAATACGGTACCTTCCGCTGGAAAGGCCGCTTTAATGCCAATTACAGCTATGAAGATCTGTCGCTGGCGCTGGGTGCTACTTATATTCACAGCTCAGTCTGGGACCGCACGTCCTGGACACCTGAAGTGAATAACTACAATGACATCGGCTCTTATATTGCCTGGGATTTAACCGGTAAATATAACCTGACCCCAGAGTTACAAGTCCGCGCCGGCGTGCTGAACCTGGCCGACCGTCAACCAGTGCGTAACCCGAATACTTATAGCTCGGGTGAACACTATGACATTCTGGGTCGTCGTCTGACGCTGGGCGTGAACTACAAGTTCTGATACCGCGTCTGATCCAGTAGTCCACTATCGAAGGAGAGGCTTGCCTCTCCTTTTTTTCGCCGGTTAATTACCTGTATTGGTCGCAAGCCGGGTTGCCGCTGGCGCTTATCGCCGACATGCTGCTGGTTTTATTCTGGAGCATGGCCCATGCATTATTTTAAAAACCATTTTAACAGCCAGCTGAAACGCCGCTCAGCAGCGCTGTTGTTGCTGTTAAGTGCTGCATGGCCAGTCGCGGCCACTGTTTATTTTCCACCAACCGGCCAATGGGCTGAAGCCAAACCACAAAGCCTGCAGGTCGATGCCGCGTTGTTACAACAAGCGGTGGATTATGCCATTGCCAGCGAAAACACAGCACCGAAAGACCAGGCACTGGTGCAGGCCACCACTTTTGGTGCGAAAGAGCCCTACGACCAAATCATTGGTCCTATGAGTGTGCGGGCCGGCGCCAATGGTCTGATTGTGTATCAGGGCAAAGTCATCGCGCGCTGGGGCGATGTCGACAATGTCGATATGACCCACAGCATCACCAAAACTTTTTTAACCACAGTGACCGGCCTCGCCTGGCAGCAAGGACTTATTCAAAACCTCAACGACAAAGTAGCGCCTTATATGCCTGAAGGCGTCGATTTGTATCAGGGCGCGCATAACAGCCAAATCCGCTGGGAGCATTTATTACGCCAAAGCAGCGACTGGCAAGGCACTTTATGGGGCAAACCGGACTGGGCCGACCGGCCGGAAGGCAAAATACCGGCCGACTGGCCCAACCGGCCCCTGCGTACGCCTGGTACTTTCTACAAATACAATGATGTGCGGATGAATCTGCTGGCGCTGTCGACTTTATACGTCTGGCGCAAACCGCTGCCGCAAGTGTTAAACGAGCAGATCATGCGGCCCATCGGTGCGTCGTCGACCTGGCGCTGGGTTGGTTACGACAACAGCTGGATTGAGCTGGATGGCCAAAAAGTGCAGTCGGTGTCCGGCGGCGGTCACTGGGGCGGCGGCATGTTTATCAATGCCTGGGACCTGGCGCGTTTTGGCTATCTGTTTTTACGTGACGGCAACTGGAATGGTCAGCAGCTGATCAGCCGGGATTTTATCCGGCAAGCAAGCACCGGCGGCCCGGCGAATCCACAGTACGGTTTTGCCAACTGGTTTTTAAATACTGACCAAAAAGCCCTGCCGGCCGCGCCTTCCTCCGCCATCACCTTCGAAGGCGCCGGCCGTAACGTGATTTATCTGGATAAAGCACACGATTTATTGATAGTCACCCGCTGGATTGGTAACGGCACAGAACTGAATCAACTGGTCGGTAAAGTACTGGCTGCGTTACCGGCGGACAAATAATTCGTTGGGAATGGCAAAAGCGCGGCTCACATCCCCTTTCAGGCCTTCGTGGCAGTTGTTGCCACAGGCCTGAATGCGTTATCCTAGCGTCAAATTGCTTTTATTTTTTGCCAATATCCCTCGTGATATTTATCTGTTGAGATCCTTCGCATGCAAGCACCAGAACAAAGCACTCAGGCCCCTACAGCGCAAGCAGCCGCGTACGAACCGCGCCTGATTGAAACCGCCTTACAACAGCACTGGGCCGACTCCAACGCCTTTAAAGTGACTGAAGAGCCAGGCAAAGAAAAATACTACTGTCTGTCGATGTTTCCTTATCCAAGTGGCCGGCTGCACATGGGCCACGTGCGTAACTACACCATCGGCGATGTGATCAGCCGCTTCCAGCGCATGCAAGGCAAAAACGTGATGCAGCCAATGGGCTGGGATGCTTTTGGTCTGCCGGCTGAAAACGCCGCTATTGCCAATAAAACCGCACCGGCCAAGTGGACTTACGCCAATATCGACTACATGAAAAACCAGCTGAAACGCTTAGGTTTTGGTTATGACTGGGACCGCGAAATCGCGACCTGCAAACCAGAATATTACAAGTGGGAACAATGGTTCTTCACCAAGCTGTTTGAAAAAGGTCTGGTTTATAAAAAAATGGCCACTGTGAACTGGGATCCGGTCGATCAGTGTGTGCTGGCGAACGAGCAAGTCATTGACGGTCGCGGCTGGCGTTCAGGCGCTCTGGTTGAACAACGTGAACTGGCACAATGGTTTATTAAAATTACCGATTACGCCGAAGAGCTGCTGCAGGATTTAGATCAGCTGGACGAATGGCCAGAGCAGGTGAAAACCATGCAGCGCAACTGGATTGGCCGTTCTGAAGGGGTGGAAATCAAGTTTAGCGTGGCAGGCTCCAGTTATGACTTCAGCGTCTACACCACCCGCCCTGACACTTTCTACGGTGTGACTTATGTTGCTATTGCGCCGCAGCACCCACTGGCGCAAAAAGCCGCCAAA
>SSFI01000126.1 GCA_008015325.1 Rheinheimera sp.
CCTGCTAGGTAGCGCAGCGGAGAAAGCGGGTTTGCACCTGCGTTATCAAGCTAACACCGTTAAAAATAGGCGGGTATTGGCCCTGAATTTCCTTGGGATATTACTTTGCAAAGAACCCAAACAGCGAATACGCAGGCAATATTATCAGCAGGGACTTAAACAAATACTACAGTGGGTGGTTCAGTGGGACTGGGCAGTAATCAAACAGGCTGATAGCTGATTGTATGAATGGAAATTTTGTGGGGATCCCTCAGCTCTTTTACCCTATAAACCACAGCTCTGGCACCATGGATCAACAACCCACGTAAATAGGAGTCTCCCCGTTTTGTGATCCCTAAAAGCCGGACTTTGCCACCACTGCTACGTTCTTTCGGAACAAGGCCAAGATAACTTGAAAAATGTCGACCATTTTTAAAGCAAGCTCCATCGCCAAGTTCGATCCCAAGCACTGAAGCACTCAGTGGCCCCACACCAGGGATAGTCAGTAACTTCTGTGTTGTTTCACTGACGCTATTCAACTGTGAAATCCGAGCAGAAAGTTTTTGGATCTTCAAATCAACGTCTTTAAATTCAAGATAAAGTTCCTGCAGCAGCTCACGAAAAATGGGAGACAACTCATTGCCCCCATCTTCAAGTGCGTCCTGCACTTCACAGAGCATTTTGTGTTTGCCTTCTGATAAGTCAATACCATATTCAGCAGCTAAACCATGGATTTGATTGACAATGGCGGTACGGTTTTTGACAAGGCGCTGCCGTACGCGATGCAAACATTGCCGGTCTTGTTGTTCAATATTTTTAATCGGAACAAACCGCATATCAGGTCTGCTAAACGCTTCGCTGATAGCAATAGCGTCATTTTTATCGTTTTTATTCCCAATCCGAAATCGTGCAACATACTGTGGACTAATTTGTCTGCTCTCATGGCCCAGCTGCTCGAATTGACGACTCCAATAATTAGCCGTACCACAAGCTTCCATCACCACGATGCTCTGTGGTTGATTAGCAATATAAGCGAGGAGTTTATTTCTGCTCAGAACCTTGTTTATAACTGGGCTTTCACCACTGGCGGGTATGTGTATTTGAAAAACTCGCTTTGCCAAATCGATTGCGATAATTTGTTTCATTGGACACCTCTTCATTTGCAGATGAGTAACACCTTCAGCATGGCTCATAGAAGCCGTTTGATAGAGGTGTCCATTTCATTAGTTCCAATTAGTAGATCACTTGCAGACGGGAACTCAATGCGGTTTGAGCGATCTGATCAGTCGCCAAACCACACAAATCACGAACCGCATTGAGTATGAACAAAATAACATTTTTCCATGGCGCTGAAACCCGTCGTTTGAAGAAAGTCATTCATAAAACCAGAGATAAAGACCTATGCCGCAGAGCCAATGCGGTTCTGCTGGTGTTAAAAGGGACCTCCAAATCTGAAGTCGCCCGTGTGCTTCAGGCGGGGCGTTCATCTGTGAACCGCTGGCTCGCCTGGTACGAAGTGGCCGGTGTTGATGGCTTGAAGACAAAAGGAGTTGGCAGGCCAGTTCGCCAGCCCAAAGCCTTTATATGTAAAGTATTGAGATTGTTATTGGAGCAAACGCCACGAACCTTGGGCTATCAGCGCTCACGCTGGAGTACTGAGTTGTTCGCGTTGCTGCTCAGAAAGCTGTGCAGCATCAAGGTGCATAGTTCCACCATCAGACGTTGGTTACCAAAGCTTGGTATTGTCTGGCGGCGAGCAGCACCAACGCTGTACATCAAAGACCCCGACAAAGAAGCGAAGTTAGCAGCGATGCGAGAAGCGCTGGACAACAGCAGTACCGACCATCCGGTGTTTTATGAAGATGAGGTGGATATCCACCTGAACCCGAAGATTGGGGCTGAGTGGGGTATCAAGGGGCAGCAGCGTAAAGTAGCGACACCAGGGCAAAACAAGAAACACTACTTAGCCGGAGCACTGCACAGCCAAACGGGGCAAATCAGCTATGTAAGTGGACAGCGAAAAACAAGCGACCTGTTTATCGAGTTACTGGAGAAGGTCAAAGGTCAGTACAGGCGAGCTAAAAGCGTGACCTTTATTGTGGATAATTACATCATTCACAAGAGTAAGAAAACGCAAAAGTGGCTGACAGAAAACCCAAAGTTCAAGCTGCTTTTTTTACCTGTTTACAGCCCGTGGCATAACAAAATAGAAAAGCTCTGGCATGCGCTGCATGAAACGATTACTCGCAACCATCGATGTAAAACGATGGATGAACTACTGGAGCAGGTAGACCATTTTATGGAAACGGCAGCCCCGTTTCCTGGCGGAAAACATGGGTTGAAGACGGTGTATCACAATTAGGATCAGTTATTTAGTGGGGCAGTCTTAAAGTAAACTTAAGTAAATAAATTATCTGTGGGCGAGACTGTAACAGCAACAGCAACAGCAACAGCAACAGCAACAGCTTACAGCTGCTGTTCTCAAACGCGCTGAAGTTTTGCAGCAGCAAATGCCCGCAGTTATTGCGGGCATTCGCGGCATCATCAGGCCTGATGATGGGGAGTGATCTTGCTCCAGATAGCGTACATCGCCGGCAAAAATACCAGTGTCAGCACAGTGCCGGCAAAAGTGCCGCCGATCAGCGTGTAGGCCAGAGCACCCCAAAACACGGACTGGGTTAACGGAATAAAGGCCAGGATCGCAGCCAGCGCAGTCAGCAGAACCGGCCTGGCGCGTTGGACTGTCGCTTCAATCACCGCAGCAAAAGCACTGAGGCCGGCCTGTTGATTGTGCTGAATTTGCCCAAGCAGGATTAAGGTGTTGCGCATTAAGATGCCCGACAGTGCGATCAGCCCCACCAGCGCGTTGATGCCAAAGGGTTGTTGAAATAACAGCAATACTGGCACCACACCAATCAGACCCAAAGGTGCGGTCAGGAATACCATAACCATGGCGGAGTTCGATCTGGTCTGCAGCACCAGGATCAGCAAGGTCACGGCAATCATGATCGGAAACAGCGGCAACATCGCGACCATGGCTTTGCCGGATTCCTCAATGGAGCCGGCTTCTTCGATGCGATAACCCGCAGGTAAAGCGTCGCGGATCGGCTGTAACTGTTGGGTGATTTGCGTGGATACATCCGGCGGTTGCAGACCGTCGGCGATATCACCCCGCACCGTCAGCGTGGGCATGCGATCGCGCCGGTGCTGCGACAGCGGGATACGTTGACCGCTGGCGCCGGCCAGGGTGAAGTCAGCCAGACGTGTCGGGTCGAGGCGGGTATCGCCACCGGTGCGGGCAATCACCTGCACGGCGCGGATATCTTGCCGCACCACCGTCACCGGGGCGCCGCTTAAGAAAAACTGCAGTTGCTGCGCGACGGCGACAGAGCTTAAACCTAAAGCCTGCAAGCGGTCCTGTTGCAATTCAATATGCAGCACCGGTACCCGTTGCCCGCAGTCGGTGTTGACGGTACGCATCAGCGGGCTGGCTGTCAGCACTTGCTGCACCTGGTCTGCGATTTGACGCAGCGTGTTAACCTCAGGCCCGACAATCCGGTAGGCAACCGGGTACGGCGAATAGGGGCCAAACACCAGCTGGGTTACCCGCACTTGCGCTTGCGGCACCAGACCATTGGCGATGGCCCCGCGCAGGCGCTGTTTTAATGCTTCACGTTCGTCCTGATTGTCAGTGCGAATGACAATTTGGGCGAAAGACGGATCTGGCAATTCAGGCCCGACTGAGAAGAAAAAACGCGGCGCGCCCTGACCGACATAGGCTGTGACGATGCGGGCCTCTGGCTGCTGCGCCAGCCAGGCTTCCACTTGTGCCGTCGCAGCACTGGTTTGGTCAATCGCAGTACCATAAGGCATTTGCACTTCAACCAGCACTTCGGGCCGGTCGGAGATCGGGAAAAACTGCTTTTTCACCAGGCCCATGCCCAGAATCGCGAGGATAAACAGCGTGACCACACTGCCGGCGGTCAGCCACCCAAAACATATTGCTGGTATATTCACCGGCGGTGGAGCGGGCAAAGCCGTTTGGCATAAAACCCACCGCAGTTACCAGCGTGCCCGACAACATCGGGGCTGCGGTATGGCTCCAGGCATAGGCTGCAGCGGCGGCGCGGTTGTAGCCTTCTTCCATTTTCACCACCATCATTTCGATGGCAATGATGGCGTCATCGACTAACAAGCCCAGCGCCAGAATCAACGACCCGAGCGTAATGCGGTCAAAATTCTTGCCGGTGGCCAGCATCACTAAAAACACCATGGCCAGGGTCAGCGGCACCGCCGC
The DNA here is from genome assembly GCA_008015325.1 of Rheinheimera sp. GTDB lineage: Bacteria > Pseudomonadota > Gammaproteobacteria > Enterobacterales > Alteromonadaceae > Pararheinheimera. The sequence continues at coordinate 4,277 of SSFI01000126.1, forward strand.
GGCCACAACTAAACCGGCACGCCAGCCCATGCTGAGGAAACTGACCAGCATTACGACCAGCAATGCCGCGAAGAATTTCAGCATGAATTCATCGACTGACGCACTGATGTTGACCGCTTGATCTGTGACTTTGCTGAGTGTCATGCCGAGCGGCTGGCTGGCGTTGATTTGCTGTACTTCCTGATCCAGCGCCGCGCCTAAATCCAGCCCGTTCCAGCCGTCGCGCATAATGACGCCAAGTAATAATGCCGGTTCGCCGCCGCTGCGTACCAGAAATATGGCGGGATCTTCATAACCGCATCGGACCTCGGCCACGTCTGACAATTTCAGGCTGCGGCCTTGCGCGACGAGCGGGGTGTCACGAATCTTCTGCAGCTCATCCAATGCCCCATCCAGCCGGATCAGCACCTGTGGCCCCAGGGTTTCGACTGAGCCTGCCGGCGTCAGGGCGTTTTGGTTGTGTAACGCGCTGAACAGGTCGGCCGGACTGAGGCCAAGTGTCGCCAGCCGCTGATGCGAGAACTCGACGTAAATCCGCTCGGCTTGTTCGCCGATGATATTGACCTTTTTCACTCCCGGCACATGCAACAGGCGCTGGCGCAGCGATTCGGCATGGCGCACCAGTGCCCGCTGCGGTTCGCCTTTGGCTTTGAGGGCAAAAAGTGCAAAAGTGACATCGGCATACTCGTCGTTGACCATAGGGCCAATCACCCCAGTCGGCAGATTGATGTGTTCATCGCTGATTTTTTTGCGGGCCTGATAGAACTGATCCGCCACTTCGGCCGGCGGTGTGCTGTCGAGCAGCGTCAGGGTCGTAAAGGCCAGCCCTGGTCTGGTATAGGTTTCAGTGCGGTCATACCAGCGCAGTTCCTGCATGCGCTTTTCAATTTTTTCGGCGACCTGATCCTGCATTTCCGCGGCGGTAGCACCGGGTCAGGCGGTCACTATAGTCATCACTTTGATGGTAAATGCCGGGTCTTCCGCCCGGCCCAGTTTCACAAATGACACCAGCCCGGCAATAAAGATCAGCACGATTAAAAACACTGTGACGGAGCTGTTGCGCACGGCCAGTGCGGACAGGTTAAAGCGCTGATTGCTCATAATGCAGCTCCTGTAGCTGCATCCGCGCCTGCGCTGTCGCTGAGGCGGGCGGGCTGACCTTCGTGCAACAAATGGGCACCCAGGGTCACAATCACAGTGTCCGGGCTGAGCGACGCGCTGATCATCGCGTGCTCACTGCCAAGTTGCTGCACAGTCACGGCCTGCCAGCTGACTTTGGCCGGCGTGCCCGTGACGACCCAAACGCCAGCGCCGCGGCCCTGGTCATACAAAGCCGTGACCGGCACTTGCTGCATAGCGCTGTCGGACTGGCCTGGTCGGCAGCGCAACCGCACTGGACGGCGGCAACCTGTTCAGCAATAACAGCAGTCAGGCCAGCGCTGTGCTAGGCCTGCGCTGGCGTCTGTTTGATTTTGGCCGGATTGAGGCCCAGATTGCGCAGGCACAAGAGCGTGAGGCCGAGTTATTAGCGGCTTACCGGCTCGTCAGCCTGCGCGCCACTGCCGATGTGGAAGATGCGTTCACTGAGCTGCTGCAGTTTGAACAGCAGGTGTTGGCGCTGCAGCAAGGCGAAACAGCGCTGGAACACGCGCGCTCAGCGGCCGCAGCGGCCTATCAGCAAGGGGTCGTCAGTCAGATTGAGGTGTTACAGTCGGACGAAAAATGGTTACAACTTTCCGATGCCCGGTTACAGGCGCAAATCGCAGCGGTGCGTGCGTCTATTCAGGTGTTTAAAGCGCTGGGCGGCGGCTGGAGCAACAGCGCTGATGCCGCAGCAGGTTAGGGCTTTTTATGCTGCTGTGCTTTGACATGCAGCATCAGGTTCAAAAACGTATCAGTCCAGTATTCATCTTTATGTGCGGCCAGAAACTGCAGTAACTCGGCATGCGCCGCCGCAGAGATTTGCAGATGGTCGCCGCCGATGCCGTGAAAGGTAAAATTGACCATAGTGCCTTTTTCGCCGGCAGCTGTGACCCAGGCGATCAGCTGGGCGCCTGTCACATCACTCGGTGTTATCACCGGCACGGCGTAGATATTCAGCTTTTGCATATCCGCCACCACGCCGCCGACCGTGGTTTTCATCGCCACAAAATCCTGCGTCAACAGCGGTAAATACGGCGTACCGGCGGCCAGCTGGTCAGTGCAGGGCGCGGTAAAGGTGCGTTGTGTTTTGCCATCAATCGCCTGCAAAAAGGCATTGCCAAGGCGTATTTCATCGACTAATCGCGACGCCGGGGTTTTATCTAAATCCCGGTCAGGACTGACCCAATCCCGGTTTGGCAGTGATTTGGCGCATTGATGAAACAGTGAATGATTGCCCAGCTCATGGCCCTGCGCTGCGGCGGCGCGCCAGTCGTCTAAACGACTTTGTAGGGTATCTGCCGATAGCGGCAGATAAAAACTGCCTTTGAGGCCCGCCGCGTTTAATTGCGGGATGGCAGTATCGAGCTGGCTTGGCACTGCATCGTCATAAGCCAGGCTCACCGCTGCTTTGGCGCCATGGGGCCAGCTGAAAGTGGTGTTTGCGCTGGCTGTTGCAACTAGCAGACAGGTCGTCGCAAACACCACTGAGATCAATAATTGGCGCGTGGTGGGTAGAAAAGACATCACAGCATTCCTTGGTTGCAGGGTCTGGCAGAGGGCGTGATTAACTTAACTGAATTCTGCTGGGTCGCCAACCTGCGGGGTGATGTTGGCTGGCGCTGACCTGGTTGTCGCGCCGGGCAGTCTGTGCCAGCAGTCAAATCCTGTAACGAAAAACCCGCCGCCATGCCCGCCGTGGCGTGCTAAGTTAAGCCTTCATCTACTGAAGAGTGCTGGCACAGGGAGAGTCTGAACGTGAAAATTGGCTGGTTTTCCTGCGGTATCGCTTTGCTCTGTGTCATCGCTAGTGCGACGACGGCCACTGCGCAGGAATACCCGCGTGAGCTGAAGTTCACACCGACTGAGCAGCAAATCTGGCAGCTGACCATGCAACGGCCGCTGGCGCCAGCCCCACAAATTCTCAAAAGTCTTCAGCAGCTTCCCACGGCTGAAACACCGGCCTGGTGGTGGCTGCAGCGCTGTCGTTTTGCGCTACAGGCTGGTGACAAAGCCACGCTGGACAGCGCCCGCGCTGCACTGAAACAACTAGAAAATCAAAATGCTGCCAGTGAATTTGCCGCCGCTGAATTTGCCGGTAGCGCCGCCGGTTATAAATGCCAGCAACTGAGTAAATTCAGTGCCGGCGAGTCGCTGGATACCCGCCAACTCAGTTTTCTCGCTTATCACAGCCTGACCGCGCGCGATGCGCCGGCGCTGCATGCCTGGATTGGGCTTGATTATGCCCGCGACGCCCTGCAAAGCGGGTTTTATGACAGTGCCACCAACGCGACAGGCCTGGTGTTGAATATCGCCCGTCGTAATCAGTTGCGGCAGCTCGAAGCCGACAGTCTGGCGGTGCAGGCTGACATTCAGGCTGCTGCAGAGCAATATCCGGAAGCCCTGCGTACTATCAATCAAGCCCTGCCGCTGCAAACAGACCCGAGGCAATTACAGCACCTGCAACTGACGCAGGCCGACATTCTGCTGGCGACCGGGCGAGGGCCGGAAGCGCGGGCGTTATATCAGACGCTGTGGCAACAACAATTTTTACCGGCCGGGATGGCGCTGCTGACGTTGTATTTACAGCAAAAGCTTGCTGATGTGGCGCCGGATTTGCTGATGCAACTGAGCAGCGAACTGCAACAACAAGCGGCACAAAGCGGCGACCGCGAATGGATTGCCATCAGCCGGTTACGCCATGCGATGGCGTTGCTGGTCAGCGGTCAACCCGCGCCAGCGCAACTGCAGTTTGACGATGCCAGCGGCTGGCTGCTGCAGCACCGGCTGGCGTTGTATTTACCGGAATTGCAACGCTGGACGCAGCTGTTGTCAACACATGGCCAACCGCAGGCCGCCTTTGACGCACTGCAACAAAATCTGCGGCTGCAACGTCAGCTTGATGCTGACAAACACAACAGACAGGCGCAGCTTAGCAGCACGCTGTTAATTGCCGAGCAGCGCAGCCGCGAATTAAAACTGGTCGAGCTGCAGCAACAACTCAATAACAGCCGCACTGCAATGCAGGCCCGGCAGCAACAGATTTGGTTACTGAGCGGGCTTTGTGCCGGTCTGGCGCTGCTATTATTGGCGCTGCTGTGGCGACGGATTTCGCGCTGACGCTGGTCTGAATCTTTGCTTGCAGCGTACACTCGCCTGCAAAATATCACCTGAATCCCAACACGGAGCACGCATATGATTAGTTACGTCACTTTAGGTACCCGCGATTTACAACAAGCTGCTGATTTTTATACCAATCTGCTGGCTGATTTGGGCGCAAAACGCCTGATCAACATGGACCGGATTGTGTTTATCGGTAAAAACAATAAAGAGCCGATGCTGGCGGTCTGTGTGCCATTTAACAAAGAAGACCCGCATCCGGGCAACGGCGTAATGTTAGCGATAGCGCCAGGCTCCAAAGAGTTAGTCGACCAGCTGTATCACAAGGCACTGGCGCTGGGTGCCAGTTGTGACGGCGCACCGGGCCAACGTATTCCGGGCGTGTTTTATGGCGCTTATATCCGCGATTTGGATGGCAACAAAGTTTGTTTTAACCACTTTGGCTAAGTGTTAGCCTGGTTTGTTGGCGGCGAAATAATTGTTGCCGCCTTCGTCCTGATACTGCGCCGACATGTCCTGTCTGCATGACTTTGGCTAGAAACTGTAAAAATCGGTCGAATGCTACCGGCTCAGTGACAAAGGTAAAACTGACTGTGGATTGGACATTGTTTGTCTGATATTCCTGCTCAACACCAACTATACGAGTCGTGACTGCAATATTCCCACGGGAGCCGACATCCGCGAACATAAGCTCAAAGCGAGACAGTTGTGGATTAATCCCGGAACTGAAACTGATACTTTGCCCGCGTTGGCGCGGAAAGCCCTGAAGCTTAAGGCAAAACGCCTTGAGCTCAGCTTCATTTACATAACAGTCTGCGGTGCCGGAAAATCCATAACTGGCGCCTTCAATACGCAATTTCAGTGCATCGTCAATTTCGGGGAGTTGTTCAAGTCTAACGTATGAATTCGTCGGCATTGTTAAGTAGTCCGAATATTGTCCAGGGTGTGAGCCAGCAGTCAGCAATAGCTGACATTCAGTTTGCATGCCAGGTTGGACAGCGATGTATGCTCAAATCAGCTGTTTCATTGAGCTGAATTACTTTAGGTTCACCGCTGCACAGCACCTGAAACAGTTGATTCTCTGTCCATAACAGCCACTCGGTCAGAGGCTGTGGCCCTAGTTCAAAAGACGATGTATTTGCTGCTAAGTATTGCCTGAATCTTGAATCGGTAACGGCGCGCAGGTTAGAGCGGTCGTCAACCTGTAGCGTCGGATCAGGCATGTCATAAGATTCATTCAGGCTAAAAAACGCCAGTGCATTGGCAAAGCGGACTTCGACGACGCGACTGACTGATTCGATGGTGACCGGAAAGTAGGGGCCTAAAATTTGCTCACCAACCTGGACCGGCAGGCGGTCTTTGCCTTTAATGCCTTCTGCCAGCCTGATCACCAGTGAACCATCAGCAGACTGGCAGCTGCTTTCTAAGAACCATGTGGTGGCATCGTCGAGAATTGTGCGCATAAAATCCCTTTCCTTGAGTTTGTGTATCCTTGATTCAGCTATTTACGGACGCAAAAAGGCAAAATCAGCCGGATTTATCGTTTTACGTAATTGTTCCTGTCCGACGTTGTACTGATAGTTTAAGACTGCGACCTCGCCGCGGATGTTGAGTGTAAATATTGCGGTTTTGATTTGCAGATCGCCCTCAGTTGCTGTTGCAATGTATGGCTCCCAACCTGACCTATGCTCAGCAAACCATCGCCGTAGTTTGGCGGCTTCAGTGCTTTGGGCGGAAAATTTAGTTACCTGTCCGTGACTGACGACTAGTAAATCATCTTGCCAGGACATATTTAACTGGTGGGTTTTGCTACAGGCAAAACAGCAGATGACGAGCGCAAAACTACCAAATACTTTCCAAACTCTGTCCACAGGGCCGTCACGTTTGCAATTCAGACTTCAACTAATCGCAGTATTCAGTATTTCACATCGTAAATATAGGCCCGGCCTTTGTCGTCGTGCGCAATGGCTCTCGCGACTACTGAGCGACTCAGGGTTAAAAATATTTCAGTTCTGTAGTCCCGCAAATGAGCGAGTGAGCATTGCAGACTCTCTGCCAGTTCATGCAACCAAACTTGATAATAACCGATTGATGTTAATGTTTTTACGCTGAGTTCAGGGTCGTGCGTTGCTGTCTGTGGCCACCACTGAATCGTCACTGGTGCTCCGCGTCGGCTGCGGGCCAGATCGATTAAATCTTCAAATATAAAACCGTCGTCAACATAGTTGCAGCCACCCATAAAAGAATGAGTAAAATTGTGGATCAGTGGTTTGAAATGCTTGTATTTCATTGGGGCTCATCCTGTTTTGCCAGCTCCGCACTCAGCCACTGCGCAAATTCGCGCATGGCGCTGGTTTCTGCTTTGGATTGTAGCCGGGTCAGCCAATAACTGCCGAAACTGATTTCCTGCAGAAATGGCCGCACGATAGCGTCTGTTTGCAGCAAATGGCTGAACATCCGCGCCGGAGCTATCGCAATGCCGAGACCTGTTTTTGCAGCTTCGAGCATAGTCACACTGGAATCAAACACAATCACCGGATGGGTCGGTGGTAATTGCGGGCCGCCGGCTTGTTGCAGCCAGGCGGTCCACTCATCGCGCCGGTACGAACGCAGCAGCGTGAAGTTTAACAGATCAGCTGGTTGCTGCAGCTGAGCGGCGATGTCGGGTGTGCAGAGCGGTGTTAACGGGCTGTCGCACAGATACTGCGCGGCAGTGCCGTGCCAGGCGCCGTCGCCAAAACGGATGGCAAAATCCAGGCCTTCGGCGGCGACATCAACGCGGTTGTTATGGGTGGAGATTTGCAGTTCGATATGCGGGAATTTCTGATAAAAAGCGCTGAGGCGCGGCAGTAAAAAGCCGATGGCGAAAGTGCCGACCACGCCAATTTTCAGCTTTTCCTGTACTTTGCGGCCAGCAAAATAATCTAACAGCTGGGCGATACGGTCAAAAGATTCATTGAGTACCGGCAGCAGCGTTTCCCCTTCCGGCGTCAGCGCCAGCCCGCGGGGGATCCGTAAAAACAGCGGGCAATTGAGTTGATCTTCCAGCAGTCTCACCTGCTGACTGACCGCCGAATGGGTGACATTCAGCTCGATGGCGGCATGGGTGAAACTTAAATGCCGGGCGGCTGCTTCAAAAGCACGCAGTGATTTCAGTGGGATATAACGTCGGGTCATCGGCTACCTGTTGGTTTATCTATACCCAATCAACTTGAAGATTCGGGTAGGCGGCAAGTGAGTGAGACCGCAGGAGCATAGCTGACTATGTGACTGCGGCGAACGAGCGAAGGCAACAACCCCGAATCTTCAAGGAATTAGGGTATGTAAGTTTTTCTAACAGCTGATATGTAAATTAACCGTTTGTCCGGTGAAGTCAACTGGCGCAAGCTATCGATAGTGCGGGCCCGGCACCTTCTTTCAACCACCTCTTTAGCAAAGGAATAGTTATGCACCCGGTAAAATTCACTCAAGCGCTGACATTGGCGCTGCCTGTTCTGCTGTCGGCCCCGGCACTGGCTCAACACGCTGCCATTCAGACTGAAGCGGCGCTGCAAAGTGCTGTACAACATGAAGTGACGCAGTTGATGCAGCAACAGCAGATCCCTGGCATAGCCGTGGCGGTGCTATGGCAGGGCAAGACGTTTTTTTATAGCTTTGGTCAGGCCGATGTCGCGGCAAAAACAGCGGTCACACCAGATACGCTGTTTGAAATTGGCTCTGTTAGCAAAACTTTTGCCGGGGTGATTGGCGCTATGGCGCTGGAACGCGGCGACATGAAGCTGACTGACCCGGTCGCCAAACACTGGCCGGCCCTGACCGCCAAACCCTGGCAACACATCAAGATGCAGCAGCTGGCGACTTATACCGCTGGCGGTCTGCCGCTGTTTATGCCGGACAGCGTCACCGATAAAACCAGCCTGCTGAACTATCTGCAGCAGTGGCAGCCAGAATTTGCCCCAGGGACGCAACGGGTTTATGCCAACAGCAGCATTGGTTTATTTGCGCATCTGGCAGTCGCTGCCGGCGGCAGCAGCTACGGAGAAGTGTTTCAGCAGCTTACATCAGCACTGAAGATGCCAAACACTTATCTGCAGGTGCCAGCGGCCGCTCAGGCGCAATATGCCTGGGGTTATAACGAAGGTAAACCGGTGCGGATTGGTAGCGGCGTGTTGCTGGACGAAGCGGGCGGGGTAAAAGCCAGTGTGCGGGATCTGGCCACCTGGCTCAATGCCAACCTGCAACCAGAGCAGGTGCAGGATCCATTGCTGCGTGCCGGTATCGCCAAAGCACAGCAACGTTATGCCAAATCCAAACAGATGTATCAGGGCCTGGGCTGGGAAATGCTGGATTATCCGGTGACTGTTGCGGCATTAACGGCGATGACAGCGCCTGAATTTGTCGCCGGCACTGCAGCAACTGTGTTAGCGCCACCAGCGCCTGCTGTGGCCAACAGCTGGATACATAAAACCGGTGCCACTGGCGGTTTTGGCGCTTATGCGGCGTTTATCCCGTCGCGCCAGGTTGGCATTGTACTGCTTTCCAATAAGCGTTATCCAAATGCGCTGCGCGTCGAATTGGCGCACAAGGTGCTGGAAAACCTGAAATAGTCTTCGCTTCACTACCAGTTGCCGCGGTCTGTGTCACAGTGCCGCGGTAACTGTTAGACTGCCGGCCATTGAATACCCGCTTCAGGCGCTGTGTAGTGACTGTATCTATGACGTTAGACGAAATTTTATTGCGCTTAAGTACCGAACAGCAGGTATCGGCAGATTCTGAACAGCTGTTGTTCCCGGTGGAGGCTTTACTGGCCGCCAAAAGCCGCTGGGCGGAGTTCTGGCCGCATATCGCCGCACTGATGCAGCTGATGCAAGCCGATGAGGAATTATCTGACGAAGAATATCAGCTGCTGTTTTACGGCGTGATGCTGCTCGCTGATGTGGCGGATGTGTCCAAAGCTCCGGCTTTTATGCAGTGGGTGGATACCAAAGACGGCCTGGGATCTGATTTGGAATACACCCTCGGCGATGCTATGACCGAAGATCTGCCGACCATGCTGTTTATACTGTCTGCTGGTCAGGCTGCGCCACTGCAGCAACTGCTCCTGAGTGAAAAAGCCGGTATTTATGTCAAAGCGGCGGCGCTCGCTGCTTTATTTGCCCAGCTGGAACTGGCAGAACAACAAGGCCAGACGTCCGACACCGCAGTATTGATCCCGCTATTGCAGCAAGTGATTGATGTCGCCTCCCGCCATGGCCAGAAATTTGTGCTGGCAGAACTGGCTATCTGGTGTATCACCTTTGACCTGCAGCAGTTCAAACCCTTATTTACCGCGCTGCTGCGGCAGCACAAAATCGATCTTTCGGTGATTAGCACCAGAGAAATCAGCCGCTGGCAGCTGGCAAAAAGTGAAAAGCCGTTGGCGTCTGGCCTGGTCCGTCAGCAATTTGATGTGATGTCGTTACAGCATTGGCTGGCGTTTCAACCAGACAGCACCGCGGCGGCAGCTGAGCCTGAGATCCCACTCAGCGCTACTTCGCCTGAAAACGCGACGAGCAAAAAAGCGCTGACTGGTCGTAACGATGCCTGTCCGTGCGGCAGCGGTAAAAAATACAAAAAATGCTGTCTGAACTGAGGCAGCCTCAAAAAGGCAGCGCTTGTCATTCGGGCAAGTCGCTCTGTGGGCTGTTATAGTGTCAACCAAGGCTTTTAACGGCAAAACCCGATGAAAAAAATCGCTGTGTTTGTGGACGTGCAAAACATCTATTACACCTGCCGCCAGGCTTATGGCCGGCAGTTCAACTATCGCCGGTTCTGGCAGCAACTGCAGCAGCAGGGCGATATTGTGCTGGCCACCGCTTATGCCATTGAGCGTGCCGACGACCAGCAGCGCAAGTTTCAGGACGCGCTGCGCCATATCGGTTTTCAGGTCAAATTAAAGCCTTTTATTCAGCGCAGTGATGGCAGCGCCAAAGGCGACTGGGATGTCGGTATCACCATTGATGTGTTAGCGCAGGCCGAACAAGTCGATGAAATTGTGCTGCTGTCCGGCGATGGCGATTTTGATTTGCTGCTGCAGGCGGTGCGTCAGCGATTTAACTGTCGCAGCATTGTCTACGGCGTGCCCGGTCTCACTGCGCATGCGCTGATGAATAGCGCAGATCTGTATGAAAAGATTGATGAAACTTTATTGTGCTGAGTAAAAATGCTGGCGCCGCTAGCAGGCTCTGGTGATACAACTGGTGCTTTGCTGCGTATTGCTTTTTAACTTTCAAAGCAGATTTGAGAACCCCATGAAACTGTTATCCCTTAAAGCGTCGCTGCTGGCGGTCAGCTTGTTACTGGCCAGCTGCACCGGCATTCCGGATGGCCTTGCGCCAGTACAACCTTTTGAACTCAATCGGTATTTAGGTGAATGGCATGAAATCGCCCGGCTCGACCATTCGTTTGAACGCGGTCTGACCCAGGTCACCGCCAACTACAGCCTGAACCCGGACGGCAGCGTCAAAGTGCTGAACCGCGGTTTTTCGGCCGAAGATAACGAATGGGAAGAAGCCGAGGGCCTTGCCAAAATGAATGGTCCGGCCGATCAGGGCCGGCTCAAAGTATCATTCTTCGGGCCATTTTATGGCGCCTATAACATTGTGAAATTAGCGCCGGATTACAGCATGGCGCTGATTGTCGGGCCGGATTTAACCTACGCCTGGCTGCTGGCGCGCAGCGCTACGCCGGATAAAACCCAGTGTCAGGCGTTTTATGCTGAAGCGACCCGGATTGGTATCAAGCCGGAAAGCTGGATCCGGTTGAGTCCCTGTTAAGGCTGGTGTCAGGCCAGGCGACTCCCCCGGAACTGCCGCGCAGCCGGTTACCAGGTCACGCCTGACCAGCCTGGTAAAACGGCATAGCTCAGCGGGCGGCATTGCTGGAGAGCTCTGCTATCAACGGATCTGGAACAGTTCCTGATGAAAATGCCCGGCTGGCAAACCATGCGCGATAAAGTCCTCGCGCAGCGCCTGACCAAAACCTGCCGGGCCGCAAAACCAGATACTGGCTGATCGCCACTCAGGTACTGCTGCCCGAATGCGTTCACCATTCAAACGGCCATCCTTGCCATCGACCAGCAGGTGCAGCTGCACATCTGCCGCTTTGGCATCTGCCGTCAGACGATCAATGGCAGCCTGTTCGTATTCGGCTGTCGGATGAAACAGGTGTACTGTCTTTACGTCTTGCTGCGGTTCTTCTGTGCTGTCTGATCGGGCAGCGCGTTGCTTCATACGGGCGATAAAGGGCGTGATACCGATGCCCGCACCTACCCAGATTTGATGGGGCTGTGCATCCTCAAAGTTAAAACAGCCATACGGGCCTTCCACCGTGACCGGCATGCCGACTTTTAATCGTTCCTGTAACCGGCTGGAGTGGTCGCCAAGAGCCTTGGTAATAAATACGAGCCGGCGCTCGTCGGTGTTCCAGGCTGAGGCAATAGTGTAGGGATGGGCGCCTTCGCTGCGATCAGAGGTGACAAAAGCAAATTGCCCGGCGGCATGGCCCGGCCAGCCATCTTGCATCACCATCGCAGTCTCGAGGACATGCAGTGTCGGGTAATAGGTGAGATCAGTGATGGTGCCTGCGACCTTGCGACCGGCACCGATCCGGCCCGTCAGCGTCAGCAGTGCCGCCACGCTGCCGCCGAGCAGTAACAGTGCAAGCAGCCAGCCGACTGGTTGCGACCAGTATTGCGCCTTCGTCAATACAACGGAGTGATAGGCCAGGCCAAGGTAGGCCACAGCAATCCATTTGTGCGTTTTGAAGAACCAGTGATAAGGAAAGCGCTTGAGCAGAGCAAGCACAATCAGCACCACGACCGCGTAGAATGCCCATTCGCCGACAGACTCGGCGAGTCCGCGCTGGCTGCGCAGCCAGCCTTCGACGGCACTGAATGTTTCCCCGGCCCCTTGTTTGCGCTCTGGCCTTTCCAGCCAGCCCCAGCCCACCATCCATTTGGTGCCCTTGGCCCACCACCAGTGCATGATGCCGATCAGTAGCGCTGCGATGCCCAGCCATTTGTGCAGACGATACATCTTGTCCAGGCCATCGAAATAGCGCTCCGGCCATTTTGGCCGCAGTGCCAGCAGCATAGCCAGGCTCATCACGCCGATTCCAAGCACCCCGCTGTACTGCATAAATACTGTACGAAACGAGAAGTAGGTAAAAGGATCAGGCAGCAGTGTATCTGCGCCAAGCCAGAGCCCGGTCAGCAGGAGCAGGATAGCCAGAAGTGAAAGCTGAAGACGTATCATGAAGCACCTTGGATCTATGTGTAGCTGGAGTCCTGCACCCGCCATAAACCCAGGCCATGGGCTGCAGGCCTGGCGTCGAAACTGCCGAGTATTGCGGGTTTGTCAGTGCTACGAGTCTGAATCAGTAGCGACTGCTCAACTTAACAATACATTTTGCTTGTTGCTGTACATCACTATAGTTTCTATTTTCGGTTTTGTAGTTGGTCCACTGTGCTGCGGCGAAGTCAGCACTGTCTCTGGGGGGATCTGCGGTTTATAGCAGCTCGCGCCAGACGTACTTCGCCAGCGGGTGTTGCCGCGCTGTTAAATCCCGCACAAACAGCTGGGCTATCCAGCTGGCGCCTTGTACGGACAAGTGCGTGTTGTCGATTTTGCCTTCGGGGAATTGTTGGTAGAGGCCGGCGGGCACCTGGATAAAATAGGCCTGGCTGGTGGCAGGGCCGAAGCGGGTTAAATCGGTGCAGCTTTGTGCATTTAAATCAAAGAGTTCAACCTTTTCACTGGCGGCGACTTTACGGGCTGCTTCGGCGTAGTCGGCGAGTTTATTCTCGAGCACGCCTTGATCGTTAAAACTGCGCCGGCAAATCGAGGTGGCGAGCATCGGGATTGCGCCTTTGCTGCGTACATCGCTGATAAAACGCCGCAGCAGCTGCGGGTAGGTGGAATCGACCGCGGCGTAGCGCGCCGGGTCGTCTTGTTTTTGGTCATTGTGGCCAAACTGGATCAGCACATAGTCGCCTTGACCTAAATCACTGACTAACAATTGCCAGCGGCCTTCGTTTAAAAAACGTAAGGTACTGCGGCCATTGGCGGCGTGATTGATGATCGACAATTCCGGCAACATAAAAGCGCGCAGCAACTGGCCCCAGCCGCGTTCCGGGTAGTTCAGGTTAATTTTGTCTGCCATGGTGGAATCACCAACTAAGTGCAGACGCGGTGCCGGCATCGAGGTGCTGGTGCCGGCTGGAATGCCGGTGGCCTGGGTTGAAACTGGCAACATCAGAAGTCCCGTCAATAAAAAGCATACAGTAGCGAATTTGGTCATTTGGGTCATCCGGTTGTTGTGTTATTTGCCGCGGCGTTTTGTATGCCGCACCCAAGTGTTTTTTATTTGTGGTGAAGCCATGCCCGGCTGCGCGCCAGTTCGGCCAGCGGTTGCCAGCGTTCGCCGAAGATAGTCATGCTGGCGCTTTGTGCATCGGCGTAGGCGCTTTGTTGTGCCGGGCTGAAATTGTCGGCAAGCCACGTATATGCAGGCCCTTGATTCTGTGCATAGAAATTCCGGTCGCCGTAACGGTTTGGCTGGTCGCGCTGCGGCTCGTTTGGATAAGTGCGGCGAAAGATCGGCTGGTCAGCGAGTGCACTGCTGAATTTGTTGCTTGCGAGCACAAACTGGCCGTCGTAATGGCGCCGGCCGAGCTGAAAATCAGTCACGCCGTGAAAATGTGAGTTCAGCACCACCAACTGCTGTGATGCCGCTAATTCGCCGTCGTGCCACAGCGTTGCCGCTTGATTGTAATTGACAAAATCGCTGTCGAGCACCAGTGCGCTGCCACGCGGGCACAGCAGATCGACCCGGCCGCTGAAAAAACTCTGGCGGTGCAGATACATGCCATTTTGTTTATTCCACAGGCTCATGGTGTCGGCGCCATTACTGGCAAACTGGCTTTGGTCGGTGATGATGCGGCTGGCTTTGGCAAAACCGCGCACGGCGAACTGATGTTCAAACCGCGCCGGATCTTGTGGGTTTTCGAAGGCGTAACTGTTGTGCACCGTCAAATCCAGCAGCTGAATATCACTGGCAGCGATATTCACCACAGCCGCGCCCCAGTCTTTTTCTAAGTCTTTACCAGAGGGCAGGGCACTGCTGTTGCGCGCCGCCAGAAAATGCTGGCGCAGGATCGGGTATTGGATAATGGTGCGGCTTAAGCCACTGCCGGCCAGCACCACTTTGTCGCGCTTAAGAAATAGCTGTTCGCGATAGAGCCCCGGCGCAATGCGGATCAAGGCCCAGCGCTGCGCGTCCGGGCCTGAGGTTGGCAAGCTGTCGAGTGCTTGCTGAATACTGCGATAGGGGCCTCCGACCGGGTCAACCTGCAGTCGCAGCGGCGCTGCGGTTTCAGTTGCCAAAGCCAGGGGCTGGCCAACCAGGCTCAGCAGCGCTACAACCAACAATAAAGCAGCAACACGCATCAGTGGCAGCCGTTATTGCAGCAAACGTGCAACCTGCACCCCGGCCATGATAAATGGCCCGACCCCTTTGGCGTCGTTACGGATCACCGGTTCATTCTGGTAGTAGTCGTAACTGCCGTCGCGGCCAAAACCGAGGCCTGCCACTTGCACCATCTGCATCAGGTGCGCGCTGCCGTTGGCGTCGAGCAGCACAAACTGGTTCAGCAGGCCCTGATACGCCTGCAGCGTGAAGTCGCGGTAGCTTTGGTCGATCAGGCCCTGATTCAGCGCCTTGGCATAAAAATACACAAACATGCTGCTGGCGCTGGATTCCAGATAATTACCGGCAACGCCTGGTTTATTCGGGATTTGGTACCAAACGCCGCTCGCCGGGTCGACGTGCGCTTTTAATGCGACCGCCAGTTCCCGCGCCATTTGTTCCAGTGGCGCGCGTAAATCGTTGCGTTCACGCGGAATGTAATCCAGCGTATCAACCACCGCCATCGCTAACCAGCCAATGCCACGGCTCCAGAACTCCGGCGACAATCCCGTGGTTTTATTGGCCCAGACCTGCTGCTTTTTTTCATCCCAGCCGTGGAAATACAGGCCTGTGGCCGGGTCGCGTAATTTGTCGCGCACGGCGACAAATTCGTGCACCACTTCTTCTAAACCCTGGCCGTTATTAAACAGCTGGTTATAGTGCGCAAGAAATGGGATGCCCATGTACACCCCGTCGAGCCAGACCTGATGCGGGTAGATTTTTTTGTGCCAAAAGGCGCCATTGCTGGTTTTCGGGTGATCTTTGAGCTGGTCGCGCAATAACGCGGCGGCTTTTTGGTATTTGGCTTCACCGGTTTGTTCATAAGCGCGCAGCAGCACATTGCCACTGTTAATGCTGTCGATATTAAATTTGTTGCGCTGATAGCTGTGAATACTGCCATCGGCGGCAACAAAAGAGTCCGCCATCTTCAGCATGGCCTGGTTATAAGCCGGGTTTGGCGCCAGCTGATGCACATCGTCATACGCCTGCAACAGCAGGCCTGTGGTGTATTCAAATGTGGTCGGGCGTTCGCGCTCAAAATCCCAGCCGCCCCAGACATAATGTGGTGCCTGTAACTGTAAACCGGCATCGGCCAGCTGCTGGCTCCAGTACAGCGCCTGCTGCGCTGTTAACGGCTTGCTGATGGCCGCTGTGGTGGCGGCATTGCTGATTTTGACGCGGATAGGCCGGTCGAGGATTTCCAGCTGCTGCTGTAAATAAGCGACAAAATCCGCCTGATTGGTGATGCCGTTTTTCTCGCCTTGCCAGGCCGCGAGCAGATAATAATCCAGCTTGCGCGCCGGGTTCATCTGACCAACCTTAGCTGGCGGCAGGCCGGTTAATTCCATCACCGCGACATGGCTGTTGGCATCTGCGGTTAGCTGTTGCAGTTTGCCGCGTTTAAACACCACCGCCATGCCGAGCAAATCGTTGTTCAGGCTTTGTTTGCCATAAGTTGCGAGGTAAGTGTACTGATGACCGGACACCTCCAGCGTGCCTTGCAGCAGTTCAGTGCCTTGGTGTTTCACCAGGCCAATGACCAGATTATCCATAGGCGCAGAATTAGATTCGGGCGCTTTGAGTTCCAGCTGGTTCCTCAGCAGGCGGCTACCCGCCTGCATGCTCAAATGCGCGCGCACATCGAGCGTGCGGCCGGCGATTTGCCAGTCGTGATAATCAATGCTGAGTGAAGAAAACAACGGGCCGGACTGGTGAATCGTCGCGCTGTGGCCTTTTAACACTGACACGCCTTGTGCTGCGCTGCCGTCCCAGTAACCAAAACCACCGGCACCTAACGACTTGCCGACTTTGAGTAAATCCAGGCCCCACGGCTGCATCTCGTGATAAGAGCTGTAACCGTCCTGGCCGACCTGATGCAGCACCGGGCTGCCGGTAATATTGCCAAAAATATCAAAGCCGTTACGCCAGTCGAGATAAATGCGGTACGCCACGCGGTCCGACTCTATGCCCGGGCCTTCGTAGCGGATAAATTCAGAATGATCAGTATATTGCGGTGGCGGCGTCAGGTGTTGCACATTCTCAAAAGTGCCGCCTTTGTACACTTTACCTTCCCAGCGACCACCGGTTTTTTGCGAAATTTCGGCGGCGGTGCGTTTTGCGCTGCTGCTGGCCGGCGTTGGTTTTACTTGCCACTGTTGTTGCTCGCCGGCAGCAAAATCGGCCATGGCCAGCAGGCTGTCCAGGCTGCCATTGCCGTCGCTGTCGATGAGCTGGCTGGGGATTTCTTTGCTGCCGGCCGACACAGATAAAGCACCGGGAATGCCGCTGATGCCTAAATCAGTAAAGGTCACAGTCACCGGCGAATCTGGCCGGGCAAAAGCCGATGGATTGGTAACAGTTAAAGTCGCCAGACCGGCAGGGCCCGTTGCAGAGGCTGAAGTCGCAGGCGTCACAGGTTTGGCGCAGCCGCTTAAAAACACACTGACACAGATGCTACTGATGAATAAAGCCAGTGGCTGGCGCACTAAATAAACAACTCGGGGATTTTTAAGCACAGCGAATACCGTCCAAAAAAGGCAGCGGGCAAACAGACCCGCTGCAAACATCCAGGGCGAGGGCAACGGGAACAAGCGTCACTCCTCACCATGCCGGGAGAACTCCGGCACCGGTTTGCACCGGCGCCGTTTTTACACATCAATACTTGTATTGCACGCCCAGGTAATACTGCCGGCCTGTCTCATGGTAATAAGTCAGGCGGTCACCGGCGCTGTCGACCCACTGGTCATCGACTTCATCGGTCAGGTTCAGCGCTTCAAAGCTGACTTTCCACTGCTCAGTAAAGGCGTAACTCATCGACGCATCGACGTTGGTGGTGGCGTTGGTGCCTTCCATGTCGTTGTTGTCACGGCCAATGGCGGTGGTTAAGTACTTGTCGCGTTTAGCCAAACTGACACGGGCATTGAGTTTTTCATGCTCGTAATACAGCGTTGCTGCGACAGTAGAACGTGACAGACCGGTCAAATCACGCGTCGCTTGCACGACACCTGTGGTGTTGATGTAGTCCATTTGCGCCGACACATGGGTGTAGTTGCCGATAAAACCAAAACGGTTCCAGAAGTCCGGCAGGAAGGTAAACGGCAGCTGGTAGCTGACTTCATAACCTTTTAAATCACCGCCCGGGCCGTTTAATGGCGTAGTGACAGACCAGTCGACATTTTCGTTACAACCGCTCGCTTCACCATAACCCGGGCCTGCCGTACAGGCGGCAACGGCGGCTGAGACCGGTAAGCCGGTTTCAGTAAAGGCTTTGGTTTCACGCAGTGTCTGCACGTGGCTGTCGATATCTTTTTGGAACAGTGCAATGCCCAGCATCGACTCGTCGCTGAAGTACATCTCCAGGCCTAAATCGTACGTTTTGGCGCGGGTAGGTTCCAGCAGCGGGTTACCGCCGGAGACACTGCGGCTGCCGCCCGACACTGACACTGACACGTTTGGACGGATAGCACCGAGGCCGGCGCGGGCCATGACTTCGGCATAACCGAAGCGCACGATGATATCTTCCCAAGGTTCATAGTTCAGGTTCAGCGAAGGCAGCAGCTCGTCATATTTATGCTCTGCAGTGACCTCGGCCGGCGTTCCGCCTAATGTAGCCCAGGCCGTCGAGCTTTGTTCCGTCTCAACACGACGTACACCGGCGTTACCCCAGAACGGTGCTTCATTCAGATAAGTGTTAAAAGAAGCCATCAACCAGATGCCGGTGGTGTTTTCCTCGGCTGAATAGTTGTCTTCCCGGCGGAAGTCGCGGCTGACAGTGAACACACCGCTGTTGCTGTAAATGCCATATTTGGCGTCGATGGCAGCAAAATCCGGCACCAGCCAGTTTGGATTTGGTCCTAAGCCAGAGTTATAGGTTTTGATTAAATCCGGTGTGTAGACGATGCCGGCACCGTTTTCAGTCTGACGACGGGCTTCATAACTTTCGAAGCTGAAGTCTTTCTGGTGCACACCACCTTTGATCACCCAAACGTCATTGACGGTCCAGGTCAGGTTAATTTCAGCGCTGTCAAACTGGTTTTCCGCACCGAGCGGGCGCAGACGTACTGAGTTTGACGTCCAGCCGGTGGGTTGGAAAATGCTGTCGCCGAAGGTCAAAATCGGGCTTTGGCGGTTGCCATCGCGATAGTCGTAGCTGAAGGCTGCGCCGGTTTTTTCCATCACCAAAGTGGTTTGCACCGGGTTGTCGAATTTCGACACTGCAGTACCAACCATGGCATCAACTTTTAAGCTGTCATTGATGTGGTGGGCGAAGTTCAGGTTGATTTGGTGGAAGTCAGTGCCCAGTTCGTCATAGCGGTTTTCCGCCCGCACAGTGGCATTGTCGAACTTGCCGTAGGTCATCGTATTGGTGTCGTCGATGAAATATTCCAGTACATTCATCGCACCGGTGTTGCCGCTGGCTGCCGTTGCAGTCGTTGGCCGGTTGGCACCGGCATTTAAGATGCCCTGCAGGAAAATTTCGTTGCGGCTGGCATCGGTGCTGGCGTACAGCATATCCAAATCGACTTTAGTGTCGTCGTTGGGTCTGTACTGGAAGGCGGCGCTGGCACCAATCCGTTCCATTTCATGGGTGTAAGAATCGTAACGCGGTAAACGTGGTCGGAAGGCGTTATTGATGGTGTTCAGCTCTGGCGCTGTTTTAGAGCCCTGATAGCTGCCGAAGTCGTTGACGTTATTCCAGCGCACGGTACTGGCGCCCTGGTCTTTTAAACTGCGCTCAGAAAATGAACCAGAAAATAACGCACCGAATTTGCCGTCGGCGAAATGATCGCTGATCAGGAACGACGCTTTCGGGTCGTTTTTCTCCGATAAATCGTTGTAACCGAGCTGGCCAGAGGCCGAGAAGGTGAAACCATCGTAGTCAAAAGGCCGGGCGGCACGCAGGTCAACGGTAGAACCTAATGAGCCTTCTTCAACGTCGGCGCTGGCGGTTTTACGCACCGTCAGTGAGCTGAATAAATCAGAAGAGAACGTATTAAAGTCAAAACCGCGACCGCGGTTGGCACCGCCGATTTGGTCAGTCCCGCCTGAGGTCGAAATTGCTTCCATGCCGTTGATGCGCACGCGGGTAAAATCAGGGCCTAAACCGCGTACGGTGATCTGGCGGCCTTCACCGGCGGCGCGGCTGATGGCAACGCCCGGAATGCGCTGCAGTGATTCGGCCAGGTTTAAATCCGGGAAATCGGCGATATCTTCCGCCATGATGGCGTCGATGGCGCTGTCAGATTGGCGTTTGACGTTCAGTGCATTGGACAGACTGTCGCGGAAGCTGCCGGTGACTTCAATCACTTCGATATCTTTATCGGCTTTGGCTTTTTCTGCGGCGGTTTGCGGCGTGGCTTGCTGCGCTACGTCTTGTACGGCCAGTGCTGAAGCACTGAAGCTGCCGGTGAGAGCAATGGCCATTGCCAGAGTCAGCGGTTGCAGGCGCCAGGCCTGTTTGTGAGCTGCCATGATGTCTTCCTCGTCGGGTTTGTTCTTATGGTGCCATACGGCTTTGGCCGTTGACGCTTTTTTATCTGGCCCGTCCTGTTGGTTGCAACAACTCCAGGACAAGCCCTGTTGATTCGTTTTTTGTTTTTGTCTATCGGTGGCAGAATTCGCTTGCGTTTTTTTGCCACCGATGGCAAAAAGCTAACACCAAGCCATAATCACTGTCAAACCCAGTACAAAAAAACTGCAAAAAAAATGTGGATTTGCTGGGGTAATAGGGTAAAAACGGCGGTGCATATCCATAAAATTTGTTTATTTTCATGTGGATATGAAAATGTAACTGGTCGTGACAACAGCACGCCTGGCCCAACAACATCAAGGCCAGCCACAGGAGAGACGCATGCAACTGCAACAATTATTTGGCCTGACCGGCAAAAAAGCCTTAGTGACTGGTGCCAGCCGTGGCCTGGGTCAGGCGATTGCCATAGCGCTAGCCGATGCCGGTGCTGAAGTGCTGTGCGCCAGCTCCGGCAGCGGTGGCAGCGACGCCACTGTCGCGGCCATTCGTCAGCAGGGCGGCTTGGCCCAGGCGTTTTCTGCCGATTTGGCTGACAGCAATGCCGTGGTGCAACTGGCAGAAAAAGCGCTGGATTACGCCGGTCAGATTGACATTCTGGTCAACTGCGGTGGCACTATCAGCCGCACGCCGGCGGTCGATTTTGCTTTTAGTGACTGGCAACAGAACTTGGCAGTGAACCTCGACGCCACTTTCCTGCTGAGTCAGCGTTTAGGAGCGGCGATGATTGAACGCAGAAGCGGCAAAATTATTAATATCGCCTCGATGTTGTCTTACAGCGGTGGCATTACAGTGCCGGCATACACCGCCAGTAAACATGCGGTAGTGGGCCTGACGCGGGCGCTTGCCAACGAATGGGCCGGCTTTGGCGTCAACGTCAATGCGATTGCGCCGGGTTATTTTAAAACCGACAACACAGCGGCGCTGCAGGCCAACGCCGACCGCAATCAACAGATTTTAAGCCGCTTGCCGGCCGGCCGCTGGGGGGAACCGGCGGATTTAGCCGGTGCGGCGATTTTCCTTGCATCCAGCGCCAGTGACTATGTGCATGGCCACGTGCTCGCCGTCGATGGCGGCTGGCTGGCGCGATAGACCCATTTCAATCGAATTTTTTGGAGTTTTTATGAGCATTGTTTTTACTAACCGCTACGCCACCCATCCGGATGACGTGAAGCATTACGACACCGACAAGCTGCGTCAGCATTTTCTGCTGGATAACCTGATGCAGCCCGACACCCTGGTGCTGAACTACACCCACTATGAGCGGCTGATTGTCGGCAGCGCGGTACCGATGAAAGGCCCGGTGTTGCTGCAAACGGTGGATGCGCTCAAAGCCGAATATTTCCTCGAGCGGCGTGAACTCGGCGTGATCAATACCGGCGGCGCCGGGGTGGTGGAAGTCGATGGCACGGCTTATCCGCTGGATTTCCGTGAAGCGCTGTATGTTGGTAAAGGCGCGCGCGACGTGCGGTTTATCTCCAACGATGCGTCGAATCCTGCCAAGTTTTATCTGAATTCAACGCCGGCGCATCAGCAATACCCGAACCGGCATATCACCATGGCCGACTGTAATGTGCTGCACATGGGCGCGCTCGAGACCAGCAATAAACGCGACATTTACCAGCTGATGATTAAAGGCGTGGTCGACACTTGCCAGCTACAAATGGGCCTGACTGTGCTGCATCCGGGCAGTGTCTGGAACACCATGCCGGCGCACCAGCATGACCGCCGGATGGAAGCTTATTTCTATTTTGGCCTCAGCGAAGGCCAACAGGTTTGCCACTTTATGGGCGAACCGCAACAAACCCGGCATATCTTCACCGGCAACGATCAGGCGGTGGTGTCGCCGCCATGGTCTATTCACAGCGGTTGCGGCACCGGCAGTTACACCTTTATCTGGGGCATGGCCGGCGAAAACCACGATTACAACGATATGGATAAATTTCCGGCCAGCGCTTTGCGTTAACTATTGATTTAGCTCTATAAACCGGTGCCGGCACCCTATAACACTACAGCCGGCGCCTTTCTCGACAGGGGAGATAACATGAAGAGCTTGTTGCGCCGCAGCGGCGTGCTGGCGCTGAGTTTCATACTCAGTGTCCTGCTTAGCAGCTGCAGCAAACCAGAAGAACAAGTGCTGACCTTGCGCATGGCCCATACGCTGGACCAGGAGCATGTGGTGCACAAAGCGATGGTGAAACTGGCCGAACGGCTGGACCACTATTCACATGGCACCATGAAGATCCGCATTTACAGCGGTGGCCAGCTTGGTTCTGAGCGGGAATTGATTGAGTTACTGCAGATTGGCTCACTGGCGCTGACCAAAGTATCCGCCGCACCGCTGGAAGGTTTTGCGCCTAATATGCAGCTCTTTAGCGTACCTTATGTGTTTCGCGATGAGCAGCAGCTGTGGCAGGTGTTGCAGGGCGAGATTGGTCAAGAGTTGCTGGCAGAGCTTTCGCCGGTGCGGTTAAAAGGCCTGGGTTATTACGATGCCGGTAGCCGCAGTTTTTATACCACCAACAAAAAAATCAGCACGCCGGCGGATTTAGCCGGACAAAAATTCCGCGTGCCGAACAGCCAAACTGCCGTG
This sequence comes from Rheinheimera sp., assembly GCA_008015325.1. Taxonomy (GTDB): domain Bacteria; phylum Pseudomonadota; class Gammaproteobacteria; order Enterobacterales; family Alteromonadaceae; genus Pararheinheimera. The sequence continues at coordinate 27,163 of SSFI01000126.1, forward strand.
CAAATGGTGCAAACCTTAGGTGGCGCGGCAACACCGGTCGACTGGGGTGAGCTTTACACCGCGCTGCAACAAGGCGTGGTCGATGGTGCGGAAAATAACCCACCGAGTTTTTACCTGTCGCGGCACTATGAATTATCCAAGTACTACGTGCTGGATGAACACACCGCAGTGCCGGATGTGATCCTGATGAGCCAACATATCTGGAACAGCTTAACCGCCGAACAACAAGGCTGGCTGCAGCAGGCTTTTGCCGATTCGCAGGTCTGGCAGCGTGAGGCCTGGCAGGCACAGACCAAAGATGCGCTCGATAAGGTGAAAGCCGCCGGTGTGGAAGTGATTTATCCGGATAAACAACCCTTTATCGACGCAGTACAACCGCTGCATCAGGCGTTAAAAGACACACCGGTCGGCGCTTTGATGGCAAAAATAGCCGCGATGCCAGCCACAGTAGCACCTGTACCACTAGCACCTGTAACCGCGTCGCCAGCGACAGCGCCGGCTGCGCAGGAGAAACCTCATGAATAAAACCGTATTCTGGCTCGATGAAGCGTTAAAACGTCTGCTGATTGGCCTGATGGCGACCATTGTGCTGGTGGTGTGCTGGCAGGTGGTATCGCGTTTTATTCTCGGTGAACCCAGTTCCATGACCGAAGAAATTTCCCGTACGCTGTTGTTGTGGATTGGCATGCTCGGTGCCGCGCTGGCCTATCGCACCGGCCAGCATTTGGGCCTCGACATCCTGACATCGAAATTCAGCCCGCAGTGGCAGCGCCGGGTGGCGATTTTACTGACTGCGCTGGTAGTGCTGTTTGCGCTGGCTGTGATGGTGGGCGGCGGCGGGGCGCTGGTGCAGCTGACTTTTGAGCTGAACCAGATGTCGGCAGCCTTGGGTATCCGCGTGGCCTGGATTTATCTGGCTTTGCCATTGGCGGGGTTTTTAATCGCGTTTTATGGCGTCTGCCAACTGATTTGTTTGTGGCGCGGTGACACGCTGACGCCAACCGGAGGCTGCGAATAATGGAAATGTCTGCATTGGTGCTCTTGGGCATCTTTTTTGTCCTGCTGTTTTTAAACGTACCCATTTCGTTTTGTATTGGCCTCGCCACACTTGGCACTATGTTACTCAGCATGGATGTATTGCCGGCGCTGACGACATTGGCGCAGCGCATGGCCGGTGGCCTGAATAGTTTTGCTTTGCTCGCCATTCCGTTTTTTGTGTTGTCGGGTTTATTGATGGGGCGCGGCGGTATCGCCAAACGGCTGATTGAATGTGCGATGGCGCTGGTCGGTGCGCTGCCGGGTGGCCTGGCGTTGGTTAATGTGCTGTCTTGTATGTTGTTTGGTGCTATTTCCGGTTCGGCCGTGGCAGCCACTTCAGCGATCGGCAGTTTTATGCTGCCGGAGATGAAAAAACAGGGTTATGACGATTCTTACAGCGCAGCGGTGACAGCTGCTGCTGCGACGACCGGCATGCTGATCCCGCCGTCGAACATTATGATTGTCTACGCGATTGCGAGCGGTGGTGTGTCTATTGCTGCGCTTTTTGTCGCCGGTTATTTGCCGGGCATTTTACTCGGTGTGGCGCTGATGATTGTTTGTGCCGGATATGCCCGCGTCAAAGGCTATCCGGTCGGGGCGCGTTTACCGCTCAAATTAGTGGTCAGTAAGATTGCCGCTGCGGTCCCGAGCCTGCTGATGATCATCGTGGTGATTGGCGGCATTATCAAGGGCGCTTTCACTGCGACCGAAGCCGGTGCCATCGCCGTAGTGTATTCCTTTGTGCTGGCGGTATTGGTGTACAAAGAAGTGGCCTGGGCAGATTTGGGCAAAATTCTGCTGAAATCGACTGAAACCACCGCCATAGTGCTGGCGCTGATTGCCACATCGGCGGCGATGTCGTGGATTTTGTCCTATGAAAATATTCCGCAGAGCATCAGCACAGGTTTGCTGGCTTTAAGTGAAAACCCAATCATCATCCTGCTTATCATCAACCTGATATTGTTAGTGGTGGGCGCTTTTATGGATATGACGCCGGCCGTGCTGATCTTCACGCCGATTTTCCTGCCGGTGGCGGTGGAGCTGGGCGTGTCGCCGCTGCACTTTGGCATCATGATGATCCTGAACCTGTCGATTGGTCTGGTGTCGCCGCCGGTCGGCAGTGTGCTCTTTGTTGCCTGCGCTGTGGCCAAAGTGAAGCTGGAACAGATGATTAAACCGCTGTTGCCGATGTATGCTGCGATGATTGTGGTGTTATTGCTGGTGACTTATGTGCCGGCGATCAGCGAATGGCTGCCGTCTGTGGTGGGTCTGTAACAGGATTAACAGTTGAAACAGCAACAAAGCGGGTGGGTGTAGCACTTCCACCGCTTGTTCATTAGAATGACGCTGCCGGCCTGATGTCCTTCACTGACAGGCCGGCGACACAGCAGCTCAGACCGCCCGGGAGAACTATCATTTACACGCTGAAATCATCCACTATTAACGATGTGGCCCGCTTAGCCGGAGTGTCGAAACGCACGGTGTCGCGGGTGATTAATGGCTCGCTGGCGGTCGGTGAATCGACGCGGGTCAAAGTGGAAAAAGTGATAGCTGAGCTGAATTATTCGCCAAGCCCGCAAGCGCGGGGTCTTGCTTCGAGCCGCTCTTATCTGCTCGGGCTCATCTATGACAACCCCGATGCGCTTTATCTCGATGATGTGCAGCGTGGTGTGCTGGAAGTGTGCAGTCAGCTGGGTTACGAGCTGGTAGTGCATCCGTGCCGCTATCGCAGTGAAACCCTGGTGCAGGACTGTTTTGCTTTTATCAACCGCTCTAAACTCGATGGCGTGATTTTGCTGCCGCCGGTGTCGGAGCTGGATCATCTCGCCAGCGCGCTGAAACAGGCCGAGCGGCCTTATGTGCGCTTAACCTCTGTACTGCTGGATGAAACTTATCATTCGGTGGTGTCGGACGACCGCGCCGCCGCTGCCGAAATGGCGCGTTATTTTGCTCAGCTTGGTCATCAGCAAATTGCTTTTATCAGCGGGCCGCAGCGCTATAAATCGTCCACCGAACGGATGGAAGGCTTTCAGCTCGGGTTGTCGGCCTATGGCATCAAACTGCGGCCGGACTGGATTGTCGAAGGCAATAACAGTTTTGAAACCGGCATTGAATGTGCGCAGCAACTGCTGAGCGGCGCAGAAAAGCCCACCGCGATTTTCGCCAACAACGACCAGATGGCTGCCGGTGTACTCAAAGCTGCGCATGAGCTTGGTATTAAAGTGCCGGACCAGCTGTCGGTCGCTGGCTTTGATGACAACTTACTGGCCAGCCGGATCATTCCGGCGCTGACCACAATCCGCCGGCCGGTGCGGCAAATGGCGCAGCTCGCCGCCACCAAAATCATCATGGATATCGAAGACAACCGCCACGCTGCCGGCCACGTCGCGGCCAAAGTCGCGCCGACGCTGGTGGTGCGGGAATCCACCAAACGGCTCTGACATGCTGCGCATGTTGTGCTGGCGGCTGTTAGCGCTTAGCAGTTTAACGCTTGGGCTGATTGGCATGCTGTTGCCAGGACTGCCGACCGTGCCTTTTGTGTTGTTGTCAGCCTTTGCTGCCGGTAAAGGCTGGCCGCGATTTGAAAACTGGTTACTGGCGCATCCGAAGTTCGGCCCGCCGGTCCAGCAATGGCGTCAGCATGGCGCTGTAGCGCGCCGGGCTAAGTGGCTGGCGAGTCTGATGATGGTGTTTAGCCTTTGCTTATTGTGGTACAGCAATCTGATGTTGTGGCTGCAGCTGTTGGTGAGCACCACCTTGTTTTTAGTGCTGATGTGGTTGTGGCGCCGCCCTGAGCGCTGACCAGCTGTTTTTCCTGACAAATTCCCGCTTGCCCCATTTACTTCTGCTTAATTTTTCTGCAGTCTTTTTCTATGCACCTGCGGCAACTTAGCAAAGGACAAGCAGCATGATGGCAGACAGAGCAAGCGGATTGTGGTTCAGCATAGCGCCGCTGTTGGCTGGTTTTGCCGTGTTGGCACTGGCGGGCGTCGCGCCGCAGCTGTATCTGGTGCAGGCCGGCAGTTTGTTGCTGGCGGCGCTGCTGATTTGGCTCGGTGCGCGCAGCGAAGGTGATGTGATGCCTGGTACTTTGCAGGCGCTGGCCTGCTTATTGGTGTTGCTGCTTGGCGCACCGCTGCTGGCGGAGTTGACCGGCCTGACCGCAGACGCTCCGCAGCGCTGGCTGCAATTAGGGACGCTGCAGCTTTATAGCGGTGGCTTGTTACTGCCAGCCATTCTGGTGCTGGTGGCTGTGTTGTTCCAACAACCGCAAAGCCGCGCTGCAGCCTGCGGTATTTTGCTGGCAGGTGCTTTATTTCTGGCGTTGCAGCCTGACGCTGCGCAGCTGTTGGCGCTGACTATCGCTTTTCCCTTGTTATATTTGCAGGCCTGCCGGCCCGGCGTCAGCGCCGGCTGGTTGCCGCTGGGCTGTTTTGTGCCATTGCTGGCCTTGTGTTATTGGGCGTTGCAGCAGCAGGACGGCCTGCAAAGTGTGCCTTATGTTGAAGGTGTGTTTGCGCTGGCGTTTAGTGTTGCCTGGTGGAGCGGTGCATTAGTCATTGGCGCTGCAGTGTTGTTATTATTGGTGCTGTACCGGCAAAGCCTGCTGGACCAACCCTGGCTTGCCGCGGTGGCGGTTTATTATGCCGTGTTATACGGCGGCTCAGTCGCAGGCGCCACGCCAGCGCCGCTGTTAGGTTACGGCGCTGCACCTGTGCTGGGTTTTGGCCTGATGCTGGGGCTGTCATTATGGCTGCGGCAGCGCGTCTGAGCTACGGAGTTTTTAATGTCCCACGATTTTTTTGCCCAGAAAGCGGCGTCCTACGAACAAAATCCGCAGCGGGTGGATAATGTAGTTGCAATAGGCAATGCCATTAAAGCGCAGGTGCTGCTGAACCGCGACATGCAATTGCTCGATTTTGGTTCTGGTACTGGCTTGTTATTGCAGCAAATCGCGCCTTTGGTCGGCAAAATCACTGCGATTGATGTCTCACCTTCAATGAATGCGCAGCTGCGTGCTAAAGCGCCAGACATCGCCTGCGAGCTGGAAGTGCTGGAACAGGACCTGCTGCAAACGCCGATAAACCGCCAGTTTGACGGCATCATCTCCTCGATGACCCTGCATCATATCGCTGATATCCCGGCGTTATTGCGTGAGTTTCACCGCCTGCTCAAACCCGGCGGTTTTATCGCGCTGGCTGATTTAGACCTGGAGGACGGCAGTTTTCACACTGAGGACACCGGGGTATTCCATTGTGGTTTTGACCGTACCGACATCGCCGCACAGGCACTAGCTGCAGGTTTTACCGATGTGCAGGTGGTTGACGCCAGTGTGGTGCAAAAACCGCACGGCCAGTATCCGGTGTTTTTGTTATCGGGCCGGCGCAGCTAAAACGCGCTGATGCTTTTGTCGATAGATTTGCAGAAACACATTGTTGCCTGCCAACTGGCTGTGGTCGGCGTAGCACTGCGGCAATATGGGTCCGATGAAGTTGACTATCGCCGCAGTGCGCTACCTCGAAGTCGGCGATCGCAGTGCCGGCGATGCTGTGGCTTACCCGGATAATGACTTGCGCGCCGATTTCGTCGCCGGCCAGTGGCAGTTCAGCCACAAAGATGGCACGCCTTATTAGGTTTTAAGGCAGACTGTGTTTTACCCTCAGAAAAACTGATACCCCCATCTGAAATGACAATTAGACGGCGCCGGCCCGGCGCTGCACACTGTGCACATCGCCGGTTCCTGTGCTGACAACTACGCGGAAACCGGCAGCAACCTAACTGAAATCCGAAAAAAGGTGCTATTGCAGGCGCCGGGAGTAACCAATGATCGCACGCAAACATACGCCTTATGTGTTCTCGTTTTTTATGTCGCTATTGATGTCGGGCATTATGTCCTTTGTCATTACGCTGCTGAATCTGGGCCCGGTCGAAGGTCTGGCCGGCATCTGGTTACATGCCTGGGGCATGGCCTTTATTGTCGCCTTTCCAACCATAGTTGCAGTGACGCCGCTGGTGCGGATGTTGGTCAATGCCGTCGTGGATAAAGAAGCTTGAAGTGATAAATAGCGACTGAAGCAGGAGATGACAATGGATACTTTATGGCAACTGAGCTGCGCTGCACTGATACTTGGTATCGGCGCGACACTGGTGCTGGATGGCTGGTCTTTATTCCTCAACAAAGGTTTTGGCATTAAATCGCTGAGTTTCTGTCTGGTTGGTCGCTGGTTTGCACTGATGCGCCGCGGGCAATTCCGCCACAACGGCATTGGCAAAGCGCCGGCACAAGGCGGTGAATGTGCACTCGGCTGGACTGCGCATTATGCGATAGGGGTGCTGTTCGCTGTGCCATTGTTATGCTGGCAGGGCGGCCAATGGCTGGCCACACCGACACTGGCCCCGGCGCTGATACTAGGCGCCGTCACAGTGCTGCTGCCATTTCTGCTGATGCAGCCGGCCTTTGGTCTTGGCATTGCTGCGGCAAAAACAGCGGCGCCCAGGGCGGCCCGGCTGAAAAGCCTCAGCAGCCATCTGGTATTTGGTGTTGGTTTGTACCTGTCGGCACTGCTTTATAACGCTTGGTCCGTCACCTTATTGCCGGTCTGATTTTGCTTAACGAGAGGTCTTTATATGGAACTCTATCAGTTAAAGATATTTGTTACTGTCGCCAAGACTGGGGCAGTGACCAAAGCGTCCGAACAGCTGTATTTAAGCCAGCCGGCGGTCAGTGCTCAAATTAAAACGCTGGAAGAAGAGTTGGGGCTGAGCCTGTTTGACCGCACTGTGCGTGGTATGAGCCTGACGCCGCATGGTGTGGTGATCCTCAGCAAAGCCGAACAACTGCTGGCGCAGCAGCGGGATTTACTGGACGAAGCCCGACGCTTGCGTGGTGGCTTAAGCGGCCGGCTGCGGCTGGGGTCAAATCGTGGCGCCAGTGCGGTGTTGTTAGGCAAGTTGCTGGCACAACTCAGTGAAACTGCGCCGGAACTGGATGTCAGTTTAGAGTTTGGCAGCCCGCCTGACATCGCCACGGCGCTGCGCGAAGGCCGGCTCGATGCCGGTTTTTATACCGAATATGAACAGCAGGAGCTGCTGTTCAGCACACCTGTGGACAGTTTTGGTATTCAGCTGGCAGTATCGCCGCAGCTGTTACCGGCCGCGTTCAGAGCGGAGCCGGAACCGGACTGGCAGTGGCTGGCGTTGTTGCCGTGGATCAGCGCACCGGCAGGCAGCTGTTGTGGCCGCGTCGCAGAAAGTTTGTTTCGTCAGCAGCAGTTCCGGCCGGCGAAAATGATTGAAGCCGATCAGGAGCATCTGGTGCGGGCACTGATTAGCAGTGGCGTTGGCATCGGTCTGCTGCATACGCCGACGGCGCGGGATGCTGCAGCCAAAGGTGAAGTCCGTTTAATCGGGCCAGTGTTGCAGCAAGTGCAGCTGGTGTTTGGTTGTCTGGCGCGCCGGCAGCAGGAGCCATTGTTGACGGTGGTAATGCAGCTGATGGCGCAAATCGCCGACGAGACAGCGCATAACTACGCGAGTTAGCCGATAGACCCGGCATCTCCGATTGTGGTGATGCCCGGCTGCTGGTCTGATTTCTGTCCTGCGGTGGCAAAATTTTTTGTCTTGCTATTGCCACCGGTGGCAGCTTGTCTTATGCTGCTTTTTAATTCAGGCTGCAAATCAACCTTAACTCAGGTTCATCAGCCGCCGTCACGAAACGCAGGGATCACCGATGCCAAACATGCCTAAACGCCAATTTCTCAAAGCCGGCCTCGCTGCTGCGCTGCCATTGGCGCTATGGCGTTGCAGTTCAGCGGCAGGCCCGGCAGCTGCAATCAGCTATCCGCCGCGCGAAGCGCTGGATTTGTTATGGGATCAGGCTGATGCGATTGAACGTGATTTGGCCCGCACCAGTTTTCCTTCCCGGGTATTTAACGTCAGCGCTTTTGCTGCTCATACCGGTCAGCAAGGCGATTTCAATACGGCGCGCCACAACAGAGCGGCCTTTCAGCGCGCGATTGACGCCTGCCATCAGGCCGGTGGCGGGCGGGTGCTGGTGCCGGCTGGCGTGTGGCCCTGTGGTGCCTTAACGCTGAAATCCAATGTTGAGCTGCATGTCGCAAAAGATGCGTTGTTAGCTTTTCATCCGGCGACAGAACTTTATCTGCCGTTGGTGTTTACCCGCTGGGAAGGCATGGAGCTGATGGGGTATCAGCCGCTGATTTATGCTTTTGGTGCAGAGAATATTGGCCTCACCGGCCAAGGCACTATCGATGGTGGCGGCAGTAACAGCAGTTGGTGGCCGTGGAAAGGCCAATGGAAACATACGCCCTGGCCGGTGGACGACAGCAAAGTGCAGCATAGCGGCCGTAATTTATTGATGCAGTGGGTGGAGCAGGGTAAACCTGTGACGGAACGGGTATTGCCGGAAAATTTCCTGCGCCCGCCGCTGTTTCAGGTGTATCAGTGCAACAAAGTGCTGGTGGAAGGCCTGACGTTACAGAATTCACCGTTTTGGGTGTTAAACCCGGTGTTGTCGGAGGATGTGTTGATTAGCCGCGTGAAAGTCGTATCGCACGGGCCAAATTCCGACGGCTGCGATCCGGAATCCTGCCGCCGTGTGCTGATAGAACATTGTTTATTTGATACCGGCGACGATTGTATCGCGCTGAAATCTGGCCGCAACGCCGATGGCCGGCGTATCAATCGACCGGTGGAACAAGTGCTGATCCAGGATTGCACGATGAAAGCCGGCCACGGCGGTGTGGTGATCGGCAGCGAAATTTCCGGCGGCGCCCATCATATTTTTGCGAGGCGGTTGTTGATGAGTAGCCTGCATCTTGACCGCGGCCTGCGTATCAAAACCAACGCGCTCAGAGGCGGCCTGATTGATACTGTGGCCCTGCGGGACATCGTTATCGGCGAAGTTAAAGACGTCATAGTCGTGAACTATTTTTACGAAGAAGGCCGGGATGGCGCGTTTTTGCCGACGGTTCGGAATATTTCAGTGCACAACTTACAGGTCGACAAGGCCGACAGATTGTTTGAACTGCGCGGTTTCCCCGAAGCGCAAATAGGCCCGCTGCAGTTATCCAGTGTGCGGGTGAATTGCCAGAGTGTCGGTGTGCTGGAAGCGGTTGGCCAGCTGGATTGTCAGCAGGTGCTGGTCAACGGTCAGCCGTGGCGCTATCAGCGATAAATAGCCTGGCGCTGATTTTTTACTGTCATATTGCTACCGATAGACAGTATATGCATTTAAATGAATGAATCGGTTGCAGCTGACCCGCTGTGACTAACCAAGAACACAGGTGCTGACGTAATGGCAATCGAAGCAAAACCAAATTCAAGCGCAAGCTGCAGCGCGCCGCTTTTACAAACGCCGGACATTCTGCAGTGGCAGGTACACGCGCGGGACAATGTCGCAGTCGCCTTGCAGCAGCTGGACGCAGGTCTGGTATTAAGCACCGCCAGCGGCGACATTCGCTTACCGGCGGAAGTGCCGGCCGGGCACAAATTTGCGCTGACGGCCTTAAAGGCCGGCGACAGCGTGGTGAAATATGGTTATGCCATCGGCGTGCTGACACAGGACGTGCCGGTCGGTGGTCATATCCATAGCCATAACTTAAAAACTGCGCTCGATGGTGAACTGGCTTATCAGTACAGTGGTTTAACTACCGATAACGGCATCTATCCTGCGGATTTACCGACTGAATTTATGGGTTATCCGCGTGCCAATGGCGAAGCGGGCACCCGCAATGAGCTGTGGATTTTAAACACTGTTGGCTGCGTCAATCAGGCGGCAAGCCGCATTGCCAAAGCGGCGCAGCAGTATGTTGAAAGTGTCGGCCTTGCCAATATCGACGGCGTGTTTGCTTATACCCATCCGTTTGGCTGCTCGCAGCTCGGCGACGATTTGGCGCATACGCGCAGTGTATTAGCGGGCCTCGCGCAAAATCCCAACGCCGGCGCTGTGCTGATCATTGGCCTTGGCTGTGAAAACAATCAGCTGACGACTTTGTTAATGGGGCTGGAACATCTGGACCCGGCACGTATTCGCGCTTTTAACGCACAGCAAGTGACAGACGAAGACGAAGAAGGCCTCAGCGCGGCGATTGAATTGCTGCAGTTGATGGCCAGCGATAGCCGTCAGCCGTGCCCGGTCAGCAAACTCAGTTTTGGTATGAAATGCGGTGGCTCAGATGGTTTCTCAGGCCTCACGGCCAACCCGCTGGTCGGCCAAATCGCCGATTTAGCCGCCAGTGCCGGTGCTAAAGTGATTCTGACCGAAACGCCGGAAATGTTTGGCGCTGAACAAGTATTGATGGCTCGGGCGCGCAGCAAAGAAGTGTTCAGCGATATCGTCAGCTTAGTCAATGAATTTAAACAGTATTTCATCGCCAACAACCAGCCGGTGTATGAAAACCCCAGTCCTGGCAACAAAGCCGGTGGCCTCACCACGCTGGAGGAAAAATCCTTAGGCGCTATCCAAAAAGGCGGCAGCGCTGTGGTTGAACAGGTCATTGGCTATGGCGAGCGCGCCAAAGTGCCGGGCCTGACCTTGTTACAAGGGCCGGGCAATGACGCGGTGTCGTCTACTGCTTTAACCGCCGCCGGTGCGACCTTGTTGTTGTTCACCACAGGTCGCGGCACGCCGCTCGGTTTTCCGGTGCCGACGGTCAAAATCAGTTCCAACACCGCCTTGTCAGTACGCAAGCCGACCTGGATTGACTATGACGCCGGCGCCATGTTGCAACCGGGTGTGCAACCTACTGAATTTGCCAAAGAATTTTTCCGTTATCTGGTTGCTGTAGCATCCGGGCAGCGGACACGGAACGAGATTTATCAGAACAAAGAGATCGCCATCTGGAAAAACGGCGTGACGCTTTAACAGCACTTTAAAGGCCGGGACGGCAGAAATTAATTGGCCCTTGAGTAAAAAACGGGCAAACAGCGAAGAGAACAAAGATGAGCGCAGAGAGCAATATCGCATCAAGTAAAGTTTTAGCCTTACACCCCGACCGGCTGTTTGCCGCCGATCCGCTGCAACGCGATATCGCCCGGCGTTTGTATGCGCGGATTAAAGATTTACCGATTGTCAGCCCGCACGGTCACACAGACCCGCGCTGGTTTGCCGACAACCAGAACTGGGACAATGCCACCAGCCTGCTGTTGCTGCCGGATCATTATGTGTTCCGCATGCTGTACAGCCAGGGTATCACGCTGGAACAACTTGGCATCCGCCGGCGCGACGGTGTGGCGGTGGAAACTGACTATCGCAAAATCTTCCATATTTTCGCCGCGCATTATCATCTGTTCCGCGGTACACCGTCGCGGATGTGGCTGGATTCAGTATTTCATGACGTGTTTGGCCTGCGCGAAAGCCTGAGCCCAGCGACGGCGGATCTGTATTACGACCATATCAACGCCGCACTTGCGACTGAAGCCTTTAAACCACGCGCGCTGTTAGATCGCTTTAATATCGAAGTGATCGCCACTACCGAAGGCGCGCTGAACGACTTAAAACACCACGCCAAACTCAGAGGCACTGGTTTTGAAAAACGCGTGATCACCACCTTCCGGCCTGACGACGTGGTCGATGCTGATCGCGCTGATTTTGCCGCGAACGTGCAAAAACTGGGGGAGATCACCGGCCAAGATACCAGTCACTGGCAGGGTTATTTGCAGGCGCTCAGAATTCGCCGCGCCTTTTTCCGCGACCATGGCGCGACGGCCACAGATCACGGCCACCCGACCGCCAATACTGCAGATTTGCCGCTGGCCGAAGCTGAAGCCTTATTCTCCCGTTGCCTGAAAGGTGCCAGTGCCGCTGATGCCGAACTGTTCCGCGGCCAGATGCTGACTGAAATGGCTGGCATGAGCCTCGAAGATGGCATGACGATGCAAATTCACCCGGGTGCGCACCGTAACCACAACGCGGTGATTTTTGAACGGTTTGGGCCGGACAAAGGCGCTGATATTCCAAGCCCGACTGAATATGTACAGGCGTTAAAACCACTGCTGCAGAAATACGGTAACGAAGCGCGGCTCAATATCATCCTGTTTACGCTGGACGAAACCACCTACGCCCGCGAACTGGCGCCGCTGGCCGGCCATTACCCGGCATTAAAACTAGGCCCGGCCTGGTGGTTCCACGACTCACCGGAAGGCATGCTGCGCTTCCGCCATCAGGTCACTGAAACCGCCGGTTTCTATAACACTTGTGGTTTTAACGACGACACCCGCGCCTTTTTGTCCATTCCGGCACGGCATGACGTGGCACGGCGCATCGACTGCCGTTTCCTCGCCCAGCTGGTGGCCGAACAACGCTTAAACGAAGACGAAGCGCACGAACTGGCCTATGACCTGACGTACCGCTTAGCAAAACAGGCGTATCAGTTATGAAGCGGTTAAATCTGCAAAGTGCCGGCGCTTTGTTACCGGCTTATTTAAAAAACGGCGAAAGCCCACAAATCGGCATTGTGCATTTAGGCCCGGGCGCATTTTTCCGCGGCCATCAGGCGTTTTACACCGATGCGGCGATGGCCAAAGCCGGCGGCAACTGGCGGATTTGTGCCGTGTCGATGCGAAGCAAAGACGTCGCAGAAGCGCTGAACCCGCAGGATGGGCTCTATGCCTTAGCGCAGATGGAACAAGACACGCAGTTATCCTTAATTGGCAGTATCGCTGAAGTGCTAGTGGCGCCTTTGGATTACGCCAAAGTACAGGCGCGCTTAACGGCAGCCAGCTGCAAATATGTGACGATGACCATCACCGAAAAAGGCTATTGCCTGAATAGCAGTGGCGAGTTGGATTTAAGCCACGCCGACATCGCCGCCGATTTGCAGCTGCCGGACGCGGTCTCACAAGCGAAATCCGCCATTGGTTTGCTGACGCAGGCTTTGTGGCTGCGCCATCAGGTCGGTTTGCCCATGCTGATGCTGATGAGCTGCGACAACCTGACCGATAATGGCCATAAGCTCAAAGCCGCAGTACGCAGTTTCGCTGCCAATGCTCAGTTTTTCGCCAAAGATGTCGACTTCTTGCTGCAACTGACCGACTTAATCTGCCCTTGTTCGATGGTCGACAGTATTACGCCGGCCACCGACGACGCGCTGCGTGATTTAGTCGCCACGCGCTTGGGTGTGCAGGACGCCTGGCCAGTCAAACGCGAAGCCTTTTGCCAGTGGGTGGTGGAAGATATTCTGCCAGCCGACCAACCAGCCTGGCGCGACGTGGGTGTGATTTTCACCAAAGACGTCACCGCCTTTGAAAAAGCCAAATTACGCTTATTAAATGCGCCACATTCGACGCTGGCCTATCTCGGCTCGCTGCTCGGCATTGAGACCGTATTTGATGCGATGGCACAGCCGCAGTTAAGCCAGCTGGTGCAGGCATTGGTCAACAATGAAATTCTGCCTTCGGTGCCTTTGGTTGATGGCTTAGATTTGGCGCAATACAGCGCCGATATTTTCCGCCGCTTTGAAAACCCGTCCGTGCGGCATTTGCTGGCGCAAATCGCCTGGGACGGTTCGCAAAAACTGCAAATGCGCTTGTTGCCGGTGATCCGCGACAACTTAGCGGCCGGTCGTTCGGTGCGTTTGCTGGCTTTAGCCATCGCCAGCTGGCTGCAGTTTATTCGTTTACGCGCCCGGCAGGCGCAGCAGCAGGGCGAGCAGGCGCCGGCACTGGTTGACCCGTTGGCACCGCTGTTGCTGGCCACTGCCGCGCAGTGCACCGGCGACGCCCGCACCGACGTGCCGCTGTGGCTGGCGCTCGACAGCATTTTTGCCGCTGACCTCGTTAATCAGACCGCTTTTGTCTCTGCGCTCTGGCAGGCCTATCAGCAGCTGAGTCCAATCCTGAACGGCGCCAGCGCCGATTTATCGCAGTTTATCCCCGGAGTTGATGCATGAAGGCCTTATCGACCTTATTAAACGGCAGCCCGCTGCTGCCTATTATTCAGACCGAACAGCCGGAGCAGGCGGTCGCCATCGCCCGCGCCATGCAGGAAGGCGGCGTCAAAGCCGTGGAAGTGGTGCTGCGCACGCCAAAAGCCTTAGCGGCGATTTCCGCCATTCGTACCGCGTTGCCGGAGCTGCTGGTCGGTGCCGGCACTGTGTTGAACGCTGAACAGGCGCAGGCATGCCACTGGGCTGGCGCGCAGTTTCTGGTGAGCCCGGCTGCGACCACTAAATTACTGGAAGCGATGTTATCGACCGGCTTACCGTTAGCGCCCGGCGTGCAGACCGTCACAGAAATGGCTGCGGCCCATGAAATGGGCTTAACCGAGCTGAAGTTTTTCCCGGCGCATTTAAGTGGCGGCCCGGGGTTGTTGTCGGCCGTGCGCAGCATTTTACCCAAAGTGCAGTTCTGCCCGACCGGCGGCATCGGTATTAACAATCTGGCGGATTATCTGGCACTGCCGAACGTGTTTGTCGTCGGTGGCAGCTGGCTGACGCCGGCTGCTGCGCTGCAAAACGCTGACTATGACGCGGTGCGCCGGCTGACCGAACAGTCGCTGCAAATTGCCGCCGATGTATTAGCCGATAAACAAGCGCCGCAACTGAAAAAAACGGCCTGACAGGAGCCTGCTGATGGCAACAACGCAACAACAGCAATCGCAACGCGTAGTGATTTTCGGCGAATGTATGGTCGAGCTGTATCAGCTCGTGGAAAACGTCTATCACCAGAATTTCGCCGGCGATGTGTTTAACACCGCGGTGTACCTCAAGCGCGTCAATCCGGCGCTGCAGGTCGACTTTTTCTCGGCGATTGGCTCCGACCTTATCAGCGATAAATTGCTGGCGGCGGTTGAAGCAGAAAAACTCGGCAGCGGTTTGTTGCAAAGAAGCAAAACTGCGCGGCCAGGTTTGTACATGATCAATACCGACGCTTTTGGCGAACGTAGTTTTGTTTATTGGCGCGACAGTTCAGCCGCCAAACAAACGCTGCAGCTGTTTCGCGCTCGCAACGACATCAGCCCGCTGACCAGTGCCGACTGGTTTTATTTCTCCGGCATTAGCCTCGCGATTTTATCTGAAGCGGATCGCGAGGATTTATTCGCCTTGGTGGCGGAATTAAAAGCCGCCGGCGTCAGGATTGGCTTTGACCCGAATTATCGCCCGGTGCTGTGGCAAAGCGTGCAGCAATGCCGCGAGGCTTTTGAGCGCGCTTATGCGCTGTCAGACATTGCCTTACCAGGCCTGGACGACCACAAAGTGCTGTTTAACGCCCAAAGTTGTGACGATGTGATCACCCAGCTCAAAGCGCTTGGCACCGGCGAAATTGTGGTGAAAAACGGCAAAGACGGCGCTGTGGTCTGGGCCGGCGGCGAGCGGTTTGTGATGCCGGCAGTGACGGTGAAAAAAGTAGTGGATACCACAGCAGCTGGGGATTCTTTTAACGGCGGTTACCTGGCGGCGCGCCTCGCCGGGCAATCACCCAAAGCGGCGGCACAGCTGGCGGCGGCGCTGGCAGGTTTTGTCGTCGAACATACCGGCGCTATTGTCAGCATGGATAATTTCCGTGCTTTTAAGGCGCATTACAGTTTGTAAAACGCTGATTTAAAAAGAGTTGCGCTAAACGCGACCAGTATTTTCAACCACGGACACAACACGATTTACTAGATAAGGAACTGTGTATGTCTGAGTTAGCTTTGTTATTCCCGACCGCCGCGCAAGTCGCTGCGGAGTTTCCGGCGCCGGTTTATCTGGCGCAGCGGCACTATCTGATTGATGGTGAGCTCTGCCATTGGTCCGGCGAGTTGGCGGAAGTGTTGAGTCCGGTGCAAATCCGCGATGAAACCAGCGGAGACATCGCGCCGGCGCGGCTTGGCGCTACGCCACTGCTGGACAGTGCTGCGGCACTGACGGCACTGGATGCAGCGGTGCGCGCTTATGATTTGGGCCGTGGTGAATGGCCGACGATGCCGTTGCTGCAACGCATCCGCTATGTTGAACAATTCCTCGCCGCGATGGCGCAAAAGCGTGACGAAGTGGTGCGCTTACTGATGTGGGAAATTGGCAAAAATGCGGCAGATGCGGCGAAAGAATTTGACCGCACCTGTGACTACATCCGCGATACGATTCAGGCGTTGAAGCAACAAGACCGTGCCGACAGCCATTTTATTACCGAGCAAGGTGTACTGGGCAAAATTCGCCGCGTGCCGCTCGGTGTCGCGCTCTGTATGGGGCCTTTTAACTATCCGCTGAATGAAACCTTCACCACGTTGATCCCGGCGCTGATGATGGGCAATACCGTGGTGTTTAAGCCGGCGAAATACGGTGTGCTGTTGATTGAACCCTTGTTGGAAGCTTTTCGCGATTGTTTTCCGGCCGGTGTCATTAACGTGATTTATGGCCGGGGCCGTGAAACCGTCGGCGCATTGATGCAAAGCGGTAAAGTCGATGTGCTGGCCTTTATCGGCACCAACAAAGGTGCCAGTGATTTAAAACGGCTACATCCAAAACCACACCGGTTAAAAGCGGTGCTCGGCCTTGATGCGAAAAACCCGGCGATAGTGCTGCCTTGTGCAGACTTGCAAGCCAGCGCCAAAGAAATCATTGCCGGTGCTTTAGCCTTTAACGGTCAGCGCTGTACCGCGTTAAAAATCATTTTTGTACCACGGGCACAGGCTGCAGCTTTGTTGCCGCTGTTGGCAGCGCAGATCGACGCGTTAAAACTGGCGATGCCCTGGCAGGCCGGCGCGCAAATTACGCCATTGCCGGAGCCGGGTAAAACTGACGCGATGGCGGCTTTGATTGCTGATGCTCGCGATCACGGCGCGCAAGTGGTGAATCCCGGCGGCGGCGATTTTGCCGGCAGTCTGATGCGCCCGGCGCTGCTGTATCCGGTGTCACCGGCGATGCGGTTGTATCAGGAAGAGCAATTCGGGCCTTTAGTGCCGGTTGTGCCATATGACGATATTTCGGAAGTCATCGACTATGTCATTCACAGCAACTTCGGCCAGCAACTCAGTATTTTCGGCACCGATGGCCGCGCGATAGGCCCATTAATTGATATGTTCGCCAATCAGGTGGGCCGCATCAATATCAACAGCCAGTGTCAGCGCAGCCCGGACAGTTTTCCGTTTACCGGCCGCAAAGATTCGGCGGAAGGCACTTTGTCGGTGCAGGACGCGTTGCATCAGTTTTCGATCCCAACTTTGGTCGCGACCAAAGGCAACGAAGCGGGCATTAATTTAGTGCGCGACAGTTATTTGGTCGTGAAGTTGAACTGTCACTTGTGAAGATTTGACACAAAAAAACAACAAGGAATATAGATGGATTTGCAAACTTTTTTTGCCACTTACTGGCAACTGCTATGTCTGATTCTGGCTACCGCCCTGGTGCTCAGTTATCTGGCCTGGATGAAGTGGGACAAAGTATCGTTGTGGTTTACTAACTTGAAATACCGGATGCCATTGTTCGGCAAACTGAATAGTCTGGCCAAAGACGAGTCTAACGATGGTCGTTGGTTTAGTTCGGAAACAGTCGTCTGTGAAGATTACGCTGTACATTTTGAGCGTTATGAAGCCGATGGCGATTATTACGACCGTTGTAAAGAATATCTGGCGATTATGGGCGAATCAGGTCGCAGTGCCTTGTCCTGGTATCACTACGTCGGTCTGTTTGTCGTACTGGTACTCGAAGCCTGGGGGTTTAGTTACTCAATGGCAGGGTTCGTCAACCTGAACGCGAGTGAGAATACTGCGCAGATTATTGCCACTATTCTGGCTATTGCTTTCGCTGTGGTATTGGCCTTTATGACACACCGTATGGGGCATCAGATGTATGAAAATAGTCTGATCCGTCAAATCCGGAATTCTTACAACAGCGATCGCAATCCAGACAAGCCGGACAATCTGGATGTGGTACTCAGTGACCAAACTATTGAAAAATCTAATGATGAACAACAACCGGCTTATATGCGCCGGTTGGCAAGGATGAAGATAAACAAAGGTCGCGAATCCTACGGTTTTATCAAAGCAACTATCGCCTTCATTTTAGTCATTGCGCTGATTATCACTGGGGTTCGTGTGATGGTACTGAAACAGGTGCAAGCACAGGATGCAATGTGTCTGAGCGGTCAGACCGCCAGTTCAGGGCAGTCATTTGAGGCGATGTATAGTGACGCAGCGTCAGCGCCACCAAGTGCTGTAGTAGAACAAGCGCGCGAAGCGGTTGATGAGGGCGAAAATGAAGTTTGCCAAGCAACGAAGATGGGCAGCTGGTTCACTTTCGGTATGCTTGCTATGTTGTTCTTGGTATTACAGGCTTTTGCCACCTGGGTTGCTTATGCAACTGGTTTTGCCGGCAAAGAGTCATTGCTTGCCTGGGTTTCCGTGCGTCACCACAGTACTCGCCGCCAGTATGAGACTTTTGTGCGCCAGCAGCAGGATATTATTGCGCGTCTTGCAGACCGTACACTGGCGACTCTGACATCTAAGATGAGCAAATCTCTGGCGCAGACAACCACCCGTAGCGACACCCAGCAGCTGATGCGGACGGCAAAAGATCGTACTTTCAGAGCTTATATCCTTCAAAAAGGCCGGGAGGAGTCAGTACGTGAAAATGAGCATGAGCAAACCAAAGTGCTGCGGAATCAGCGTAACGAAGAGATAAGAGGCATACGTCAGCCCGCAGCTGAATCAGTGTCATCGGCGCCAAAAGTGGTAGAACAACAGATTAGTACCCCCACATCTGCCGCCGAAGCTGACGATGCTGCGATTGAAGCTCAACTGTTAGCAGAAGCGGAGCAGACCAAGTCAGACGCCGAACTGGAAGCTGAATTACTGGCCGAGGCTCGTGCCGTCGAAACTCCAGAGCAGCGGCGGGAGCGGATTCGACAAAAACTGATTTCAGAAGGAAAATTGTCCTCATGAGAGCAATCCAGTTAAGTATCCTCATAACCAGTTTTTGGCTGACAGGGCAAGCTGGGGCTGTGCAGCCGGGGGATGTGCCGAGTTGTTACGATGCACTGCAGCTGACTGATCACAAACCAGCTTCGGCTAGCCGTCACTTGGTTGTGATCGTCGACCAGACTGCGAGACTTGACGATGCTTTGAAAAAATCAGTGCACCAGCAGGTAGAACAGTTTGTCTCGCCGGGCGATCAGGTGCAGCTGGTTGCCTTCAGTGCTAATGCTCAAGGAAAATATACCGATCTGGTTTATAAAGGCTGGTTTGATAGTCCTCTGCCGGCAGATGTGCGTAACAGCATCGGAAAAATGACTTTGAACAAGTTTGATGCCTGTATCAAAGCTCAGGTTAAAGCAAAAGGCAAAATGCATCAGAAATTACGGGATGCCTTTGGAGACGGGACTACTGACTTTCCGAAAACGGAACTGATCGGCAGTATCTTACAGGTTGGTACTGAAGTGCTGGGCAGTATCGGTGAGGAACGTAAAGTACTGTTGATTGTCAGTGATATGTTGGAAAACAGCAGTATCACCAGCTTTTATTCGAAGAACTCTGTGCGCAAAATTGATAGTACTGCAGAGCTGGCAAAGGTCAGCAAAGCTGGGCTTAGTGGCGATTTTGCAGGGGCTGATGTTTATGTGATTGGTGCTGGTTTTGTTGGTAACGGCATGGCTTACTCCTCACAACAGGCATTGGGCAGCCTGGAGAGTTTCTGGCGTGCGCTGATCGAACATCACAGTGGTCAGTTAAAACAATTTGGTAAACCTCAACTGTTAAGCCCAATGCAATAGCAGTTGTTAATTTACCGCCAGGAAAAGCAGGAGGCGGGACCTGTTCCCGCCATCCTGTCAAATCAAGATGAGGCACAGTTTTGTGCACGTCGGAGTATTTCACCCCCGGCTTTGTTGACTTACCCCCCGCGCTGCAATCTCACATAACAGTTTCACCGCCCGCTGATGCTGCTGGTTTTTATCAAAAGCCAGCACCAGTTCGCGGGTTAGTTGCGGGCCCTGAATGGCGCGGTATTGCAGATCGGGGCGGAATTTCTGCATTTCAAAATCCGGCAACAAAGCACAGCCAATGCCGGCGCCGACCAGGCCTATGGCGTATTCGATGGTATGAATATTGGCGCGAATTTGCGGCTTGATATTGGCTTTACTGAGCGCCAGCGCGACCTGGTCCCAGGCTTCGCAGGGCGTGCGTTTAATCAGCGGTAACTTCTTAAAATCAGTCAGTTGGATCTCGGCTTGCGTGCACAACGGATGCTGCGCCGGCAGCGCCAGCAGATAAGAATCGGTCCAAAGCGGTTGATATAACTCGCCGGCTTTGAGTTGGCGGATGTTGATAATACGCGCATCGCAAGGCTCGTCGGGTTCCACCAGATGCAGCTCGAGGCCGGGCAGCTGGCTGTTAAAATCCTTCAGCAGCTGGCTCATCCGTTCGACACCCAGCGCTTTGACTAACCCCAACCGAAATTGCAGCCGCTTGGCAGGCTTATTAAAAGACGCCTGCAGCGCCTGCATTTGACTGAGTAACTGACAAGCCTGCACATACAATCGTTCAGCATCCTCCGTCGGTTGTACTCCTTTGGGCAGGCGGATAAACAAAACAGTGCCGAGTTGCTGTTCCAGCTGCTGCAGCGCACTGGACACCGACGGCTGGGCAATATCCAGCTGGCGCGCTGCCGCACTGATGCTACGCTGCTCATAAACCGCGACAAAATAAGCCAGCTGACGTGTATCCATAGGGAATTCCTATAGGTGTGACAGTTTCTATATGATTTAACTTTAAACCCGCCGTCAATAAGATGGCAATCAACATCTTAGTGTCGGCGCCAAATCGCTGCCGACGCCAGCACCGGAGCCTTTCTGATGAGCAAAACCGCTTTTAACTGGCAAGACCCGTTTTCTTTCCAGGCCTTGTTAACCGACGAAGAACGTATGATCCAACAAGCCGCCCATGATTATTGTCAGGACCGGCTGATGAGCCGGGTGCTGATGGCCAACCGGCATGAACACTTTGATGTCGAGATCATGCGCGAACTGGGCGAACTGGGTTTATTAGGCGCAACCTTGCCGGAAAAATACGGCTGTGCCGGCGTCAATTATGTTTCTTATGGCCTGGTCGCCCGTGAAGTCGAAAGGGTAGACAGCGGCTATCGCAGCGCCATGTCGGTGCAATCCAGCTTAGTGATGCATCCAATTCACGCCTACGGCAGTGAAGCGCAGCGGATGAAATACCTGCCAAAACTGGCCACCGGTGAATGGATTGGCTGCTTTGGTCTGACCGAACCAGACGCCGGTTCAGACCCGGCCAGCATGCGCACCACAGCGAAAAAAGTCGACGGCGGTTATGTGCTTTCCGGCGCGAAGATGTGGATCACCAACAGCCCGGTTGCCGATGTGTTTGTGGTTTGGGCCAAGTTAGACGGCGTCATCCGCGGATTTATCTTAGAAAAAGGCTGGAAAGGCCTCAGCGCACCGAAAATTGAAGGCAAGTTTTCCCTGCGCGCGTCCATCACCGGCGAAATCGTCATGGACGAAGTTTTTGTGCCGGAAGAACAGTTACTACCCAACGCCAGCGGCTTGTCCGGTCCTTTTGGTTGCCTGAACAAAGCGCGCTACGGTATCGCCTGGGGCGCACTGGGTGCCGCCGAATTCTGCTTCCACGCGGCCCGCCAATACACGCTGGACCGGCAACAATTCGGCCGGCCGCTGGCGCAAACTCAGCTCATTCAGAAAAAGCTGGCCGATATGCAAACTGATATCAACTTAGGCCTGCTCGGCTGTTTACAAGCCGGCCGCCTGATGGACGCCGGTCAATTGCCGGTTGAAACCATCAGCCTGATCAAACGCAATTCCTGTGGCAAAGCACTGGAAATTGCGCGCATCGCCCGCGATATGCACGGCGGCAACGGCATCGCCGACGAATACCATGTCATTCGCCACGTGATGAACTTAGAAGCGGTCAACACCTACGAAGGCACGCACGATGTACACGCTTTGATTTTGGGGCGCGCGATCACCGGGTTGCAGGCGTTTTTCTGAGTTTGAGAAAGACTGAGCGGCTATGCGGAAGCAGTCGACCACTTGGAAACGCAGACTCGCCGTGAACCCATCCATGGGGGCTCCTCTGCGGCGTCCCTGCCGCAGAGGGTCTGCTTATCCCAAGTCGTCGCCTGCTCGTCCGGCCATGGGGCAGCATCACTAATGGCACGCCTGAGTGAAGAATTAAAAATAAAACCAAGGACTTCCGATGAGCCAGCAAGAATTCCATCCCTGGGCTTTAAGCTACATCCAGCGCGTGCGTGACGGCCGCCTGCCAACCCCTGTCTCCGGCGCCGACAATCTGCCCACGCCAGTGCTGGCACAGATCTTTCAGTCGATGCTGCAAAGCCGGTTGCTGGATTTACGCTCGCGGCTGCTGCAGGCCAAAGGCCAGAGTTTTTACACCATAGGCTCAAGCGGCCACGAAGCCAATGCCGTGGTGGCTCATGTGCTAAACCGCACAGATCCGGCGTTTTTGCACTATCGCAGCGGTGCCTTTTTTATCGAGCGCAGCAAGCAATTAAACGGCAGCACGCCGTTGTACGACATGCTGCTGAGCTTCGCCGCCTCCAGCGACGACCCAATCTCCGGCGGCCGTCATAAGGTGTTAGGCAGCTTGCCGCTTTGTGTGCCGCCGCAAACCTCGACCATTGCCTCGCATTTACCCAAAGCCGTCGCCACCGGTTTTGCCATCGATTTATCCGAGCGCTTAGGCATCGATGGCAACTGGCCGCATGGCGCCATTGCGGTGTGTAGTTTTGGCGATGCCTCGGCCAACCATTCCACCGCACAGGGCGCCATTAATGCCGCTTGCTGGGCGGACTACCAGCATGTGCCGGTGCCGGTACTGTTTTTGTGTGAAGACAATGGCTTAGGTATTTCGACGCCAACGCCGTGCGGCTGGATAGCACATAGCCTGTCGCCGCATATGCAGACTTTTACCGCTGATTCACGCGATTTGGGCAACGTGTATAGCGCGGCGCAGGCGGCGGTCGAGTTTGTCCGCAGCAAACGCAAACCGGCGTTGCTGCATTTAAAAACTTACCGATTGTTTGGCCATGCCGGTGCCGACGCTGAAGTGGCGTATCGGAAAAAAGAACAAATTGAAGGCGAACTGGAGCAAGACCCGCTGCTGTACGCGACTGCGTTATTACTGAGCCGCGGCGTCGAAACTGCAGCGCAGCTGGCGGCGCAGATTGAACATTTAGACCAGCAAATCGCCCGCGTCGCGTTTGAAGCGACGCAAAGACCCAAACTGCCGGATGCGGCTTCCGTGATGAAATCCATTGTGCCGCCGCCAAGTGGCAAACCAGCGCTGCCTTTGGCTGAGCGCAGCACGGTGCTTGGCTTTGACAAACATAACCTCGGCAAGCCGCAGCATATGGCCAAGCTCATTAACTGGACGCTGCATGAAATTTTCGCCCGTTACCCAACCGCCGTGATGATGGGCGAAGACGTTGGCAAAAAAGGCGGCGTGTATGGCGTCACGCAGCAATTAGTGCAGCAATATGGCCCGAACCGCGTCATTAACACGCTGTTAGACGAGCAAAGTATTTTGGGCCTTGGGATCGGAGCGGCGCAGCAAGGCTTACTGGCGCTGCCGGAAATTCAGTTCCTGGCTTATGTGCATAACGCCGAAGACCAAATCCGCGGCGAAGCGGCGACGCTGCCGTTTTTCTCCAACGGCCAGTATCAAAACCCGATGGTGGTGCGTATCGCCGGCCTGGCTTATCAGCGCGGTTTTGGCGGCCATTTCCACAACGACAACAGCTTTGCCGTGTTCCGCGACATTCCGGGCCTGTTGCTGATTTGCCCGTCGAATGGCGCAGACGCCGCGTTATTGCTGCGCCAGGCGGTCGAGCTGGCCTATCGCGACAACCGTTTAATCGTGTTTTTAGAGCCGATTGCGCTGTATATGACACGCGATTTACATGAGCCGGGCGACAACGGCTGGACCTTTGAATTACCTGCGCCGGATGCAGCATTGCCAGAATTTGGTACGCCGGCGGTAGTCGAAGCCGATGGTTCTGGTCAGACAGACATAGTGATTGTCAGCTACGCCAACGGCTTTTACCTGTCGCGTCAGGCGCAACAACTGCTGGCGGCACAGGGCATCCGCGCCCGCGTGCTGGATATCCGTTATTTAGTGCCGCTGCATGCGGACAAAATCGCCGCTGCCATCGGCGATTGCCGCAAAGTGCTGATTGTTGATGAATGCCGCAAACGCGGTAGCCTCAGCGAAGAGTTATTCACCGCACTGCACGAGCTCAAGCCAAACCACTATCACATCAGCCGGCTCTGCGCCGAAGACAGTTTTATCCCGCTTGGCGCCGCGGCTTATCACGTGTTGCCGTCGAAAGGTGCCATTGTTGAGGCCGCGTTAATGTTGCATGGAGCAGAAAAATGAGCAAAAAAACTGCCGTGGTGATTTGCCCGGGCCGGGGCACTTATCAGAAAAACGAATTTGGCTGCTTAAAGCCGTTTTACGACAGCGCGCTATTAAATCAAATCGACCGGGTGCGGGCGCAACTGGGGCTGGAAACCGTGTCCGCGCTCGACAGCGCCGACAAATACTTGCCAGCGCGTCATCAGTTACCGGTCAATAACGCCGCGCTGATTTATGCCGCTGGCCTGTGCCAGTTCAACGCCATCAACCCGGATGAGTACGAAGTGGTGGCCGTCACCGGCAATTCGATGGGCTGGTACACGGCGCTGAGCTGTGCCGGCGTGTGGGATGTCGACAGCGGCACTGAGATCATGTCGGCAATGGCGGGCCTAACCGCCAACTGCAAAGGCATTAACGGCGATACCGGCGGCCAGCTGATTTATCCGGTACTGAACGAACATTGGCAACCCGACGCGACGCGGCTGGCTGCCGTGGCTGCAGCGCTGAACATCCCCGGCATGTACCGCTCTATTCAATATGGCGGTTATGCGGTGCTGTCCGGCACCACACCGGCGGTGAAGCAGGCGTTGGCGCAATTACCGCCGGTCGACGAACGCTTCCCGATGCAACTGGCCGGCCACAGCGCTTTTCACAGCCCGCTGATGCAGGACGCGTCGGATCAGGCATTAGCACGTTTTTCCGCGGAGTATTTTAATCAGCCGAAACTGCCGCTGATTGACGGCCAGGGCCATATCTGGCCGGATTTGCCGGTGAACCCGGAGCTGCTGCGGTACTACACCTTCCAAAGCCAGGTCAGCAGCGACTATGACTTTAAAACCGCAGTGCAAGTAGCAGTACGCGAATTTGCACCAGACCAGCTGATTTTGCTCGGCCCCGGCACCGCACTCGGCGGCGCCGTGGCGCAAAGCCTGATTGAAATCAACTGGCACTGTTTGAGCTGCAAAGCCGACTTCACCGCTTTACAGGCCAGCGATTCACCGTTTTTACTGCAGTTGTAGTGGGGGAGCCTACGGTCTTGAACGGACCGTAGGCAGCGCGTAGGTGCCGGGTAGGTACGCGCAAGCGAAGCGCCGCCGTACGTCACACGCCGTACGCCTACCCATCCAAATTACGCCGAACTCCCATCCCCATGCAACAACAAACTCAACGGGCTTTTTACGGCATTGCCGCCGCGGCTTAATACATGGGTATAAATCTGCGTGGTTTTCACGTCGCTATGACCGAGCTGTTCCTGCACTGTGCGGATATCGGCGCCGGATTCTAAGAGATGCGTAGCGAACGAATGCCTGAGCGTGTGGCAGGTGACGTTTTTCTGGATTTTGGCCTGAAAGGCGGCAAATTTGATCGCTTTGCGCACACAAGTTTCATCGAGATGGTGACGGCGGATAAGCTTTGATTCCGGGTCGCGACTGAGCTGATTCGATGGAAACAAATAGTGCCAACCGAGCTGCTCGGGCGCCGCCGGATTTTTCAGTGCCAGCGCATACGGCAGCCAAACGCCGCTATAGATTGGGTTTTGCATATCGGCATCCAATAAGCGTTCGACATGGATGATTTGCTGTCGTAATGCGGGGACCAGCTCGCTGGCCAGCGTCACCCGACGGTTTTTATTGCCTTTGCCTTGCCACACCATCACCGACAAATAGTCAAAATCAATATCTTTGACGCGCAGCCGCACCGCTTCCATCAAGCGTAAACCACTGCCGTAGAGCAGTTGTGCCACCAGTTTATATTTGGGATCGATCCATCGTAATAGTGCGCCGACTTCAGCACGGGTGAGTACCACGGGCAGTTTTGGCGGAGTTTTCGCCGCATTAAAATTAAGTTGTAAGGACAGAGGTTGCTGCAAAAATTCACGGTATAAAAACACCAGCGCATTCAATGCCGAGCTTTGGGTTTTAAACGCCACATGGCGCTCCACAGCCAGCCAGGTTAAAAACAGTTCGACCTCAGCATTGCCGAGCTGCGATGGATGCTGCTTTTTGTGGAACAGAATATAAAACCGGATCCAGTGCTGGTAAGTCTCAATAGTGCGCTTGGCATAACGCCGGGTACGCATATAGTCCGCAACTTGTTGTAAAAATGACGAGGCCATCGCAGTTCCCTCTGCAGCGCAAAAATCTAACTGTAGAATGTAAATTTAATGTTTCAAGTTGGATCAAAGGCACCGCGCACGCTTTCGCGTTTCTCAAAGCGTGCAGCAGCGGCAAAGAGATTGAGATCTGTAGTTTTTTTCGGTAGTGTTAACTGATGTTAAAAAGGATTAAAGGCACAGCGCAGGGTTTAAAGCGTGCGTTTTGCCGTTGATTAATATGTTATGTTAATGGCTATGAATCCTAAAATATTGACCTATCTACAAGTTATGAGAGAGTCATATAAAAATAAGAGCTTTGATGAAATCGTGAATTTAGGTTGGATCTCTGAAGTGCCCATAAACATTGATGGTACAAAATATTACCCTGCAATTTGGGGTTCAGAGTTTCAAGATAATGCACTATTGGTAGTTCAGTTGACGCGTTGGTACATTGTTAATTGGTTTGGGACTACAGATGCCATTGGTTTTACTTTAAATGAAAAGGGTGCATTGACAGAAGTTGATGCTAACTGGTTAATGAATGTCGTTGGTCATCCATGATAAAACATAACAATCACATTAAAAATCGCCCACAAAAAGCGTGGGCTGGACTCGCTAACGCTCGCCTTTTATGTGGTGGTTAGCCGTTAATCGGGTTTTATAGTTTTTGGCAGGTTGTGCAGCCAACACCAGGGTAGGTGGCTTTGTTCAGGCAGTTCGTTGCTTGCGTAAAGAGCAAACGGAAATTGCGTTCTCCGTTTCCCTTCTGGTAGTTTGGTGTTCACCAATTATTTACAGGTCCCGTTCAGCGCTTTAGGGCAGCCAAGCTGCAAAAGTCAGCTGTTCGCGGGGTAAGTTTTTAAATTTGTACGTGCGGCGTTGTCTGTGTTTTCGCGTTACCGTTGTTCGGGCTGTCGGCTAACACGGCGCGGCTCTTGCGGCCTGCGGCCGCAGCGACGCTCACCAAGGTTCGCGCGCGTGCGCTAAACTGTTGAATTGCACCCAGAAGTGATCCACTAACCCCCCAGATTTGCATCGAAAACTGATCCACATTTTTAATCAATCCTGTCCGGTTCTGGCAGGAGAATGTGGAGTGTTAGATGTGGCCCTTTTAAGC
>SSFI01000016.1 GCA_008015325.1 Rheinheimera sp.
AAGCGGGAGGCGTATCTTACACTTCCCAGATTTTAAGTCAAGCAGAGAAATTTACTATTTAAATAAACTACTCTGCTTAACCTACTTACTTACCTTGCTTGCGATTTCAAGGCTTTCACCCCAACCTCGCTGCGAGGCGGCCATTTTAGTCAGTTTTTAATTCGTGTCAAGCGTCTTTTTATCGACTATTTTTCACTTTTCAAACTCACCCGGCGTTTCGCGTTTCGCTTCACCCCGTCGGCATGGCGCGCATTATAGGCCGTCACGAAACTTACGCAAGTATAAATTTGAGAAAAGTTGGGGTTTTGCGATCGTTCGGACAAATAAGCCACAAAACGTGCATTTTCCAAACAAAAACTCCCATTTTACAACCGCTTAGTTGCTTGGCTTCCTGCGAACTACTGGTTAAGATGCTGATTGACTACTATAAGTAGAAAGCTTTCTTTGTATTTACTTACCTTTTGCAGAATCAGGAATTCCATATGTTGCCAAGTTTAAAATCCTCACTGCCATTTACCCTGGCACTCGCTATTATCACTTACCTCGTTTTCAGCTTTGTTCTGAGCAGCCTGACATTAGATACTGCGACTGCAGTGACCATCGGTGTAGTGCTGGCTGGTATTCTGGTTCCTATGCTGGTGGAACTGAAACCACTGGAGTCCGCGCCGACCGTAACAGCGGCAAAAGCAGTTACTGTGACAGCCAGCGGCCCTTCAGTCACTTTATATGTCGGTAACCTGCCGTATAAAGCGAACGAAGAGGCAGTACGGGATCTGTTCCAGCAATCCGGTGCAGTAATAAATGTACGTTTAATGAAAGATCGCCAGACCGGCCGACGCCGTGGTTTTGGTTTTGTTGAAGTTGCAGCCAAAGATGCCGCCAAGGTGATTCAGAAGCTGAACGATTTTGAATATGAAGGCCGCACGCTGAAAGTCCGTGAAGCAAAAGAGCGTCAGGATAATGAGGACAGCGACGAGTAATTAAATCGTTGTTGCCGGTTTTGACCAATGTTGATATTGGTCAAAACCAAGTTCTGTCACCCGTACTCGTTGCCGTTCATCCAAAGCCCCACTACTTATATATGAGTGGCGATATTCTTCAGATGCATGAGTCACATTCCCACCCACCGTGGCTAACGCCTGTACGCGACGTGCAATAGCATCCGCAGTATCCAGAAAAACGGTATCTGGCAGACAAGCAGCCAGCTCCGCAGTCAGAAAGGGAAAGTGGGTACAACCCAGTACCAAGGCCGCAGGCGGTTGTTGCTGCAATCCCAACCTGGACAACTCTGCAGCAACAGCGCTGCTGACATCCTGCTGATACCAGACTTTCAGCTCAGCCAGCCGGACCAGTTCACTGGAACCTGCGGTCTCAACCACACAATCAGGCGCGAACTCAGTAATCAATCCCCGTAAATAGCTGCTGCGGCAGGTTGCAGGCGTGGCCATCACCGTGAAACCACTTTGGCAATACTTTGCAGCGGCAGGTTTAATCGCCGGCACAGTACCAACAAAAGGAACCTCAAACTGTTGGCGCAATGAAGCGACCGCCTGCGTGGTCGCCGTATTACAGGCGATCACAATGAGCTCAGCCCCTTGTTCGACTAGTAAAGCAGACAACTGCGCCAGACGTGCCTGGATAAATGCTTCGGACTTTTCGCCATAAGGCAGATATTGGTTGTCCATCACATATATATAGTGGGCCGGCACTTTGGCTCTGACCGCAGCCAGAATACTGAGACCACCAACCCCACTGTCGATAAATCCAATCCGCATATCTGCCCCCGCACTTTAGCGCTGCTATTTTGCCAGATTTGCGATCAGCACAACAGCGCCGGCCAGAGCATTTGGTTTCTCGCTGAAAAGCCTCTAAAATGTGCGCCCCTTAGTTCTGAGACAACATCATGCAACCAGGTCAGGTTTTCCCGGCACAATACGCCCAGTTACTGGCGGAAAAAGCGCAGCAGGTCGGTCAGCTATTTCACAGTTTCGCCATGCCACAGCCGCAAATTTTCCCATCCCCGGCCGAGCATTATCGTTGCCGGGCGGAATTTCGCGTCTGGCACGACGGCGATGACCTGTATCACATCATGTTTGACCCAGAAACCAAGACCCGCCACCGGATTGACTATTTCCCGGTCGCAATCAAAACCATCGCCGATTTTATGCCCCGCTTGATAGACGCACTCAAGCGCCGGCCATTGCTGCGTAACCGCTTGTACCAGATTGATTATCTGTCTGGCCTTAGTGGTGAATTGCTGGTATCGCTGATTTACAAAAAACCGGTGCCGGCTGAATGGGCGGACGAAGTCCGGCAACTGAAAGCCGAACTGACAACAGATCACCCGCTGGATTTTATTGGCCGCGCCCGAAAACAGAAAATCCTGATCGACCGGGATTTCATTACCGAACAGCTGCTGGTCGACAACCGACAACTCAGCTATCAGCAAGTCGAAAACAGTTTCAGTCAGCCGAACGCAGTGGTGAATCAACAGATGCTGGGCTGGGCCTGTGATATTGCGCGACAATTGCAGGGCGATCTGCTGGAGCTGTATTGTGGTAACGGCAATTTTTCGCTGGCGCTCGCGCCCTACTTCCGCCAGGTTGTAGCAACCGAGCTGTCCAAAGTATCAATTAAATCGGCCGAGCTGAATATCAGGCAGAATCAAATCAACAACGTGCAGGTGTTAGCGATGTCGGCGGAAGACGTCAGCGCAGCATTAGCACAAGGCAATGCGCTGAAACATATCGATTTAAATGGTTTGGCACTGAATACCATTTTAGTCGACCCGCCACGGGCCGGCCTCGACCTGGCGACCGTGCAACTGGTAAGCCGGTTTGACGACATTCTGTATATTTCGTGTAACCCGGCGACGCTGGCCGACAATCTGCAGACATTGACGCAAACCCATGAAGTGCAGCAGTTCGCCTTCTTCGACCAGTTCCCTTACACCCACCACATGGAATCTGGCGTCTGGTTGCGCCGGAAAACTACGAACGGTTAGTCAGTCTTTTGGCCTGCGTCCATAGCCGGCCGCACCATGTGCCAGCCAGCGTAACTGTAAAATAGTCCGCAAGGTGATTTGCACCCGGGTTTCCGGGCTGGCATCCAGTGCATCGGCACCGGCGTGGAACACCAGCGTCACCATGGCTTCGGCCTGCATCTGAGCATATTCATCTGGGCAGGCGGTTTCTTTACGCAGATAATCGGCAAGTTCCGCGCAAAAATGCTGAATCTCACGCGCTACGGCGCGGCGAAATGCCGCAGAAGTACCGGAGCGCTCACGCAGCAACAAGCGGAACACGTTACTATTGCCGACGACAAATTCCATAAAAGTTTCAATCGACGTACGGATCACACTGCCGTTTTTCTCAATCCGGTTGCGCGCCTGGCGCAGTAGCTGGCGCAGCATCAAACCGGCTTCATCTACCAGCGTTAAACCCAATTCATCCATATCAGCAAAGTGGCGGTAGAACGAAGTTGGCGCTATGCCCGCTTCGCGCGCCACTTCGCGTAGGCTGAGACTGGAAAAACCTTTGTCCGGGCTCAGCTGTGCAAAAGCCGCGTCAATAATGGCACGGCGGGTTTTTTCTTTTTGCTGGGCTCTCGACACTCGTATTACCTGCTGACAGTTACGCTAAAAGCTCATTTTATACCTTGACCACGTTTCAATGCACAGTAAAATTAGCTTACAGTTGTAAGCTAAAAGTACCCATCATGGAAAAACACCCCATTATCTGGACCAACGTGCTGTTATTCAGCCTGACTTTTGCGGTTGCGGCGATCGGCGTTCCTGCCTATGCCATTCTCGTTGGTTTCAGCTGGACTGAAATCATTGCCACAGTGCTGTGTCTGGGCTATTGCGGTATGTCGATCACCGCCGGTTATCATCGGTTGTGGGCGCACAAAACGTATGACGCGCATCCGTTGTTGCAGCTGTTTTTTGCCATCGGTGGGGCTTTTGCCTTGCAGAACAGTGCCTTACATTGGTCATCGGATCACCGGGTGCATCACAAGTTTGTCGACCAGAACGACAAAGACCCGTACTCCGCAAAAAAAGGTTTCTGGTTCAGTCACATTGGCTGGATGCTGCGTGAATATCAGGCGCAGCGCTACAGTGATTACAGCAACGTCCGCGATCTGCAAAGCAATAAAATTGTGATGTGGCAACACAACAATTACCTGCTACTGACCGTGCTGACTAACTTCGGTATTCCGCTGTTACTGGGTGTACTGACAGGCAGTATCCTTGGCATGTTGCTCAGTGTCGGCGTATTGCGTCTGGTACTGAGCCACCACTTCACCTTCTTTATCAACTCGCTGGCGCATATCTGGGGCAAACAACCTTATACCGACACCAATACCGCGCGGGATAACGGCTGGCTGGCTTTGGTCACTTATGGCGAGGGCTACCACAACTTCCATCACATTTTTGAATTCGATTACCGTAATGGTATTCGCTGGTGGCACTTTGATCCGACGAAATGGCTGATCAAAAGTTGCTCTTTTGTCGGTTTGACGCGCAATCTGAAGGTGTGCCCGGAAGACAAGATTGTGAAAGCCAAAGCGCTGATGCAACTTAAGCGGGCACAGGCCAAGGCTCTGCAGCTGCAATTACCAGATGCAGAACAGTTAATGCAAAAAATGGAACATGAATACGCCTTGCTGGTTGAGCGGATGCAGGCCTACTACGATTCACGGAAACAATTGTTACAGCAGAAAAAAGCTGGTTTGCAGCAGAAAAAAGACCAGCTGTTGCAAAGCTATAACGATTTTGATTTAGGCAAACACTGTGCTGAGCTGAAGCAAAACTGGCAGTTGCAACAGCGCCAGTGGCAACTGTTTATCAGTCAATATGCCTAAGCTCTGGTAAAACCAACAGAAAAGCCGACGGAAGTCGGCTTTTCTGCTTCTGTTCCCTGAATTTCAGCTGCTATTATCTTGGCATTGCAAGCAGGTAACAGGCGGAATTTCAGGTGTCTAATAAAAAGCCAACAGCGCAACCTCAGGAACAATTCGAATACGACGCTATTATCATCGGTACCGGCCCGGGCGGTGAGGGCGCCGCGATGAATCTGGCCAAAAGCGGTAAAAAAGTAGCCGTGATTGAGCGCCACACCCAGGTCGGCGGCGGTTGCACCCACTGGGGCACAATTCCCTCCAAAGCGTTACGCCACTCCGTCAGCCGTTTTATTGAATATAATGAAAACCCGCTGTTCCAGATGGACAATCAGTCGTCCAACCTGACCTTTCCGCAAATTCTGAAACATGCCGCCGGGGTCATCCGTAAACAAGTCCGGCTACGCAGTAGTTTTTACGATCGCAACCGGGTTGAAGTGTTTGCCGGCAACGCCTCTTTTGTGGATAAACATCGTATTAAAATTGTGCCGCCGACAGGCCCAGAGCGGGTGATCAGTGCGCAGACTATAGTGCTCGCGGTTGGCTCCCGGCCTTACCGCCCGGCTAACGTCGATTTTAATCATCCGCATATTTTTGACAGCGATACCATTTTGTCACTGAGTGAAGACCCGCGGCATATCATCATCTTCGGCGCTGGCGTGATTGGCTGTGAATATGCCTCAATTTTCCGTGGCCTCGGCGTACGGGTCGATTTGGTCAACACCCGCGACCGCTTACTGTCGTTTATGGATGCCGAGATCTCCGATGCCCTCAGTTACCATTTCTGGAACTCGGGTGTGACTATTCGCCATGGCGAAGAGTTTGAATCTATTGAAGGTTTGGATGACGGTGTCATTCTGCATCTGCAATCCGGCAAAAAGATGAAAGCCGACTGCATTTTGTTTGCCAACGGCCGCACCGGCAACACAGATACGCTGAACCTCGAAGCTGTTGGCCTCAAAGCCGACAGTCGTGGCCAGCTGAAGGTCAATGAAAATTATCAGACTGCGGTCGACAACATTTACGCGGTTGGCGATGTGATCGGCTATCCAAGCCTGGCCAGTGCCGCGTACGACCAAGGCCGCATTGCCGGCAATTCGATTATTCACGGCCACTGCGACACGCGCTTGATTGAAGATATTCCGGTTGGCATTTACACCATTCCGGAAATGAGTTCAGTCGGCAAAACCGAACAACAGCTGACCGCAGCACGCATTCCGTATGAAGTCGGCCGGGCACAGTTTAAACATCTGGCACGGGCGCAAATCGCCAATACCAGTGTCGGCAGCCTGAAACTGCTGTTCCACCGCGACACCAAAGAGATCCTGGGTATTCATTGTTTTGGCGAGCGAGCAGCGGAAATTGTTCACATCGGCCAGGCCATTATGATGCAGAAAAATGGCGGCAATAATGTCGAGTACTTCGTGCATACCACCTTTAACTATCCGACCATGGCCGAAGCCTACCGCGTCGCGGCAATGAATGGCTTAAACCGATTGTTCTGAGTCTGATGATATGTAAGACAAACGCCGGCAATTGCCGGCGTTTTTTTATGCTGAAAAGCGCGACGTTACAGCGTCGGATAATCGGTATAACCAACCGGGCCTTTGCCGTAAAACAACTCTTTGCGTGGCGGATTCAGCGGTGCGTCTGCAGCTAGTCGCGCTGGCAAATCCGGATTGGCGATAAACGGAATGCCAAAAGCCACCGCATCTGCTTTGCCGTCCGCCAGCCACTGATTGGCCTGAGTCTTATCAAACTGTTCATTAGCGATGACCACGCCGCCAAACAGTTGCTTCAGCAGTGGCGTCAGGCTGTCCGCTGCGGCATGTTCCCGCGTCGACAAAAACGCAATACGTCTTTTACCGAGTTCGGTTGCAACATACCCAAAGGTCGCGGTCGGATTGCTGTCGGCCATATCGTGTGCATCCATTCGCGGTGCCAGATGCACGCCGACCCGGCCGGCGCCCCAGATCTCAATACAGGCGTCTGTAACTTCAAGTAATAAACGCGCCCGATTTTCAACAGAGCCACCGTATTGGTCATCCCGCAAATTGGTGCTGTCTTGCAGGAACTGGTCGAGCAAATAACCGTTGGCGCCATGAATATGCACACCATCGAAACCGGCGGTTTTTGCGTTGATTGCAGCCTGACGGTAATCCGCCACTGTCGCCACAATTTCATCAAGGCTCAGCGCGCGTGGCGTGACAAAATCCTGCAGCGGGCGCACCAGGCTGACATGCCCGGCCGGGCGCACAGCGCTTGGTGCCACGGGCGTGGCACCATCCAGATATAAAGGTGCCGACACACGACCAACATGCCACAGCTGCAGAAAAATCCGGCCACCGGCCGCATGCACGGCGTCAGTGACTAAGCGCCAGCCGGCAACCTGAGCGTCGGACCAGATCCCCGGTGTATCCGGATAACCAACGCCCATGGCATTCACCGAGGTCGCTTCCGACAGGATCAGACCTGCGCTGGCACGCTGGGTGTAATATTCTGCCATCAACTGATTTGGCACCCGGCCTTCATCTGCACGGCAACGGGTTAAAGGTGCCATCACAATCCGGTTTGGTAACGTCAGCTCACCAAGCTGCAAAGAGTCAAAAATAGTAGGCATCACAGCTCCTGAAAGTGCTTCGATTCAACAAGGCAAAAACAAAAAAACCAGCCGCCTGACTGGTTTTTATCCGCACTAATAATAATTAAATGTCGTTATCGAGGTGATAAGTCCGGCTGAATGACTGCACTGCTTCGATAAATACTTTGACCTTTTCCGGGTCAACGTCTGGCGTGATGCCGTGGCCTAAGTTAAAGACATGACCAGAACCCTGACCATAACCGTCCAGAATCGCCTGCACTTCTAAGCGCATCCGCTCCGGCGTACCCAACAAAAATGCCGGGTCCATATTGCCCTGTAACGCCACTTTGTCACCGATGCGCTGCCGGGCAGAACGGATATCAATAGTCCAGTCCAGGCCCACCGCATCACAGCCGGTCGCCGCGATATCCTCCAGCCACAAGCCACCATTTTTGGTGAATAAGGTGACGGGGACAGGCGTGCCATCAACCTGACGGGTCAGACCGTCGACGATTTGCTGCATATAGCTCAATGAGTATTCGCGATAGGAGTTTGGTGTCAGCACGCCACCCCAGGTATCGAAAATCATCACAGACTGTGCGCCGGCGGCGATTTGCGCATTCAGATACAAAATGACGCTTTGGGCCAGTTTGTCGAGCAGGATGTGGATCACTTCCGGCTCTGAATACATAATTTTTTTGATTTTAGCGAAGGTTTTGCTGCTGCCGCCCTCAAGCATGTAAGTCGCCAGCGTCCACGGACTACCGGCAAAACCAATCAGCGGTACTTCACCGTTCAGTTCACGGCGGATAGTCCGCACTGCATCCATCACATAACGCAGTTCAACTTCCGGATCTGGTACCGGTAATTGCACCACATCCATAAAATCGCTGAGTTGTTTGGTGAATCTCGGGCCTTCGCCTTCACCAAAATACAGCCCCATGCCCATCGCATCCGGAATAGTCAGAATGTCACTGAACAGGATGGCGGCGTCCAGCGGGTAACGGCGTAATGGCTGTAACGTCACTTCACAGGCCAGTTCAGGGTTTTTACACAGTGACATAAAATCACCGGCCTGAGCGCGGGTCGCACGATACTCAGGTAAATAACGTCCGGCTTGGCGCATCATCCAGATTGGCGTGCGGTCAACAGGTTGTTTTAAAAGGGCTCTTAAGTATCGATCGTTTTTTAGCTGCATCTTTGCTCTACCGTCATACTGAGTACTGTCATTCTAGCAGCTGTGCTGCCAGCACACTATCTTTGCAATTTAATGAAAATAATTCTGTTTTTCTGCATTTCTACACTTGCCAGCCTCGCAGACGATTTGGTATAAAACTGACGCGCTAGTGAAGAAAATTACAATGAAGAGTCCGATTATACGGGCCCGACACTCAAACTTAAGCCACAATTGTGGCTTTTTTATTTGGTTTTACCAGCCTTTTTACTGAGCTTAATCAAACTCTTGCTGTAAATAACGAATCATCCGACCGGACAGCGTCTGTACAGGCGGTATTTCCGGCAATTCATCAAGTTTAAACCAACCTGCCTCAACGATTTCATTCGGCTGACAAACAATGTCACCACTGACATAATCTGCATAAAAACCCATCATCAGCGAATGCGGGAATGGCCAGGGCTGACTGCCGGCATAACGCAAATTCCCGATCTGCACGCCAACCTCTTCAGCGACTTCACGCACCGCGGCCTGCTCTAAGGTTTCCCCCGATTCGACAAAACCTGCCAGAATCGAGAAAAAACCAGGTTTGTGCCGCTTCGAGCGTGCCAGCAAAATGCAGTTCTCTTTACGGATGGCCACCAGCACGCAAGGCGAAATCCTTGGGTAAGTGCGATGACCACACTGCGGGCATAACATAGCCAGTTCCCAGCTGACCAGACGCATGCCACAGCCGCACTGACCGCAATAACGATGGGTCTGCAAAAACAGCGCAAACTGCGTAGCGCGCGCCGCTAGCTCAAACCAGTGTGGTTGCGGATGGTCCAGCAATACCCGCGCACTTTGCCAATGTTCCGGCACACTGAGCTGGTCCTGATACACCGCCAGCAGACAAGGCTGCTGTTGCCACTCGCCGATCTGACAGAGTTGTTCAGGTTCGGACAAACCGAATTCAGCCCAACGGCCAAATGGAATTTCACTCTGAGGTAACCACAACTTGCCCTGACAAACGACAAACCAATACGCCTGTGACACCCCGGCCAGATTCAGGCTGTGTTTACTCATATGGATAACCTTTCGAAACAAAATAGCGATACATGCCATGATAACGGTACAGACTGAACCGACCAATCAAAAATGTGTTGATCTTTATCGCAGAATTCTTTTAATTAGCATTATTCAGACAGGTTAAGTTTTACAAGGAACCGCTTATGTACAACCGGCTACAGAGTGCCCGGCAGCAATGGGGAGGCTCTCTGACAGCGATTGATAACTGGCTGGAAGAGCGGCAGCAACTCATCGTCTGTTATTGCAAACTCGCGGCATTACCACCTTTTGACAAACAAAACGCCGGCCAGCAACTGCCGGAACAACAGCAAATTCTGCATTTTTGCCAGCTGCTGATGGATTATTTGTCTGCTGGCCATTTTGAAGTGTACGACCAGATTGTCTCGCAATGCGCCATTAACGGTCCACATAGCAAAGCCCTGGCAGAGGCGTTATGTCCGAAAATTGCTGCATCGACCGATTTGGCGTTAGAATTTAACG
The DNA here is from genome assembly GCA_008015325.1 of Rheinheimera sp. GTDB lineage: Bacteria > Pseudomonadota > Gammaproteobacteria > Enterobacterales > Alteromonadaceae > Pararheinheimera. The sequence continues at coordinate 10,203 of SSFI01000016.1, forward strand.
ACAAATTTGCTGATGAAGCAGCGAATCAGACACTGAGCAGCTTCGACGCCGATTTGTCCCGGCTGGGGCAGGCACTGGAAGAACGTTTTGGTCTGGAAGATGAATTGATCCAAACCTTATTCCTGAAACATACTCAGGGCGTATCTGCCTGAGAAATCTCTGAAATAAATGCAAAAATAAAGCCGGCATTGCCGGCTTTATTGCGTTTTATACGGAGTAGCTATGACTACTTTTTTGCTTCTTCGCCTGCAGGTGCAGCGGCTTCAGGAGCAGAAATACCAACCAGTTCAACTTCAAACACCAGCACGCTGTTCGCCGGGATTGGACCCATGCCGTTTTCACCGTAAGCCAGTTCTGATGGCACTGTGAACTTGAACTTAGAACCCACGCCCATCAGCTGCACACCTTCAGTCCAGCCTTTGATCACGCGGTTTAACGGGAATTCGATTGGCTCGCCGTTGTTGTTTTTCTCAGTGCTGTCAAACTCAGTACCGTCAGTCAGTGTACCTTTGTATTTTACTTTGACAGTGTCTTCTGCTTTTGGCTTAGCGCCATCCGCAGCAGTGATCACTTCGTATTGCAGGCCTGAAGCTGTAGTGGTCACGCCAGCTTTTTTCGCATTTTCAGCTAAGTAAGCAACGCCTTTGGCTTTTGCTTCTTCTGCTTTAGTTTTTGCCATTTCGGCTTGTTTGTTGCGGAATTGCTCGTCCAGTGCAGTCAGCACTTTCTGAATATCTTCTTCAGCCATGGCCGGTTTGCCACCAGTTGCATCCTGCACACCACGCAGGATCAGCGCTGAATCCAGCGTCAGGTTTAATTTTTTATGTTCCTCAACCGCATTGTTCAGGTACTTACCGGCTGACAGGCCCAGAGCATAAGACTGCTTGGCTGTGTCGGTATCCAGCTTAGGTGCAGCTGGCTCAGCAGCTTCTTTCTGACAGGCTGATAATGAAATCAGGGCGGCTGCGATCAGCGACACCTTCATTGCTACGCGCATTTGACTCTCCAAATAAACTGCAGACTTCACTGCAAAATTGTGTTGTGATAAGCAGAAAGGACTAACCTTCAACCACGGCTATACTACAGGCTTGTGCGGATGACGTTAACACTTAGATTCAAATATCTGGCCATTTTTCTCAGCCTTTGGCTGATAAGCTGCACAGAAGTTCCAAAAGATTTACTGCGCCAGCAGGTGATCAGCGCAGAAGGCACAGTTGCGGGCGCAATTAGCCCCGTCAGCCAGTTGTTGGCCGTCAGCAGCCTCACGTCAGGCATCATCGTCTGGGATCTTCAGGCTGGCAACGCTAAATTCCGCTTAAGCCACGGCGACCCGACCCAAAATCTGGTCACTCACCTGGTGTTCAGTGCTGACGGTAAATATTTACTCAGCGCCGACCAAGTCAATGTCGCACTGTGGGACCTGCAAGATGGTAAGAACCTCGGATTCTGGGCGATGCAGGCCGGTGTTACAGTGCGCGACATCGCAGTGTCCGATTATGGCCGTCACCTGCTGATTGGCCAAAGCGATGGCAAAATTCAGCACATCACCCTCAAAAGCGGCCGCCGTCTGGAATTTCAGGGCCACAGCGAGAATATCAATGCAGTCGCACTGTCACCCAATGGCCGTTATGCCTTAACCGGCAGCAGCGATTTACACAGTTATTTTTGGGATACCGACAGTGCGCAAATTCTGCACAGTGTGTCGCACCCTAACCGGGTGACGCGGGTTGCGCTGGATACACAAGGCCGTTATCTGTTTAGTGCAGACAGTCTGCAACAGGCGCAGTTGCTGGACATCAGATCAGGCCGTGTGCTGAGTAAACTCAAGTTGGAGCGCGGCCGTGTCTTCAGCAGTGCACGCTTTAGCAGCGACGGCAAATGGCTGCTGACCGGTTCACCGTCGCAGCGTGCCAGCGTTTGGAACGTTCAGACCGGTCAACTGGTCAAAGACTGGGCAGTCAGTCCGTCACCTTATGCCAAACCACCGGGTGCTGTAGTGTATGATGTCGCGCTGCTTAATAACGGGCAGCTGCTGACCCTGAGTTCCAGTGGTCTGGCTGAATACTGGGAGTTCAAACCATGACACTGCACAACAGTCATGAGCAGTTACAACAACAAGTGGTTGAACTGGAAAGCAAAGTCGCTTTTCAGGAGGACACTTTACAGGCACTCAACAATGAATTGCTGGAGCATCAGCGTCGTATTGAAAAGCTGCAGCGCCATGTCTTGATCCTGGCGGAAAAATTACAGGGGAATACCGACAGCGGCATTCTGCGCACTGACGAAGAACCGCCACCGCCGCATTATTAATTGTTTATTCCGGTTTAAATACGCCAATCACAGTCTCAGCCGGGCGCGCGGCTTTTTCGATTTCAGTGCCCGGTTGTGCCATCTGATAACCACATTGCACACATTCGACTTTTTCCACGTTGTTTTCCAGAAACAACATCATGGTGTCGATGGCTTTACATTTCGGGCAGGATGCCCCGGCAATAAAGCGCTTCTTTTTGCGGTTTTGCATGAAAATATCTGACTCCCACAGAGTAAAAACCGCGGCAATACTTGGTTTGCCGGGCCTTTCCGATTACATTAGCAGCCTCTTCCGACGGGTATAGTTTTTATGATCCAACTTCAGAACATCGAATTACGCCGCGGCGCTTTGGCTTTGTTACAAGACGCCGATCTTACCGTATTTCCGGGCCAAAAGGTCGGTATTATCGGTGCCAACGGCTGTGGCAAATCATCCCTGTTCGCCATGTTGCAGGGCAAAATGCAGCCAGACGCCGGCAGTGTCAGCATTCCGGCCAGCTGGACCATCGCCACAGTAGCGCAGGAAACGCCGGCGCTGGACATCAGCGCGATGGATTATGTGCTGCAAGGCGACGAATCGCTGTACCCTTTACTGCTGCTGGTGCGCCATGCAGCCGCAGATACAGATCTGGTAGCCGTGCATCATCAAATTGAAACACTGGACGGTTATCGCGCCGAAGCCAAAGCTGGTACGTTGCTCGACGGCCTCGGGTTCAGTGGTGACATGCAACAACACAGCGTCAAATCCTTTTCCGGTGGCTGGCGCATGCGGCTCAATCTGGCGCGGGCGCTGATGCAGCGCGCTGAATTGCTGCTGCTCGATGAACCAACCAACCACCTCGATTTAGACGCGGTGCTGTGGCTGGAAAAATATCTGAGTAACTTCGACGGCACTTTGCTGCTGATTAGCCACGACCGCGATTTTCTTGATGCCGTCATCGATAACACAGTGCATATCGACAATCAGAAACTGAATTTATACCGCGGCAACTACAGTCAGTTTGAACGTCAGCGCGCTGAGCAGATGGCGCAGCAGCAATCGATGTTTGAAAAACAACAGCGTCAGGTTGCGCATCTGCAATCCTATATTGACCGCTTCCGCGCTCAGGCAACCAAAGCCAAACAGGCGCAAAGCCGGATTAAAGCTTTAGAACGCATGACATTATTGGCACCTGCACATGTCGATTCGCCCTTCCAGTTTGAGTTTTTGCCGCCGCGGGCGTTACCAAACCCGCTGCTGAAATTAGAAAACGTGCGCGCCGGTTACGGCGACACTTCAATTTTGCAGCAGATCAATTTCCAGTTATTACCGGGCAGCCGTATCGGTTTATTAGGACGCAACGGTGCCGGTAAATCGACGTTAATCAAGCTGTTATCCGGCGCTATGCCACCGCAAGCCGGGGATTTATGGTACGCCAACGGCGTCAGCATTGGTTATTTTGCCCAGCATCAGCTGGAAACACTGCGGCCACAGGATTCGCCGCTGCAACATTTAGTCCGGCTGGCACCACAGGCAACAGAACAGAGCCTGCGCGACTACGTTGGTGGTTTTGGTTTCCATGGTGATAAGGCTCTCGCGCCTTGTGGGCCTTTTTCCGGCGGTGAAAAAGCCCGACTGGTGCTGGCGTTGCTGGTTTATCAGCGACCGAACCTGCTGTTACTCGATGAACCGACCAACCACCTTGACCTGGATATGCGTGAGGCCATTGTGATGGCGCTGCAGGGTTTTGAAGGCGCCATCGTCGTCGTATCGCACGACCGGCATTTGCTCGCTTCGACCACAGACGAGTTTTATTTGGTGGCCCATGGCAAAGTCGCGCCTTTTGCCGGCGATTTGCAGGATTATTACCAGTGGCTGCAAAATGACAGCAAACTACAGCAGCAAAAAGCCGCGCCCGCCAGCACCGAAGCGCCGGTAGCACAGCAGCGTAAAGACCAAAAGCGCCTCGAAGCCGATCTGCGCAATTTGTTGCGGCCACTGAAGCAACAAATTGAGAAACTGGAACAACAGCAGGAAAAACTGCAGGCAAGGCTTAACAACATTGAAACTGAACTGGCCGATGTCAGCCTATACGATGCCAACCGCAAAGCCGACCTGACTAAGTTGCTGGCCGAGCAAACCAAACTAAGCAATGAACTGGGTGACGTCGAACTGAATTGGTTTGAAGCGCAGGAACAGCTGGAGCTGAAAACCGAGAATTTCTGGCAGGCTAATGGTGTCAACTGATAAAAGGTCAACTGATAAAAGCTCAACTGAGCTGCCGGCTGAAACCGACCACGCAGCACTGTTCTGGCAGTTCAGTCTGGCGCTATACCCTTTGCTGCAGACTGAATTGTTGGCCCTGCAAGACCAATATAACTGCAATGTGAATCTGTTGCTGCTGAGCGCCTGGCGGCCATTTTTGCCGCCATTGCCGCAGTTAATGCAGGCGCTGAGCCCGCAGCATCTGACCACGCAACAGATCCGCCAGATCCGGCGTGAAGTCAGTCGCGTGTTGAAGGAGCAGCCAGCAGACCCATTATTAGGGCAATTGCGCCAACAACTGCTTGATACTGAATTGACGGCGGAGCGGTTAGAACAACGTGCTTTAGTACAGTGTTGTGCCGATGCCGCAGCCTGCATTGTTCCGGCCAGCACGTTACGTCAGCAATATCTGCACAGCCATCAGGTGCCGGCCTCAATCCAACAGCAGCTGACTGTTGATCTGGATCAAGCCCTGCTGCAACTGGGGCTGTCGCAGCCATTTCTCCCCGCCAAAGCTTGATCTGCATCAGGGTTTACCCGCCTGCAGCTGACTACACTGCCTGCATCAAGTCAATGGAGGCAAACATCATGAACCTGTGGCACGAATTTACCAATGACCCGGTCATCTTCATTTCATTTATTGGTCTGGCGATTGTGCTGGGACTGTGCGCATTTTATGCGGTGTATTTTATCTACAAAATCAGCCACGCCGGCCCGAACGACTAGCCTGCTGATTATTGCCTGATTGCTGTGTTCTCTCGTCACTTGTAAGACTGCGCGGCGCATCATCCCCTGCCCAACCGGACTGATGCAAAGCGCTTTATTGGCCCGAACTCTTTGCCAATGTTGCTGTCGGTATGAGCAATCACACCGACAGTTTTTTTATCAGCTCAGTACTAATCCGCCAGCTCAGCGCATAAATCGTTAATTGCGGATTTGCGCCCAGACTACTTGGCAAAATCGAGCCATCACAAACCGTCAGGTTTTTCAGCTGCTGATGTGCACCGAAACTGTCGACGACGCCAGTCGCCGGGTCAGCACTCATATTACAGCCGCCCATCACATGGGCTGAGGCTAAGGTCGCCCGATACCGCTGCAGCGGCAGTTCTGCAATCGCAGCTTTAGCCTCTGACCAGCTGCGATACAGCTTGGCATCGTCGTACACCGGTAACACCGCCGCCGCTCCCGCAGCAAACTGCACCTCGGCCATCGCCAGATAGGCGCGCCGCACGCCATCCCACAGATAATCAGTCAGCGGATAATCCAGCTGCGGCTCGCCATCGCTGTCGAGCTGGACTGCACCGCCCTGCGCGTCCGGATGAAAACCATCACGCAACAACGCAATAATCACTTGCAGATGATTAAACTGACGCATCAGGTCGGCATGCGCTTCGGCCATACCGGTCAATTTGCTCGCCATCAGCACCGGATGTAACGGCGGCACTTCGAGCTTAAAGCCGGCCTGCGCCGCGTCTGGCCAGACAAACTGGTCAGAATAAATTGACTGCGGCGCGCCCTGATGGCCATGAACAGCTTCCGCAAACAAAGCGCCGGAGATCACGCTGGGGTGCAGATAAGTATGTTTGCCAAGCCGGCCCGACGGGTCTGGTACTTTTGAGCGCAATAACAACGCCGGGCTATTTATCGCGCCGCCTGCCAGCACATAATGGCGGGCACGGATGCGGATTTTAAGCCGCGGGTCGGTCTGAAACTGCGCATCGACCGGCACTGCCCAAAGCTCCTGAATTTGATTGCCGCGCCAGACCAGTTCCCGCACCGACACCCGGCTGATGAGCGTGGCACCGCCATCGAGCGCCACCGGAATAGTGGTCACCAGCATCGACTGTTTGGCATTCAGCGGACAACCCATGCCGCAATAACCGGTATTGGCGCAGCCTTTGACGTTACGGTGGATCACTGTGTATTGCCAGCCGAGCGCCTGACAACCGCGTTGCAGCGCGCCGTTGTTATGATTGGGCGTCAGCGCCCATTCACTGATATTGAGCCTGCCTGTGGCTAAATCTAAAAAAGGTTCTAACGCGCCGCTGCTGGCAAAATCCAGCCCAAATTGCTGTTCCCAGTATTTCAGTGTGTTGGCTGGTGTGCGAATTGAGGTAGTCCAGTTCACCGTGGTCGAGCCACCGACAGTGCGGCCCTGCAAAATGGAGATAGCCTGATCTTTGGTTTTGCGGCCGGCGCCATCCTGATACAGCTGCGGGTAGGCCCACCGTTCCTGTTGGCGGAAATCACTGCTGGAGTACAAAGCGCCGTGTTCTAACATCAGCACTTTAAAACCGGCCTGCGTCAGCAACTCTGCGGCAATACCGCCGCCGGCACCCGTACCTATGATCGCCACGTCGGTATCAAATTGCTGATCGGTGGTCAGCGTACTGGCATCAATGTGCCGCCAGCCGCGAGTCAGCCCTTCGGCGATCGGATCATACATAAGGATTAAACTCCAGCGGCTGGTACTTTAAAGCGGGCCAATGTTGCGGCTGGCCATAATAGGCACCGTACAATAATTCGCGCAGGCCATGATAAGCCTGCTGCAGCGTTGCCAGATAACTGTCGCGCCAGCTGCTGAGCAAATGCAACCGGCTTTGCAGCGGCATCTCGTTCAGGCTGAGCCAATGCCCGAGCAACGCCAGCTGGCCCAGCCGTTGTTGCAATAACAAAAACAACTGCTGTAATTCGGCCTGTTGCCGGCGCGGCAAAAATGGCAGGAATTGCAGCACGGCGTCGCGGCTGCACTGCAGCGCCGCCTGCTGCGCAGCGGCTTCTGCCGGTAAGGCACCTTGTAACAGCGCAGGTAACAACGCATCCAGCACTAAGGTCGCGGCGTCGCTGCGCTGCTGTGTGCTGCTTTGCAGTACCGGATAAAGCGTGAGGCCAAGGCTCAGGCCAACCCCCGCCCCGAGGCCAAGCATGATAAACTGTCGTCTTTGCATTATTCTGGTCCGAACAGTTAAAAAACCATTGTTGTAGCAGGAGTTAAAAATTGCAAGTCGCATCGCAGTCGGCGTCATTACCCGCTTTTAAGCCCGCATCCGGCCTGGGGAATGCCCACCTGCAAACCATTCTGGCAAAATATCTGGCACCGCGCCGTCCGCTGCATACGCGGGTCGAAATGCTGCAGCTGCCGGATCAAGACGAGCTGCAACTGAACTGGAGTCTGGATGCAGAAGACTGCAGTAAACCCCTAGTGGTGTTATTGCACGGCCTGGAAGGCAATATTCACAGCCACTATGTGCGGGGCATGTTTCATAGCCTGCACCAGCAGGGTTATGGCGTGGTGCTGATGCATTTTCGTGGCTGTCACGGCGTCGCCAATAAACTACCGCGCGCTTACCACTCTGGCGACACCGCTGACTTTGCCTTGTTGTTACAGCTGTGCCGCCAGCGTTATCCGCAGCGGCCATTATTAGCGGTTGGCTTTTCGCTGGGCGGCAATGTACTGGTGAAATATTGCGGTGAAAGCGGTGCCGACAATCTGCTGAGCGGTGCAGTCGCTGTCTGTGCCCCCTTAGCCCTGGCGCCAAGCAGCGACCGGATTAATCAGGGCTTCAGCAAAGTCTATCAGCGTTATCTGCTCGGTCGGCTGAAAGGCACTATGCAGCGCAAACTGGCCGTGCACGCCGATTTCCCGTTAGCGCTGACAGCAAAAGATATCAGTAAAATCCGTAGTATCCGCCAGTTTGACGACCTGCTGACGGCGCCGCTGCATGGCTTTCGCGATGCTGAACATTATTATCACAGCTGCAGTGGCTTAAATTTCCTGCCACAAGTGCAGAAGCCTTTGTTGCTGATCCACGCCCAAGATGACCCTTTTCTGGCGCCCGCGGTGCTCCCGACGCAACTGCCAGCAGCCGTGCAATTACAGCTGTGTCAACACGGCGGCCATGTCGGTTTTCTCAGTGGCAAGCCGTGGCGGCCACAGTACTGGCTGGATCAAGTGGTGCCAGCCTGGCTGAATCGTCTTTCTTACCAACAGGAAACCCTCTGATGCTGATCCCCTGGCAACAATTAAATGCTGACACCCTGCAGCGACTGATTGAAAGTTATGTGCTGCGCGAAGGCACAGATTATGGTGACGAAGAAGTCAGCCTGGCAGAGAAAACCGCCGCAGTGCTGCAACAAATCCAGCAAGGCCAGGTGCTGATCCTGTATTCAGAACTGCATGAATCCGTTGATTTGTTAACCAAACACCAATATCAGCAGTTATTACAAAACGACCCGACAACCGAATAGCAGCATGGTGCTGATGGTCTGCGCAATGAGACAGTGAGTCGATATACCGGCACCGCGCAGGCATGCCCGGCTGGAGAATAGCGTTTACACCGCACTTAGCCGGTAATAGGACGTGGCGTCGGATGCGGCTGGATAAGTTCAGGCCAGGCCATCGTCGACTGGCCAATCACCATAAAATCCGGATTGGCTAAGGTTTCGCGCTGATTGTAACTGAGTGGAAAGAACTGACTATCGAGAATACGGCCACCGGCTTCTTCGACAATGATATGCACGGCACCAGTATCCCACTCGCCGGTCGGGCCAAGCCGCATATAACAATCCGCCCCGCCTTCGGCCACTAGGCAGCTTTTCAGCGAACAACTGCCAAGTGCAATAAATTCAGCCTGTAGCTGCGGTGCCAACAAGGCGCTGATCAGATGCTGCGGTTGACGGCGACTGACGGCAATGCGCAACGGGTCACCTTGCTGATGCTGCCGCACTTTGATGTGATTAATCAGATGGCGTTGTTGTTTAAAAGCGCCATGACCACGGGTGGCGTAATACCAGATTTGTTCTTTTGGCCAATAAATCACGCCAAGCGCCGGCCAGCCATGTTCCACCAATGCGATGCTGACGGCAAAATCGCCGCTACGGGCGACAAATTCCTGGGTGCCGTCCATCGGGTCAATCAGCCAGTAACGCGGCCAGTGCTGACGCTGTGCAAGCGGCACTAAATGGCTTTCTTCTGAGATCACCGGGATGTCCGGTGTCAGTTCGGATAATTGCTCAATAATGATTTGATTAGCGGCATAATCGGCGGCGGTCACCGGGCTGTTGTCAGACTTGGTTTCTGCCTGAACTTCGCCGCTAAGATACATCTGCCACAGGCGTTCACCCGCTTGTTGCGCTGTGATTTTAACCGGTTCGAGCAGTTTACTTAAAAACATCGGGGTGGCTGTCCAGATATTTGCGGGCCAGGAATAACGCGGCCACGCTGCGAGCTTCAGTAAAATCGGCCTGTGCCAGCAATTCGTCCAGTTGGTCCCAGCGCCATTGCACCAGTTCTAATGGCTCAGGTTCGTCGCCTTCCAGCCGTTCGGCATAAAGGCCACCGGCCAGCACAATTTGCATTGTAGCATTAAAATATCCCGGAGCGAGCGCGACGCTGCGCAGCTCCCGCAGCCAGGTGGCGCCAAAACCGGCTTCTTCTTTGAGTTCGCGGTCAGCGGCCTGCAATGCAGTTTCACCCGGGTCGATCAGCCCTTTCGGGAACCCAAGCTGGTAATCGTCTGTGCCGGCGCAATATTCACGAATAAGGTAAAAATGTTGTGGATCAGGGCAAGCCACCACCATTACAGCACCACGGCCAGAACCGCGCATCCGCTCGAATAAACGTTCTTCGCCATTACTGAATTGCAACTGCACCTGTTCAATCTTAAACAGGCGGCTTTGTGCCACGATTTCCTGCGCCAGAATGCGCGGTTTTTGCTTTGAATGCGGTTTGTCCGCCATAGCTCTGCCTCTGCTACAATGGCACTTCACTTTGCCTGCACTACTATAAATCGGAAAGATGGAAAAACCTATGCTGGATTGGTCGGCGATCGATACTGTTTTACTGGATATGGACGGCACTTTGCTCGACCTGCATTTTGATAACCATTTCTGGCTGGAGCATTTACCAAAACGCTGGAGTGAACTCACCGGCATCGACGAGGCCGAAGCGCGCGCTACGCTGCGGGCTGAATACGCCGTGTTGCAAGGCAAAATTGAATGGTATTGCCTCGACTACTGGACACGCCGGCTGAACTTACCTATCACCGCGCTTAAACGCGAGATCAGCGACAAAATCGCCATGCGCGAAGACACGCCGCCATTCCTGCAAGCGCTGCAACAAAGTGGCCGCCGCATCGTGCTGGTGACCAATGCGCACCCGGACAGTCTGTCACTAAAAGTCGAGCTGACACCACTCGCCGCTTATATCGATGAACTGATTTCAACCCACGAATTTGGCGTGACCAAAGAACAACAGGCGTTGTGGCAACAGCTGCAGGCACGGCTCGGTTTCGACGCCAAACGCACGCTGTTTGTCGACGACAGCCTGCCGATTTTGCATGCCGCCCGGCAGTTTGGTATCGCCCATCTGTTGGCCGTCGCCAATCCGGACAGCCAGCAACCGGTGCGCAGCATCGATGAATTTCCGGCTATTGTGGATTACCGCGTTTTGCTGGCCGATATTCTGGCAGCGCCGGTCAAAGCCGACTGAAGTCATCCCCCAGTGCGCAAAAATAACGCCAGCAAATGCTGGCGTTCTTATTTTCAATCTGGTGCTTTTAGCTGTTACTGCGTGCGAATTTGGCCGCCGAACTGAATGTTGTAACGGCCTTCAGCGTCCGGCTGCGATACAAAGCGCATCGCTTCATGTACTTCTTTGGGCATCGACGCATCCGGCTTGAGCGTACCAGACAACTGATAACGGCCGGCCATCACGTCAGCGGTGACGGCTAATGCCAGCGGATTATCCGGCTTGGTCACCAGCCGCAGATTGCCTTGTTCGCAGCTCAGCGTGGCGTCAATCTGACGTAAATCCAGCCAGCCAACGGGCGATTTCAGCCGCGCCTGCTGCCAGCTGGCGCTGCCGTCTAAGGCAGCACAATAAGGCTCGCCTTTGGTAAAGTTTTTAATATTCAGCACAATAGCGCCGCTGGTATCCACTGGCATCGGTAACTGCAGATTGCGCATCACACCAGCCACAGGCCAGCGCACTGTCGCCTGCTGCAGTGCATAGCTACCAGGGCTGACGTGACCGGTGAGGTTCAGATAAGGCTGGCTGTCGTCTTTGACATCACCGGCATTAAGCCGCACACCAAGCCGCCCACGCCATAACGAAGTCAGCTCCAGCTGCCAGCGCAGATTGGTCAGATAGACCGGCGGGCGCGACAACACATCAATCTGGCCCTGCCACAAAGTACCCTGCACTTTGCCGAGCTGCACTTCTGCCGGCATTGGCACTAACTTCAGCCAGACCGACGCCGGCGTCAGCACTACCATAAAAATCACATAAGCCAACACGCCCGTGACGATAAACCCGAACTTCTTCATCAATCTCTCTCAATTGCTGCGACCACCACTGGTCGGTCACTTGGCCAATGGCCTTATTCCGGCATCTATTCCAACACCAGGCGCCGCACCCGGACCACACCCGAGACTTCAGTATCAGTGACTTCCAGCTGTACCAGCCTGACGCCATGTTCGCCTTGCAGCTGCTGCAACCAACGCAGCAATTGCTCAAAGGGTACATCGTCCAGCATCAGGTCGAGTTGCTCGTCTTTTGGCTGCATCCGGCTGACTTTAATCTGAAATTGCTGGCTGCTTTGCGACACTTTGTCGCTGAGGCTACCACCGGCAGCACTGGCCGGTGCCGTAGCGAGCTGCGGCATTTTTCCCTTCAGCCAGACCAGCTGCTCCGCCGCAGTCTGCGCCGCCAGTGCCTGACTATCGCGGGCCTGATGCAACGGCAGCCAGATCAGCGCATAAAACAAACCAATGCCGCCCACCACGCCGAGCACACTCAATAATTGCTGCTCACGGCGCTGCAGACCATTCCACCATAACAAAACTGCTTTCATGATTTACTCCGCAGCGTCAGCGTACCCTGCACTTTGCCGTCAATCTGACTGAGCGTCCCCTGATCGACCTGATAACCCTGCTGCTGTAACTGGGCTTTTAAGGCTTCAAAGCGCTGGAAACTGGCCGCAGTTGCGAGCAGCTTTAATTCAGATTTTTTACTGTCGAATTTCAGGTTATTCAGCACCACCGGTTCAGCACCGCCCAGGGCTGGTGTCATCCCGTCCAGCAACGCCAGCAGGTTATGTTGGCCCTGCGTACTGCTCGCAGTCAGTTTGCGCTCAACCTGACGTTTCAGATTGACGATCCGCTCCTGCGGGAATTGCTGTTTATACAAGGCACTGGCCTCGGACCTGGCTGTGGCCGCTTCCCGGCTGAACTTCCAGGCTTCGGCACCGACCAGACATAAATACAATACAGCGCAAGCCGCCGCCAGACTGCCGCTTAAGCGCCACTGTACCCAATGTTTATTGCTGACTTTTTTCGGCGCATAGGCACCCTGTAATAAATTAAACGGCACAGTATCGAGCTGCTGCGCCAGCAATGCCAGTGGCAACTCGGCCGGCGCCAGCTGATGCAGCTGACCGGCACAGCTGTCTGGCCAGGGACTGTAACTCAGAATTTCCGGCAAAGCCGCTAACTGTAGATAATCCGGCCACCAGCTGTCATCGATACAACTACCTTGCCAGTCGCCGTGGCGAAGTAACCACTGGCTGCCCAGCTGCACGGCCACCGGTTGTTCCATAAGCGGTAATAACAAAGCGTCCGGTAATAACCGGCGCGGGGCAAAACCGGCTTGTTGTAGCAGGTCCAGCCATTGTTCCAGCAGACTGCGTCTGAGTACCGCGACCTGCTGCAGATATTGGCTATCGCGTTGAATAGTCTGCGCCGATAATACCAGCAGCTGTTCGATATCTTCAGCCTGCTCTTCTTCCAGCATATATGGCAAAGCCTGCAGCATTTGCCGGTTCGGTTTGCCAGGCAGAGCCACTTCTTTCAGCACCACATCACAGGCCGGCAACAAAGCGGTCAACGGCCGCTCGACGCCAATGCGCTCAGCTAAGCCTGTCAGTTCACTGGCATCCGCCAGTTGGCCTGAGGCTATCACTTCGGCCGACGCCGCCGACCAAATCAGCCACCACACCGGCTGCTGCGGCACACTGCCAAGTCTGATGATTAATTGTTCACTCACCCTGGGCCTCCAAAGCGCCGCGCCAAGACCTGCACCTGTTCATCATCCAGTTTCAGCAGGCTGGTCATACTAAAATTACTGTCGGCAGTATCAATGCTAATCTCTGCCTGAAAATATGCCGATTTCACGGCAAACAAAGCTTTTACTTCAGCAGTCGGAGTTTGGCTGAATACCGAACTGTTGCTGCTGAAAAAATCTTCTACGCTGTCGTAGCCTTTATCTGGCCGGCCGTTGATCACACTTTTGGCGTCATCTTCACTCAGGCCCGGGATCAACGCAGCCAGCACCGGCGCCTGTTGCTCTGTCATCGTATTGACGTTGAGCTGCAGCTTACTGACCTGCGGGATCACACAGACCAGCGGTGCGACCAGCGCATAATCCGCTGGCGTTATATCTAGAATGACCCGCAACTCAGATTTGCTGACCATCAGGCTATTGGCAGTGTAATACGGCATTTCCAGTGCGGCATAATCGTTCTCTTCTGCACTGCCGGCATTTTGCAACGTGTTGTCCGGATCCAGCCAGTCGGTGACCCGCGCCACCAGATAATCTGGCGGCAACGATAAATCCACCGCATTTTGCTCCAGCAAACGTAAAAACGCCTGTTGTGCCGGAGTTTGCTGACCAGGTTTTGCGCTGTTTGCGCTATCGGCAGTGCTGCCTTTATTGGCGGCATCACCATCGCGGCCGGTGGTATTGCCCGGGTTATTGCTGTCGCCGCTATTGTTGCCGGCGTTATTATTCGGGCTATTGCCGCTATTCGCGCCCGGATTATTGTTGCCCGTCGGCAATAACGAGTTCAGGTTAAAACACGCCTGCAAATCGGTGACAGTGCCGCTAATCGTCGCCTGCTCGACCGGGAATACCGCCCCTTGGGTGGCCCATTCCTGGCTCAGGTTCGTGGTTTCTTTACCCGCGGCGGACTTTTTCAGCAGGCGCTGAATAAACTGCTCAGCCCCTAACGCCAGCCAAATCGCCTGTTGACGCTGCTGTAAATTAATCTGCCGCTGTAATTCCAGCTGCAGGCGACCACTCATACTGACCGCAATCAGCACCACAAAAGCCACCACCATCATCACGGCGATCAGCGCGACACCTTGTTGCTTGCGCAGAAGCCGGTTATTCATCGGCTCTCCTTCAGCGGCAGGCCAAACACCCGCTCAATCACGCCCAGCTGGGGTGATTTCAACGTCATTTTCACCGCCAGTGGCCAGTTGCCCTGGTCCCAGAATTCTTTCCACTGCTCCTGACCGTCCTCTCTCACCAGATAACGGAATTTCAGTTCGTCGATGTCTTCCAGTAACGGCTGAACATTCGGCTCAGTACCGGTGACCGCATCCGGGTACAAATAATACAATCGTTGCAACTGACGCTCTTTTAACCGGTAACCGACCAGTTGCACTTCACTGCGCGCCAGCACCATACCGGGATTAGTCCAGCCGGCATGGCTGAAGGTAATACCATCGTCATCGCTTTCAATCCAGTTGACGGCACCGGCTAAGGTTTGTGCCACCGGCGCTTCGCCGTTGACGCGGATTTGTCTGGCAGAGATTTGCCAGAAATCGCGCTCGATCAGCATCATGGCGCGTTGTAATTGTTGTAAGCGTAAAGTCGCAGCCCTGGAGGCCTCGTCGCTGCGGGTGACGCTGTCTAGCACGGCAACAGACGCCAGGCCCACCAGCGCAAAGATCGCCACCGCCAGCAGCATTTCAATAAACGTAAAACCGCGGTTACTCTGCACTTTGCCGTCCGATAAAGGTCTGTAAGCGGCTGACAATCCGTTCCGGTTCTTCCACCGGCCGCACTGTCACTTTCAGCATGCGGAATTCGGCATCGTCGGTTTCCAGCACTTCCAGCACCCACTTCCAGCGATTTTTCGCCATCTCGGCTTCGCCTTCCCGGGGCTGCGGTGGCCAGCGCGTTTCAAGCCGCGCCAACTGCAATTGGTTTTCGGCGACATAACCGGCCATCGTCATCTCTTCGATCATGCCCATAGCGCGAATATGTTCAGTGGTGGCGCGCATTACCGCTACGCCGGCAATGGCAAATACTGCCATCGCTATCATCAGCTCAATCAGCGTGAAGCCGTTAACGCGCCTGTTCAAGCTGCCCCCGCTCCAGTGGAATACTGAATACCGCTTTGAGGCTTTGCGTCAGCACCGGTCTTTCGCTGTCTTCTTGCAGTTCCAGCAAAAACGGGCTGATTTCACCGCTGGATAAAATAAACACAGTTGGATAGCGCGGGTCTTTTTTCTGCGGCGGCGTGGTCTGAATCCCGGTTTGCCGTTTCACTGGTTGTTTCACTTTACCGTCTGCCCGTTCTTTATCCGCTTCGGCTTGTTGTTTTTGTTCTTCCGCCAGCTGCTGCTCTGCGGCCAGTTCATCAAAACTATTGGCTTCGGACAAACCATCATCTTCCGGCTCAAACTCGGCGCGGCTCAGCAGATTTTGCTCGGCCCATTCCAGGCCTTCTAATTCAATTTTTGCGCTAAAACCCGGCTTAAATTCATAAGGTGCCAGCGCTTTCGGCTCACGGATACTGCGCCACTTATCCTGTTCAAACAGCATAAAGCGGTAGCCTTTGTCATCAATATAAAGCCCCAGCTCAACATTTTTCAGCATCGCCAGTTCAGCAGCCAGTTGCACCCGCGCCTGCAGTTTTTCGGTTTCTTTTTCCAGCCGCTGCTGCCGGCTTTCGCCACTGAAGGAATACACCACAGTGGCGGCCAGCAATCCGATTAACAGGATCACCAGCAGCACTTCAATCAGGGTAAAACCTCCGGCGCGGCTTGTGTTCATTAGTTTTGTGGCTCTTCGCCACCATCTAAATTCCAGTTACCGATATCATCTTCAGTGCCGGCAGAGCGGTCCGGACCAGCCGAGAAGATATCAATTTTGCCCATCTCACCCGGGCTTGCCAGCTGATATTCGCCATTCCACGGATCTTTCGGCAGGCGTTTGATGTAACCGCCCTCCGGGTAGCTGAGTGGCATCGGCTCAGAAGTTGGCTGGGTGGTTAATGCCTGTAAACCTTGTTCTGTGGTTGGATAAAAACCGTTTTGCATCTTGTATAAATCCAGCGCGTTTTCCAGCTGCTGAATATCAACCACCACTTTTTGCTTGTCGGCCTGCTCTTTGTTGCCCATCAGGTTCGGTACCACCATACTGGCAATAATGCCGAGAATAACGATAACCACCATCACTTCTAACAGGGTAAAACCACGTGAACGTTGCATTGTATTAACCTCCTCCTACTAAATTGTTCAGTGCCAGAATCGGCTGCAATATCGCCATCACGATAAACAGCACCATCCCGGCCATCACCGCGACCAGCGCCGGCTCAAACACTTTGAGCGAGACTGTGACCAGGGTTTCAAATTCTTTATCCTGACTATTGGCCGCGCGTTCCAGCATGCCATCGAGCTGACCGCTTTTTTCACCGCTGGCAATCATATGCAGCATCATCGGCGGGAATAATTTGGTCTGATCCAGCGCCGACCGCAGCGAAGCACCTTCGCGTACCCGGCCGGTGGCTTCGCCAATCATTTGTTTCATATAGCTGTTGTCCAGCACGTCGGCACTGATGCGCATCGCCTCTAACAAAGGCACGGCGCTGGCATTCAGAATACTTAAAGTGC
Source organism: Rheinheimera sp. (assembly GCA_008015325.1). GTDB lineage: Bacteria > Pseudomonadota > Gammaproteobacteria > Enterobacterales > Alteromonadaceae > Pararheinheimera. The sequence goes on from SSFI01000016.1 coordinate 27,439, forward strand.
GGGCAAAACGAGCGGTATTAAGGCCACGCGCCACTTTACCGATGAGCCCCATGCGTAAAATGGTACGGTCATACTTCAGTTTCAGCGCTGGTTTACGCAGCGCCCGTTTCAGTGCAGTCACCGCGAGCATAATCAGCAGCACCAGATAAAGGCCATAACTGCGGATAAACTCACTGGCAGCGATCAAAAACAAGGTCGAACCCGGCAGCGACTGGCCCATATGGTCAAACTGCTCAACAATTTTCGGCACTACCAATGCCAGCAGAATGCTGATCACCATCACGGCAAAAAAGGTCAGAATGGCCGGATACAACATCGCCTGCATAAGCTGACTACGCATATGCTGGCGTTGTTCGGTGTAATCAGCCAGCCGGTTTAGTACTGCATCGAGGTGACCTGATTTCTCACCGGCCGCCACCATAGAGCGGAACAAATGGTCAAACACATGCGGAAATTCGGCCAGACCTTCGGCCAAGCTGTAACCTTCCACCACTTTGGAGCGTACGCCCATCATCATATTGCGCAGCCGCGGTTTTTCGCATTGCTCGGCTACCGCCAGCAAGGCGTTTTCAATCGGCAATGCTGCTTCCACCAGCGTGGCGATTTGCCGGGTGATCAAGGCCAAATCAGCAGCGCTGATGCCGCTTTGAAACCAGTTGCGGCCACTGGCGATGATTTTTTCCTGCTGCGACGCCAGCTCAATACTGACCGGCGTCAGCTTACGCTCGCGCAGCAGCTGGCGGGCATGGCGGGCGTTATCAGCTTCCAGCACACCTTTGGACGATTTGCCACGCGCATCCAGCGCCTGATATTCAAAGGCAGCCACTATGCATCCTCACGCGTCACGCGCAGCACTTCTTCCAGCGTGGTGATGCCGGCCAGCACTTTGGAAAAACCGTCCTGACGAATACTTGGGCTTTGACTGCGGATATATTTTTCGATCGCCTGCTCGCCTTTACCGTTATGAATCAGTTCACGGCAATGTTCGTCGACGACGATCAGTTCGTGGATACCGGTCCGGCCGCGATAACCGGTCTGGTTACATTGCTCGCAACCAACGGCGCGGAAAATCGGTGCTGCTTCGGTTTTTTTCACACCGAGCATCGCTCGTTCTTCTTTATCCGGCTCGTGGCTTTGTTTGCAATGTGGACATAAAGTGCGCACCAGCCGCTGCGCCAGCACGCCGAGCAAACTGCTGGATAACAGGAAAGGTTCAATACCCATATCTTCCAGCCGGGTGATAGCGCCGGAAGCGGTGTTGGTGTGCAGCGTCGACAACACCAGGTGGCCGGTCAAACTGGCCTGCACCGCAATTTGCGCGGTTTCCAGGTCACGGATTTCACCGACCATTACCACGTCCGGGTCCTGACGCAAAATGGCGCGCAAGCCGCGGGCGAAGGTCATATTCACTTTGGTGTTGACCTGAGTCTGACCTATGCCTTCAAGCTCATATTCAATCGGGTCTTCCACCGTCAGAATATTACGGTCTTTGGTGTTGATATCGGTAAGACCAGCATAGAGCGTGGTGGATTTACCGGAACCTGTCGGGCCGGTCACCAGAATAATGCCGTGCGGCTTCAAAATCAGCTCAGCAAAGGCCTGCTGCACTGACAAGGTCATGCCCAAATCTGCCAGATTCAGGTGCGAATTGTTTTTGTCGAGTAAACGCAGCACCACCCGTTCGCCATGGCTCGACGGCATGGTCGATACCCGCACGTCGACGGCGCGGCCGGCGATGCGCAGACTGATACGGCCATCCTGCGGCACGCGTTTTTCTGCAATATCGAGTTTGGCCATGACTTTGATCCGAGACACCAGCAGGCTCGACAGTTTGCGGTTCGGCCGCAGCATTTCACGCAGCACGCCGTCGATGCGAAAGCGCACTACTAAGGCTTTTTCAAAAGTCTCAACGTGGATATCCGAAGCACCCAGCTTAATGGCTTCACCCAGCATGGCGTTAATCAGCTTGATGATCGGCGCGTCGTCTTCGTTTTCCAGTAAGTCTTCGGTTTCCGGAATTTCATCAGCCAGCGAGGCCAGATTCACTTCGTTGCCGATGTCTTGCATAATTTGCTGCGCTTCGCTGGAATCGCGCTGATACGCCGCTTCCAGCATGGCTTCAAATTCCACTGCACTCATGCGCTGAATCGAAAACGGCTGGTTCAGCAAACGGCGGATCTCAAGCAGAGCTGCTGCTGTAGTTTCCGGGGCGATCAGCAGTTGCCACACACCGCCAGCGTCCTGTTGTAACAGGACTTTATGCCGTTTGGCAAAACCGAACGGCAAGCGGATTTTTACGCTGCCTTCAGGCAGGTCAACCGCCGCCATTTATTGGTTGCCCTCAGACTGATCTGCTTTGGCCGGATTAGTCTCGCCTTTGTCCATCTGCTCCAGCCGCTGCTGAATTTCCGGCGGCAGTGCTTTGTCTTTGCCCCAGACCGGCATTTCCGGCGTATCAGTCTCCGGCATCAGCGACACGCCATCGTCTTGTTTATTCAACTGCTGCGCGCGCATGTAGTTGTATTTACGCTGGCTGACTTCATTCATCACGCCGCCGTCGCGCATAATGGTCGGTTTGATAAAGACCATCAGATTACGTTTTTTCTTGCTGGTACTGGTCGAGCGGAATAAATGCCCCAGCACCGGAATATCGCCGAGCAGCGGCACTTTGGATTCGCTTTGCTGTACGTCTTCATCAATCAGGCCGCCCAACACCACAGTGGCGCCATCGTCGGCCATCACTGTAGTTTTGATTTCACGTTTGGCGATAATCAGGTCACCGTCAATTGCACCAGCGCGGCTGGACACTTCCTGCTCAATGGTCAGCCGGACCGCATTACCTTCATTGATTTGCGGTGTCACTTTGAGTTTGATACCAATCTCTTTACGATCTTTGGTGGTAAAAGGGCTGTTACCGTTTTGGCCCGGGCTGGTAGTGGTGTTCACCGGCACTTCTTCACCGACGATAAAAAACGATTCCTGGTTATCCAGCGTAGTGATATGCGGCGTGGCCAGAATGTTCGAGTCGGTGTCCGCTTTGACGGCCTGGATAATGGCACCCCAGTCGTCTTTCACCACGCCGAGCATCGCACCGCTGACCTGGCCTAAGACAGTGCCCAGCGCCGTGTAGTCACCCGGAGTATCGGGATCCTGCACTGTTTCACTTGGCACACCCGGAATAGTTGATTGCACCACACGCGGCGGCGGTGTGACCTTGCGGGCAGCCGCTGCAGCCGCGGCGACCGACGATACCGGCACCACACCATTGTTAAACTGGGTGATCCCACCTTCAGCCGAAATCAGTTGCACCCCGAGGTTAATACCAGCGGTTTCACCGACTTCCACAATAATGGCTTCGACCAGCACCTGCGCACGGCGGATATCGACCTGGCGGATCACTTCTTCTAAGTTACGCAGCATGTCGGGCTGCGCTGTGATAATCACCGAGTTACTCTCGGTGTGGGCTTCAATACTGACTTCACGGTTGGAGCCACGGCTACCGCCGCCTTGTGACCCCTGCTGGCTCTGGGCTGAATTGGCCGCTGCCACCATCGAGTTGGAAACGCCTTGCAGGACTTTAACCAAATCTTCGGCTTTCGCGTACTTCAGGTAATAAACCCGGGTATTGCCCTGACTTTCCTGTTCCGCATCCAGCCGTTTCACAATCTCCGATACCCGCTGGCGCGCCTGCAATTCGCCGGACACAATCACGCTGTTGGTGCGCTCGTCGGCGACAATTTTCGGAATAAGGAATTCTGGCTGGTCGCCTTGACCTTGTTTTTTATAGATATTTTCTAAAATCCGCACCACTTCAGCAGCCGAAGCAAAACTTAAGCGGATAATTTCAATATCCTGGTTACCAGCTTTATCAACGCGCTGGATAATATCCACCAACCGGTTTACCACTTCCGCCTGGCCGGTCATCATAATGACGTTAGACGGGTCGTAGTTGACGACATGGCCACCACCGGCCTGGTCGGTAAACTGACGCAGCAACGGTGCAAGTTCACGCACAGAGACGTTTTTGACCTGCACGACGCGGGTCACCATTTCATCGCCAATCCCGCTGTTATTGTCACCCACCACCGGGATGTTCGACATTTTGGCGTCTTTTTGCCGCACGACCTTCAGTACGCCGCTTTTCATCTCCACGATGGAAAAGTCGTAAACTTCCAGTACATTGAGGAAAAACTGATAGTACTGCTGCTCGTTCAGCATCTCATAAGAACGCACATTGATACGGCCGCGCACCTGGGGGTCGACAATGATGGTTTTATTCAGGTTTTTGCCGACAATATTAATAAATTCGGTGATTTCAGTGCCTTTAAAATTCGGCTGATATTCAACCGCAGCACTGAAAAAGCTCAGCAGCGCCAAGGCACCCAGTTGCAGCTTTAAAGACGGAAGGCGAAAGATAGTTGATTTCATTGAAAATATGCCATTCTGTACAGGTTGTTATTGTGACAGGCTTACCTGGATGTCGCGGATCTCACCGTCACGTTCTATTTTAATCGACGCTTGGCTCGCCTCGCGTAATTCGTTGATCACGCCATAAGCCTGCTGCATATCGTTCAGGCGGACGCCGTTAATTTCTATAGCCACATCATTGGGCTTCAGTCCCATCCGGGCAAAGAATTCAGCGTCTTTACCGGGCAGCAAAGCATAACCATACATCTGGCCGTTGCGATGGCGTGGTGTGATCCGGACATAATCAAAAAACTTGGCTGGTTCATTCAGCATTTCCCGCCGCATACTGGCGACTTCTTCCGCTGCCGGACTATAAGACTCAGGGGCTGGAGCTACTTCCGCCAGCGCAGTTTCATTCACAGCACCGTTCACTTCACTGAGTTTCTGATATTCGACGCCGTCTAACATCAGTGTCTCCATCCGGCCGGACACCTGCAGTAATACCCGGTCTTCCAGCACCTGTTTCAACACTGCAGACGTGCCTTCAATTTGTTCATCGATAGCGTAAACCTGCTCAACCCCGCTGTTTTCAATGACAGCTGTGCCCTGCTCAGGTTTCACCGCAGTTGCGACTACGCCGGTCAGTTTCAGATTCAGGCTGGTTTGTGGCGCATCAGTCACGGTTTGCACCGGCGCCGGTTCGGCAGATTTAGGCTGGTACTGGCCAAATAAGCGGGCATCGATAAGGCGCTGGATGTCCTGCGCTGAACTGGTCTGAGTGGTCACAACCCCAACCGGCGCAGCAACGGTGGTGGCGGGTGCTGCAGGCATCAACAGCCAACTGAAACGGGCTGCGAGCCAGGCCAGCAGCAGCAGGAATATCAATGCGAAAATACGATTAAGCAGGGTTACCGGCAGTTTTGCGTAAAACTGCTGCCACTGTGCTGCCCAATCCAGGCCAGAAAGTTGTTGCCAATTCATTGTAATGATTCTGTATCTAAACTGTTTTCATCTTACTCAGTTGGCTCAGGAGCAACAAGGCCAGCAAATGCATTTACCTTAAAATTACAGATAATAAACATTTGGCAACCATCGCAAGCCGGACTGAACAGCCCGTCATACTGGAGCAAAAGCCCTGATTATGCTATGTTCGCGCCAACTAGCGGAGCATAATACTGATGACTCAACCCCACCAAAATCAAAACAATACCACAGTTATATTGCGTTTGGATAAATGGTTATGGGCATGCCGTTTTTATAAAACCCGCAGTCTGGCTAAAGACATGATAGACGGCGGGAAAGTTCAGTATAATGGCCAGCGTTGTAAAGCCAGTAAAACGGTGGAAATCGGCGCAATCATCCGCCTGACGCAGGGTACTGACGAAAAAACCGTGATAGTCCGTGGTCTGTGCGAACAACGTCAGGCCGCCCCACTGGCACAGCAGCTTTATGAAGAAACTGCCGAAAGCCAGCAATTGCGCGCCGAACGCGCTGAACTGCGCAAACTGAACCTGTTGTTTGCCCCGCATCCGGAAACTAAGCCGGACAAAAAAATGCGCCGGCAATTATTGTTATTAAAAGCACAAAACTGAGGATGCCATGAGCCAGTCTGATCAGCTGCTACGTTTTTTATTCCGCGAACGCGATGTGCGCGGCGAAGTGGTCAAAGTCGGTGCCAGCCTGGATGCGATGCTGGCTGGTCATCAATACCCGCAACCGGTGAAACAGTTACTGGCCGAGCTGGTCGCTGCCACCAGTCTGTTGACGGCGACGCTGAAATTTGAAGGCCAGATTGCCGTGCAACTGCAAGGCGACGGTCCGGTGCGCTTTATTGCGGTGAATGGTAACGACCAGCAGCAATTTCGCGGCGTTGCCCGGCTGCAAAGTGAAATTCAGGGCGAAAGCTTCGCCGAACTGATTGGGCAGGGTTACATGCTGGTAACTATTACGCCGAATCAGGGCGAACGTTATCAGGGTATTATCCCGCTGGTCAGTGACAGCCTGACCGCCACACTGGAAGCCTATTTTAATCAATCCGAACAACTGCCAACGCGACTGTACCTGTACACAGAGATCGGCGAGCAACAGAGTCAGGCGGCGGGTTTATTGCTGCAGGTGTTACCGGTTGACCGGGAAAAATCGCGCGAAGACTTTGCCCATATAGAGCTGCTGGCTGACACCCTGACGCGCGAAGAATTGCTGACGTTACCACCGGAAGAAAGCCTGTACCGGCTATTCCACCAGGAAATTGTCGAACTGTTTCCAGCCCAGCCGGTGCAATTTGTCTGTGGTTGCTCCCGCGACAAATCCGCTTCAGCGATTGTCAGCCTTGGCGCTGACGTCATCGACGAATATATAGCCGAAGGCAAACTGGACATCAGTTGTGAGTACTGTAATACCATTTATCATTTTGACATCGCCGACCTCCAACAACTGAAACAAAAATTCTGATATACAGCAGCACGTTAGACGGACGTGCTGCTTTTTTCCAACATTTCATCACAAACTGCTAACAAACCCATATTCATTTCTGCTTTTATTCGGCTATATTGGTTCGAGCTGCATAGTCAGGTCTGCGTATTTTTGACATGTCAAACCGCAGGCCAGCGGCTAAGTAAAACAGCCGGTGACAAAGCCAGACTTTGCCATCAGGAATAAGAAAATAATCAATTCAGGAAAATGCAACATGTTGGTCAAACCCTCAACCAAATCCTTGTTGGCGATTTCAATCGCCGCCGCACTGGCCGCTCCGGTCTCAGCCAGTATCGAAATCACTCAGGCGTTTTCACCGGAAGTATCCGGCGAACTGCAATTTGATACTTCTTTAAAAAACAAAGCATTAAAGCAAGATTTCCCACAGTATTTCATTGTTCAGCTGCAAGGTGAGCCTTTAGCCACTACCGCCACAGTGTCTGAGCAATCAGGCCCGGGCAACAAACTGGACCTGACCGCAGCAGCCACTCAAAAACAAGGTAATGTGCTGGCCCAGGAACGCAGCGCTTTTGCCACCGCCTTAAAACAAGCTCTGCCGAATGCCGAGATTGAGCGCCATTTTGATACCGTCATCAACGCGGTTGTCGTCACCTCAACCGACGACATTTATGAACAACTGCAGAATGTTGCCGGCGTCAAAGCAGTGTTCCGCGAAGAAATGTATTACGAGCAGATGGATACATCACTCGACCTGATTAAAGCCAAGACAGTTTGGGAACAGCTTGGCGGCGACATGAACGCGGGTAAAGGCGTGAAAGTTGCGGTCATCGATGGCGGTATCCGCCCGGAAAGCCCGCTGTTCAAAGACACCGGCTTTGCAGCCCCAGCCAGCAAACCAAATAACGACTACTGCGCCACTGTGGAACCAACGTTCTGTAATAACAAACTGATTGTTGCCCGTTTCAGTACCCCTACTTTTGCTACAGTGCCACAAGAGTATATGAGCCCACTCGGTAACGGTGGCCACGGTACTCACACCGCAGGTACTGCAGTGGGTGTCCCGGCGAAAATCAAATTCAACGGTTCAACCAATATTGTGCCTACAGCAGATGGCAAACCAGTCGAAGATGGTTTCACTGAAGTCACAGTTTCAGGTGTCGCACCTGGTGCTTACCTGATGGCCTATAAAGCCTTATTCCAGGTATTCCGCGCGGATGGCTCTGTCACTGGCAGCGGCTCGAACGTGATGTTGTTAGAAGCCCTGGACTGGGCAGTGAAAGATGGCGCTGATGTTATCAACAACTCGTGGGGCGGCAGCGCCGGTGCTAACCCTTCTACCAGCCCATATCAGACCGCATTTAAAGCCGCAGAAGACGCTGGCGTAGTTGTTGTTACCTCTGCCGGTAACAGCGGCCCTGCAGCACAGACTGTCGGTTGCCCGGGTTGTATCGAAAGCGGTATTACCATTGCCAGTACTACCACAGGCCGGTTCTTTGGCAACACTGTGAAGTTTGGTTCTGACGCCGCCATGTTAGGTATTGCCGGCTCACAATTTGGCGCGACGATCAGCGGCTTAACGGCAGATCCGGTCGCCAAAGTCGTGGATGCCGCCAAAGCAGCACCAGCTAACGCGCTCGCTTGTACTGCTTTCCCGGCCGATACTTTTAAAGACAGCTTCGCCCTGATCTCCCGCGGCACTTGTGCTTTTACCGACAAGATTAATAATGCCATGGCGGCAGGTGCCAAAGGCGTGATTATGGTGCAGAACAACGACGGTCAGCCGACGTCGATGTCTAACCCGAATACCACTATTCCATCACTGATGATCAGTAAAGCCGACGGCGCGAAACTGGCCAAAGCGCTGGAATCAGCACCAAACACAACTGCCACCATCAGCCGCTTTGCCAGCCGCGTCGTTTCAGCGCAGTTTGCTGACAACATGAGCGATTTCTCCTCGCGCGGTCCGGATGGCGACAACAATATCCTGAAACCGGATATGGGTGCGCCGGGCAGCGATATTCTGTCGGCAACCTCACCGGATGAATTTGCTGACAAACGTGGCTTCCAGCTGATGAGCGGTACTTCAATGGCAGCGCCACATGTAGCGGGTGCTGCTGCCGTTATGCAACAGAAATTCCCGAAATGGACTGCGGTTGAAATCAAAACGGCACTGACCTCTACAGCCGTGAACGGCCTGAAAAAAGAGGACTCAGTCACAGCAACGACGCCATTCGACATCGGCGCCGGCCGACTGGATTTAAGCCGGGCAGTGAAAGCTGCAGCGACTTTTGACAAGCCTTCTTTTGCGCAAAACCCATGTGTGATCAACTGTAACTTCACCCGCTCTATCCGCAATATGACGGATAAAGAAGTGACCTGGACAGGTGCCGTACAATTCACCGACGGCGCCACGACCGGCAAACTGGATAAAACTTCTATTACCCTGAAACCATACGGCACCGCCGGCGATACAGCTGAGTTCGTATTGTCTGTCGACGGTACTATGGCGACCTATGGCAACTGGGTGTTTGGTAACGTGTTGTGGACTTCGTCTGACGCAGCCGCACCAACAGCAACCATGCCAGTGGCTGTGCGGGTAGCAAATACAGCGGATTCGACCACACTGGCAACCGCCAGCAGTACAGTGATGAAATCCGGTGAGCCAACACAAGTTACTGCGTCATTCGGCAACAAGATATATGACAAACAAGTCACTATCGTTGCAACGGCACCGGCCGGTACTAAGTTGGTTGCTGGTTCTGAATCTGCGGTCTTAAAAAATGCGTCTGAATACCTGTTAGACGGCAATGCAAATAACGGTCGGGTCGCGTGGACTGGTTTGGTGCAACAACCAAAACTGTCGGTAGCTGCAACAGCCAGCCCAAGTTCTACTGTGCTCAAAGGCAGTGTGGCTGCAGCGACCTGTTCAGGTGAATGTGATGATAACGTCATCAGCTATAACCTGGGCGCCAGTGGTATCACCATTAACTATGGCGGTGTTGCTTACGGACGTCTGCATGTATCGACCAACGGCTTTGTTCAGCTCAGCAACAGCGCAACAGCGCCTGCTGCCGCTGCGGCGAACGTCAAATTGCCAAGCACAACTGCGGCTGCAAACCTGTTGGCTCCGTTCTGGACTGACCTCGACTTAGCAGGCGGGTCTTCAGGTGCAGGTACTGTGCATGTCGGTATTGCATCTGCCGGTGGCAAATCCTATGTCATCGTCGAGTGGAACGGTGCTGAAGTGTGGGATGAACCAGGCAAGACCTATACCTTCCAAACCTGGATGGCGATTAATGGCCCTGAGGATATCAAGTTTAATTACCTGGACTTAGGCGCAACGCCTGCGGCACTGACAGTCGGTGTGCAGGATGCAAGCCGTACTTTGGGTAACTCTCTGTTCTTCGCAGCCGGTGCTGCCGCAACTGGCACAGCTCCGAGTTCTAACTCTGGAGCTGGTGTGAGTTTCACACAGCCGGGCACAGTTGACCTGAAATACGCACTGGATCTGACCGGTGCCCTGGAACTGGGTACCAAAGATACCGCGACGACCGCTGAAGATACCAAGTCGGCAGCCATTGATGTTTTAGCGAATGAAAAAACCTCATTTGTGAAGATCATCAACGTCGAAGTGACCAGCGACGGTAAATCAACCAAAGCCATCAATAAAGCATCAGCCGGTGCCAATGGTGCGCTGTCTAAAGTAGCTATCGCCACTCAACCGGCGAACGGTACTGCAGAAGTGGTTGAAGGCAAAGTGATGTATACGCCGAAAGCGAACTTCAACGGTAAAGACACTTTCACTTACACCGCTGAAGATACCAAAGGCCTGAAACTGGTTCCAACCACAGTTGAAGTGACCGTCACCGCAGTGAACGACGCACCGACAGTGACTGGTGCAACTGTCACTGCTAACGAAAGTTCAAGCGCTACTCTAGCGGCTACTGGTGCCGATGTAGATGGCGATGCACTGACGTACACCTGGACTCAGACCTCTGGTCCGGCAATGACTGTTACCGGTAATACCGCATCAGTCAGCGTGACCACTCCTGCAGTCACAGCTAACACAGTGGCAACCTTCAGTGTAGTCGCCAGCGACGGCAAGCTGTCTTCAGCCCCGGCGACAGTGACGCTGAACATCACTGATGTTCCGGCACCAGTCGTAGCTCCTGAGAAGAAGAGCAGCGGTGGTGGCGCAGGCCTGCTGTCTCTGTTGTTATTACCACTGGTCTGGCTGCGCCGGAACCGTCGTGGTTAAGTGTTAATCCCTGAATAGAAAACGCCGGTCAGTCGACCGGCGTTTTTTTTGCTTAGGAGTGGCTTTCAAGCTGCTGCGATGAGGTAAGCACCTATCACCTATCACCTATCACCTATCACCTATCACCTATCACCTATCACCTATCACCAGCAATCAGCAATCAGCAATCAGCAATCAGCAATCAGCAATCAGCAATCAGCA
>SSFI01000072.1 GCA_008015325.1 Rheinheimera sp.
CAACATTTAACGATTGTGTATGGCTCATGTTGAGTTCCGCTGCAGTTTTTTGCTAGTTAGTAAATGAAAACACCCGAGGGCGACCTTTCTTATTTTAGACAAGCTGCAACTGCTGCCAAACCACTGACTCAGCTAGCTTTCACAACCCATCTTTGCGCCCGATCATACGAGCTTTACCCCTAAAAAGATAGGCGAATGCGCCGGTTTTATGATTTAGAACAATGTTGCTGCTCACAAAATATTCAATCGAAGCAACAATTTCCGACACTCCGGAATTAGGATAGAATACCGGTCCACGCTGTAAAGGTGATTGCTGATGGATCTGAAAATTGTTGGGCTGATGTTGCTGCTTTTGTGTTGTCAGGCCTGTACGCCACAGTCGCAGGCTGATAGTAGTCAGCGCACTGTGGTCAGGCAAACGACCACTACTCAGATGCAAACCACAGAAAATATCGAATTGATCTACCAGCCAGCCCGAATGGTGACAGAGTCGCCCCTGGCGCTGGATATTCAGGCGCCGGCGGATTGGCAACTGCAGTCAGCCCGGCTGCATGGAATCAGTATGGAAATGCCGGTTTTGCCACTATTTTTTAATCAAACAGACGCTGGCGCGAATAGTCGTACCCGCTGGCAAACACAATTTTTACTCGGCGCCTGTGCAGACGAGCAGATGACCTGGCGGCTGGAGCTAGTATTTAAAGACGAAACAGGCGCTGTGCAGCGCCTGTCTGATGAGTTTCAGGTGCACCGGCGCTAGGCCGGTATGCCGTTAACTTCTGGCGATCGTCATTTGTAAATTCAGTGCGCTTTGGTCGCTCAGAGACAATCGCGCGGTTTCAGCACAAATAAACTTCGACCATTGCTCCGGCCCCACTTCTTTCGCAGCACTGCCTTTGTGCTCACCTGGATTCCAAATCACTGATGCATCATGACCCGCCTGATGTAACGCTATAGTCGCCGGCGTCTGAACTGTTAATGAAGCTGCGGTGTGTTGATAAATACGGTCCATTTCTGTACCAAATTGCAACGCGGAGCTGCTGTCGTCCGACATCACTTTATTGATAAAGGTTGCCGGTAATGGCGCCACCGAAGCATTCCTGACATCTTCGCAGGCGAAGTAAGTATGCAGTGCCGCCTGCTGTTTGGTTAAATCAGCACAGTGCAGGTGCAAATGCAGGCCTTTGTCACTGAGCAGATACTGACACTGCAGCCGCACTTTGCCGCTGTGCCACGGGATATTGTCAAATTCAGCCTGTAAAATCAGCAAAGCGTGGTCACTGCAGCTTTCATCGGCAACTTGTTGCCACATCGCGGTGCGGGCCAGCCCGTGGTTCGGCACTGATGTCGCTGTCAATTCTGGACTCACTGGGCCAAACCAAGGCCAGCAAATCGGCACACCGCCGCGGATCGGTTGCTGTTGTTGCCAATCCGTGGTGGGGGATAACCAGAGTAATTCGTCGTCAGCCTTTTTTAGCGACAGTACTTGTCCGCCATAAAGCGAAACGACAGCACTGTAATCAGCAAAATGAAAACGAATGCAAGGTAAAGCAACGAGATGGGCGTAACCGTCCAGATGGATAAAATTGGCCATAAATTGAAGCTCTTAGAGGTGAAATACGCCTTGATTGTGGGCTGTGCTCTCAGGTTAAGCAAGTCAGATCTTGACTGGTCGGCGTTGCAGGGATAACGGACCAGGTCGTCAAAATAACAAAGGCGACCGAAGTCGCCTTGTGTCTGCTGAAGTTTGCTTAAGACTTCATCAGTTCCACAGTGTTGTCGAGCATGCGGTTAGAGAAACCCCACTCGTTGTCGTACCAAGCCATCACTTTGACCAGACGACCATTCACGCGCGTTTCAGTCGCATCAAAAATCGACGACATCGGATTGTGGTTAAAATCGACAGAGACCAGTGGCAGGTCGTTCACCGCCAGCACCTGATTCATCGGGAATTGTGCTGCTGCATTCCGGATGATTTGGTTGACTTCTTCAATGCTGGTTTCGCGACCGGCAATAAAGGTTAAGTCAACTAACGATACATTGATTGTCGGAACACGTACTGCCAGACCATCGAATTTGCCTTTTAATGCCGGAACGACCAGACCTACCGCAGCAGCGGCGCCGGTTTTGGTTGGGATCATCGACATGGCTGCCGCACGGGCCCGGCGCACGTCAGTGTGATACACATCCGACAAACGCTGGTCGTTGGTGTAAGCGTGGATAGTGGTCATCAGGCCCGATTCAATACCGAGAATATCATTCAGTGGCTTGGCAATCGGTGACAGACAGTTGGTGGTGCAGCTGGCATTAGAAATGATGGTCATTTCCGGCGTAATGACGTCGTGGTTCACACCATAAACGACAGTGGCATCAACATCTTTGGCCGGAGCTGAGATAATCACTTTTTTCGCGCCTGCCGTGAGGTGAGCACCGGCAGATTGGCGGTCAGTAAACAGGCCGGTACATTCCAGCACCACATCTACTTTTAAGTCAGCCCATGGCAGATTTGCCGGGTTGCGTTCGCTTAAGGTCAGGATCTCGTCCTGATTGACATAAATCGCTTTGTCAGAATGCTCGACGTTGGCAGCAAAAATACCATGCGCTGTGTCGTATTTCAGCAGGTGTGCGTTGATTGCTGCATCACCTAAATCATTAATGGCGACGACTTTAATGTCGTATGACTTCTTACTTTCATATAAAGCACGTAAAACATTGCGGCCGATGCGGCCAAAACCATTAATCGCGACACGAATTGTCATAAGTCACCCCTGATGCTGACGAATTGTGTAGTAAAATTACATGTTTTTGCGCCATTTTCAAGCGGAAAATTGTTATGCAATCGTATTTATGTAATTTAATGACATAATCCGCTATTTTGCCATCGACGCTGATTTTTAAAGTCTTATACTGCGGAAAGATTCTTAAAAAAGTCTCAAAAAGCCGGAGCCGGGCACAGAACCCAAGATAAATCCGGTATGGACAAAGCGACGAAACCGAGTTGGAGCCTGTATGGATAAAACACTGCTTGCCGAATTGATTGGCTTTAATGGCATTGAGACCAAATTCACCGATGCCTGGGGCGATCCGGCTGAAGTGGCAGAGAAGGATCAGCTGCGCATTTTATCTGCGCTGGGCTTTGACGTCAGCGACGAAACCAAAGCTGCGGCACAGCTGCATCAGCGTCAGCTGTTGCACTGGGCAGAACCTTTAGATCCGGTGTCAGTGCAAAATAGCGGCGAAGAGTACAAGCTCGAATTACGTCTGCCACTGGCATTGGTGCACCAGCAGCTGTCGGTTACCGTCACCGCAGAACACGGCCAGCAACAGCAATTTAGCCTGGTCGCGGTTGAAGATGGTGAACTGACGCAGGTTTCAGTGTTCGACGAAGTCGAATACCAACAATATGAATTCCAGCTGCCAATGCAGCTTCCTTACGGTTACCATCAGCTCGCACTGAAAATTGATGGCGATGAAGACGACTTCTGCCAGTCGCTGATCGTGGTGCCGGAACGTTGTTATCAGCCAGATACTTTCCAAAGCCAGAAACAATGGGGCATTTCGGTCCAGTTGTATGCGGTCAAATCAGACAGCAACTGGGGCGTAGGTGATTTTGCCGATCTTGGTCGGCTGGTAAAGCATCTGGCGGCGCAGGGCGCTGATTTTGTCGGTTTAAACCCCATTCATGCTTTGTATCCGGCGATGCCGGAATCAGCCAGCCCGTATAGCCCGTCGAGCCGGCGTTGGCTCAACATCATTTATCTGAGCGTGGCACAAATGCCTGGTTTCGCGCAGTGTGCCGCGCTGCAGCAACAGCTGTCACAAGCCGACTTTCAGGCTCAGTTGCAGGCTCAGCGCGACAAACACTGGGTTGATTACAGCGGTGTGATGCAGCTGAAATTGCCGGCACTGCGTGCTTTGTATCAGTGGTATCTGGACCAGGGCCAGAAAGACGTGGCGTTGGCCGCTGAATTTAACCGCTTTGTCGCAGAAGGTGGCGATAGCCTGCGGCAGCTGGCGCTTTATGACGCGTTACATCTGCATTTGATTGCTCAAGATCCGCATGCCTGGGGCTGGCCAAACTGGCCGGAACAATACCGCAGTGCTGACAGTGACGCAGTACAACAGTTTGCGGCCGCCAATCAGCACGACATCGGCTTTTTCAGTTATTTGCAATTCTGTGCGCAGCAGCAGCTCGCGACCGTGCAGCAACAAGCGAAAGACCATGGCATGTTGCTCGGTTTGTACCGTGATTTAGCCGTAGGCGTCAGTGAAGCCTCCACCGAAATCTGGGCTAATCCTGAACTGTATTGCCGTGATGCCAGTGTCGGCGCACCACCGGATATCTTAGGACCGAAAGGCCAGAACTGGGGCCTGCCGCCGATGTATCCGTATGAGCTGTTCCGTCAGGCCTATCAGCCGATGATTGACCTGTTCCGCGCCAATATGCGCGATTCCGGCGCGCTGCGGATTGACCATGTGATGGCACTGCTGCGCTTATGGTGGGTGCCAAAAGGGTCGGCATCAGCCGGTGAGGGCGCCTATCTTTATTACCCCATCATGGATTTACTCGGCATTCTGGCGCTGGAAAGTCAGCGTCAGCAGGCGGTGGTGATTGGCGAAGACTTAGGCACAGTACCAGACGGGATTTTTGAGCTGTTGCAGCAATTTGGCATGTACTCCTACCGGATCTTTTTCTTTGAACAAGCCGAAGACGGCGGTTATACCTCGACCGCACATTATCCGGTGCAGGCGATGTCGGCGCTGACTACACACGATATGCCAACATTAATCGGCTTCTGGCACTGCTCAGACCTGAAACTCGGTCTGCAGCTGGGGCTTTATACCGAAGAAATTTTACCGGGTCTGTTTGCAGACCGGCATAAATCCAAGCAGCGTATTCTGGATTCGTTGCATGGCCACGGCATGTTGCCGGCGGATTATCCGCGCAGTGTCGAACATCTGGGCATGGACCGTACGCTCAGTTTCGCCTTGCAGCAGCATCTGGCGCGCGGTAGTTGCCAGTTGCTATGTCTGCAACTGGAGGACTGGATGGAGATGACTGAGCCGGTGAACGTGCCTGGTACCAGTGATGAATATCCGAATTGGCGACGCAAATTGAGCCTGACGCTGGAGCAGCTGGAGCAGCAGGAACACATCACTGCGCATCTGAAGCAATTGACAGCCAACCGCAGAACAGGGTTATATTCTTAATCTTAATGCAATAAGCCCCGCCATTTTACCGCGGGGCTTCGCAAGTTCCCGCTTTTAATGACACAGGATTTGTTATGCCAAATCACTTGCTCCAAGCTCTGAACGACGTCCGTTGCGCCCAGCCCTTTGCTATTCTTGGCTGGCAAACTGCAGAAAAAGGCCTGTTGATCCGGGCCTTTTTGCCGTCTGCGCTCAGGGTTAATGCTGTTGCACTGGATGATGGCAAAGCGTTAGGCGAGATGTATGCGGTGGCGGACGTTCCGGGTTTGTTTGAACTGCAATTACCACGGCGCAAAAATCAGCTGCCATATCGCCTGGAAGTGCAAAGCGCTCAGCACAGTTACAGCGTTATCGACCCCTATCAATTTAAAGATGAAGCGTTTTTTGCCGTGCATTATGTCAACAGCCGGCCGGAAAATCTGTACCAGCAGCTCGGCGCGCAACTTATTGAATTGAGCGCCGGGAAGCAGCGGATCAAAGCGACCCGTTTTGCTGTCTACGCGCCGCATGCCAGCAGCGTCAGTCTGATTGGCGATATGAACAACTGGGACGGCCGTTGTCATCCGATGGAACGTACCGCTTGTGGTCACTGGGTTTTGGTGATGCCGGAAGTTGCGGCCGGTGTGCGTTATAAATTTGAAATCAAAGATGCAGCCGGTCACCTTTTACCGCATAAAGCCGACCCGATGGCATTCGCCGCTGAGCAATTTCCGTCGCATGCCTCGCTGGTGTTTGACCACAGCCGTTACCAATGGCAGGACATTGCCTGGCAACAGCGACAACACAACCCTTATCAGAGCCCGATGAGCATCTACGAGGTGCATTTAGGCAGCTGGCGTACTCATGCTGACGGTTCTGCGCTGACTTATCCGGAGATGGCGGCACAGCTCATTCCTTATGTGCTGGATATGGGCTACACCCATATTGAATTATTGCCGGTGCTGGAACATCCGTATTCCGGTTCCTGGGGGTATCAGCCGCTTGGGATGTTCGCGGTGACATCGCGCTTTGGTACACCGGACCAGTTTAAAGCCTTTGTCGATGCCTGCCATCAGGCCGGTATTGGGGTCATTCTGGATTGGGTGCCGGCGCATTTTCCGGAAGATGGTCACGGCTTAGCCCGCTTTGACGGTGGCCATTTGTATGAGTATGCCGATCCGCGCCGCGGTTGGCATCCGGACTGGAATTCCTGCATTTATGACTTTGGCAAAGATTATGTCCGGCAGTTTTTAGTGGCCAGTGCTTTGTTTTGGCTCGATAAATTCCATATTGATGGTCTGCGTGTCGATGCAGTCGCGTCGATGTTGTACCTCGATTATTCACGCGAACACGGTGAGTGGATCCCGAATATCGACGGTGGTAATCACAACTACGAAGCGATCAGCCTGCTGAAGTGGCTGAATCAGGAAGTCTACAGCAAGTATCCGCGCGCGATGACCATCGCTGAAGAATCCACATCTTTTGCCGGTGTCAGCCGTCCGGTGGATATGGGGGGGCTCGGCTTTGGCTTTAAGTGGAATATGGGCTGGATGAACGATACGCTGCGCTATATCAGCAAAGATCCGGCCTATCGCAAATACCACCACAGTGACCTGACCTTCTCGATGGTGTATGCCTATAACGAGAATTTTATTCTGCCGCTGTCACATGATGAAGTGGTACATGGCAAAGGCAGTATTCTGAATAAAATGCCCGGCGACGAGTGGCAACAGGCGGCGAATTTGCGCGCCTATTACGCCTTTATGTTTGCCCATCCGGGCAAAAAACTGAATTTTATGGGTAACGAATTTGGTCAGGGCACCGAGTGGAATCACAATCTGGCGCTGCCGTGGTTTTTGCTGGATTTTGACAAGCATCGCGGTATTTCGCAGTTATTCCGTGACCTGAACCATACGTACCGTCGCTGCAAGCCATTGTATGAACTGGATCATCAGGGCGCTGGCTTTGCCTGGATAGACCATCAGGACGCCGATCACAGTACGGTGTCGTTCCGTCGTATCGACAGCGAAGGCGATGTGGTGTACGTCGTTAGCAATTTTACGCCG
This sequence comes from Rheinheimera sp., assembly GCA_008015325.1. GTDB lineage: Bacteria > Pseudomonadota > Gammaproteobacteria > Enterobacterales > Alteromonadaceae > Pararheinheimera. The sequence continues at coordinate 7,254 of SSFI01000072.1, forward strand.
GTGCCCAGAACTGCCTTCCGCCTGTCAGTGCTTACGGCAGGGCGATATGAAGTGATCCTGAATTCGGATTCTGCCTATTATTGGGGCAGTAATTACCCGGTCGGGCCACAGTTGCAGGCTGGCGATGACTTACAGCTGGCGCTGGAATTACCACCGTTATCGACCTTGTACCTGCGCCAATGCCGTTAAAGCGAGACTGATATGCAAGTTGTGCTAAGTACAGAATTTGGCGCTGCGGCCCCTTTGGGGGCCAGTTGTCTGGGCAACGACTGTTGGAATTTTGCCGTTTATGCGCCTGATGCCACCGGCTTGTCGTTATGTTTATTTTGCGCCGATACCGAAGAGGCGCTGGCTGAACTGGCTTTTGTCGCCAGAACCGGCGATATCTGGCATCTGCAGGTGCAGGGCGTGCCGGCTGGCAGCCTGTATCTGTTGCGTGCCGACGGGCCTGCTTTACCGTCCCAGGGCCTGACATTTGAGCCGCGGCATCTGCTGATTGACCCATATGCCCGCCAGCTCAATCGCGCTGTGGTCTTTAATGAACGGCTGTACCAAAGCGACAGCCACTATATGCTGGCTAAAGCGGTGTTAACCGACACTGATTTTGACTGGCAGGGCAGCCAAAAGCCGAAAATTCCACGTGAAAAAACCATTATCTACGAGGCCCATGTCAAAGGCCTGACCATGCAGCACCCGCTGGTGCCGGCCGAGCTGCGCGGTACTTATGCAGCCTTGTATCACCCGGCAGTTATCGCCCATTTAAAACACCTCGGCATCACCACGCTGCAGTTGTTGCCGGTCGCGGCTTTTATGACGGAGCCGAGGCTGGAAAAGTTAAAACTGACCAATTACTGGGGTTACAACCCGGTGTGTTTTTTCGCGCCGGACCCGCGCTATCAACATTCTGATGCTGTGCAGGAAATCAAAACGCTGGTGCGGACTTACCATCAGCATGGCATTGAAGTGATTCTCGATGTGGTGTTTAACCATACCGCCGAGGCCGACTGCTATAACCTGAGTTTACGTGGTCTTGCCAATCGTCAGTATTATCTGTTTGAAAATCATGCAGATATCACAGACTACCAGCAATATTGTAATTACAGCGGCTGCGGTAATACGCTGAATATCGCCCATCCGGCTACGCAAAAGCTGGTGCTGGACGCGCTGCGTTACTGGCTGACAGAGATGCAAGTCGACGGTTTCCGCTTTGACCTGGCCGTCACGTTAGCCCGCGAGCATAAACGCTTTACACCGGTGGCGACTTTCCTGCAAATTGTTGCGCAAGACCCGGTATTATCACAAGCCAAACTCATCGCTGAGCCTTGGGACGTTGGGCCTTATGGTTATCAGCTCGGGCAATTTCCGGCGCATTGGTCGGAACTCAATGATAAATTCCGCGATTCGATGCGCTCGTTCTGGCGCGGTGACCATGGCAGTCTGAACGAATTCACGACCCGGTTATTGGGCTCTCGAGACATCTTCCAGAAACATCATAAACCTGCAGCTTGCTCGGTCAATTATCTGGCTTATCATGACGGCTTTACGCTGCACGATGTGGTTTGTTACCAGCATAAACATAACTGGCTGAATGCCGAGCAAAACCGCGACGGTCATGACCATAACCTCAGTCTTAATTTTGGTGTGGAAGGGCCCAGTAGCGACGCTGATATTCTGCAGCGACGATACCAGCACAAACGCAATCTGGTCGCGAGCCTGATGCTGAGTCAGGGTATGATCCACTGGCTCGGCGGGGATGAGCTCAGTCACAGTCAGCAAGGCAACAACAATGCGTATTGTCAGGACAACGAACTGAGCTGGTTGAACTGGCAGCTGGATTATCATGCCACGCAGTTTCAGAGTTTTGTGCAGCAGATGATAGCGGTGCGCCAGCAATATCCCTGCTTGCAGCAACTATCATTGTTAGATGACCAGTATCAGCGCCATGGCAATAAACATCAGGTGCATTGGCTGAACGCAGATGGCAGCGAAAAAACTGAAGCGGACTGGCACTTGCCGGCAACTCAGTATTGTTATTTTGTCGTAACTACCGATGGCAATGACGCGGAAATACTGTTGATGATCAACGCCGGCGCGAGCGCTATCAGTCTGCAGCTGACCGACAAACCCTGGCATTGTGTCATGGACACGTCGGTCGAAATGGGGTTGGTATCGCCGGTGCAACTCGCTGGCTCTGCTTATGAGCAGCAGGCCCATTCGCTGTCGCTGTGGGTACATAACCCGACAGCCGCCGCCATCACCGCGGCCTAATGGTCTGAACAGCATAAACTTTTCCATGCTGCACTGCCGATTGAATGATTTTCCAGTATAATCGCGCGCATTTTGCGACAGCTGCTATTGAGGAATGGGAATGACAATGTCAAACCAACTGTGTGACATCGGTTTTGTCGGTGCCGGCGTGATGGGGAAAAATCTGATCCTGAACCTGGCGGATCATGGCTACCGGGTTGCGGCTTTTGACCTGGACCATAAAAAGCTTGAATCGGTGATCACG
>SSFI01000066.1 GCA_008015325.1 Rheinheimera sp.
ACCTTGTGGTGGTACCGATGCAACTGTGCCTTCAATCAGTTTCAGCAGCGCCTGTTGTACACCTTCACCTGAAACATCACGGGTGATAGACGGGTTTTCAGACTTACGCGAAATCTTGTCGATTTCATCGATGTACACAATACCCCGCTGTGCTTTTTCGACATCGTAATCGCATTTTTGCAGCAGCTTCTGGATGATGTTTTCCACGTCCTCGCCGACATAACCGGCTTCGGTTAAGGTGGTCGCATCCGCCATGGTAAATGGCACATCGAGCAGTCGGGCAAGCGTTTCAGCGAGCAAGGTTTTACCGCTACCGGTAGGACCAATCAGCAGAATGTTTGATTTACCCAGCTCAACATCCTGTTTCTGGCCAACGGTGCGTAACCGCTTGTAGTGGTTGTAGACAGCAACTGCCAAGACCTTTTTCGCATGCTCTTGCCCTATTACGTAATCGTCCAGGTGGGTGCGGATCTCTTTTGGTGTTGGCAGTTTATTACCATCACGCTTAGGCGAAATATCTTTGATTTCTTCGCGGATAATGTCGTTGCACAGGTCAACGCATTCGTCACAGATATAGACCTGTGGACCTGCGATTAACTTGCGCACTTCGTGCTGTGATTTGCCACAGAAAGAGCAATACAGCAACTTGCTGCTCTTCTCGCCGTCAGTGCGATCAGACATGGAACTACCTCATTCTTGCTAAAGTGACGGCACTGCCGTCACTTTTTAAATTCACTGCCGCTTGGCAGGCTTATTTGGCTTCGCGCTTGGTCAGGATTTGGTCAACCAGACCATAATCTACCGCTTGTTGCGCACTTAAGAAGTTGTCACGCTCGGTGTCGCGCACCACTTCTTCCAGCGTTTTGCCACAGTGTTCCGCCATCAGACGATTCAGCTTTTCTTTGATTGTCAGAATTTCGCGGGCATGGATTTCAAAATCAGTAGCCTGGCCCTGGAAACCGCCTAACGGCTGGTGGATCATCACCCGGGCATTCGGCAGCACATAACGTTTGCCTTTGGTACCACCAGACAGCAGGAATGCGCCCATACTGGCGGCCTGGCCTACACAGACTGTGGCGATATCACATTTGATATACCGCATAGTGTCATAAATGGCGAGGCCAGCAGTAACAGAACCACCGGGTGAATTGATATAAATGTAGATGTCTTTTTCCGGGTTTTCTGATTCGAGGAACAGTAACTGCGCCACAATCAGATTCGCCATATGGTCTTCGACCTGACCGGTCAGAAAAATAACCCGCTCTTTGAGTAGGCGGGAGTAAATATCAAAAGAACGTTCGCCTTTGGCGGTTTGCTCGATGACGATTGGGACTAACGCGTTAACTAATTCATTCATATGAGGTGTTGACACCATAACTGATTCCCTGAAATGCGGCAGCACAAATGAAAATGGCCTGAACACTGCTGCTCAGGCCATTAAAGCTTTCGCCCGGACTAAAGTCAATCTTAGTTCGCAGCAGCCGGATTCATAATTTCGTCGAACTTGGCTGGCTGATCAGTGACTTTGGCTTTGGCCAGCACCAGATCAATTGCCTGCTCTTCCAGCGCGACATTGCGCATACCTTGCAGCAACTCTTTGTTGCTGTTGTAGTAAGCAACTACTTCTTTTGGATCTTCGTAAGCAGAAGCAACAGTTTCGATCAACGCCTGTACGCGTGAGTCATCAACTTGCAGGTTGTTGGTTTTGATCACTTCACCCAGTAACAGGCCGACTTTCACGCGGTCACGGGCTTGTTCAGTGAACAGCGCTGCTGGTAATTCAGGCAGGTTTTTCGCGTTCATGTTCTGACCAAAACGTTGCAGAGCCTGACGGCGCAGCACTTCAACTTCGCTGTCGATCAGCGCTTGTGGCACTTCCAGCTCGTGGTTAGCCAGTAAACCTTTGATCACTTGCTCTTTCACCTTGCCTTTGATGGCCTGGTTCAGCTCGCGTTCCATGTTTTTGCGTACTTCAGTGTGCAGCGCTTCAACAGTGTTTTCTGCCAGGCCAAACAGTTTCACGAACTCTTCGTTCACTTCTGGCAGCACTTGCGTCTCAACGCTATTCAGTGTGATGGCAAACTGTGCAGCTTTGCCTTTCAGGTTCTCTGCATGGTATTCAGCCGGGAAAGTCACGTCGATAGTGAACTGCTCGCCAGCTTTTTTGCCGATGATGCCTTCTTCAAAGCCTGGGATCATCCGGCCTTGGCCTAATTCCAGTGTGAAGCCAGCAGCTTTGCCGCCTTCAAATTCTTCGCCGTCGATAGAACCAGTGAAGTCCATATTGACGCGGTCGCCTGCGGCAGCGGCATCAGCCTTAGCAGCCCAGGTAGCGTGTTGTTTGCGCAGAGTTTCAATCATTTTTGCCATGTCTTCAGCAACGATTTCAACCACTGGTTTAGTCACTTCAACTTTTTCCAGACCAGTCAGCGCAACTTCAGGGTACACTTCAAAAGTAGCGGTGAATGACAGATCCTGACCTTCAGCCAGTTGACCTGGTGCGAATGTTGGGTTACCCGCCAGGTTCAGCTTGTTGCTGACGATGGCTTGGTAGAAGTGGTTTTGCATCTGACGTGAAGCAACATCTTGCAGCACTGACAGACCGAACATTTTTTTGATGATAGAGACAGGAGCTTTACCTGGACGGAAACCGTCAACGCGACGATTTTTAGCAATTTGGCGTAATTCTTTCTCGACTTCAGCACTGATAGCAGCAGCCGGAACTGTAATATTGACGCGGCGCTCTAAACCCTGAGTGGTTTCAACAGAAACTTGCATTTTGTTACCTCAAAATCAAAATCGGGCGTAGCGATACGCCGGCTTACCTGAGCCTGGCTCTGTTGCGTTAAAAGCGATGGCAGCCAGACTGAACGTTTAATAGGACGCGGCATTATAGCGGGGGTTTTCCGAGGCGTCGAGCTTTTGATGCACCCCCAGTATTGACGCGGCTTAGCGCTGAATTTTCGGCAAAAAGCCGTATGATTTTCAGCGATTTTTTCCACCGGTTTGCGCAGTCAGAACCAGCCGACGATAACCGCTGCCGTAATAATCAAGCTCTTCAGATGTTTGCACAAATCCATGTTGCTGATACAGGCGCAGCGCTGCCGTATTGTCCGGGTCTGCAGTGAGCCAAAGCTCTCTGACCTCAGGAGCAATCTTAGCGATTTGCTGCATAAAAGCCTGCAATAAAGCTTTACCTATGCCCTGGCCTTGCGTCTTCGGGTCCACCGCAAATGACATCAGACTGAGCTTGTGTCGGTCAGAAAATTCAGGGCCACAAATCAGATAAGCCAGAATTTCGTCGCCCCGCCGGGCCACCCAAAATAGTTGTGGCCACAAGTCATACGCCTGGCGGAAAAAAAATACCGGATACACCGGTGGTGGGAACGCCGCTTCTTCAAGCGCTGCAACAGCAACAAGCTCTTGTTTTAACACGGGGCCAAAGCTTAATTCCCCAGATAATTCAGCCATATACCCTCCTGTTTTTACAACGGTCCTGCCCTGTTGGTATCGGCACAGTCTACCGATATGCCGCAATTGCGGCCAGCTTTACAGCAAAAAGCCACGCCTGTTAAGGTGCAGTCTGCAATTGAACAGACGGTGATCTGATGAAGCATATTGATTTAAACGCTGATCTTGGCGAGGGCTGTGGTGACGATTTGGCGATTATCCCGCTGTTGTCATCGGCCAATATCAGCTGTGGCGCCCATGCCGGCACTGAAGACGACATTCTGACGGCGCTTAGGGCCTGTCAACAGCATCAGGTCTGTGTCGGTGCTCATCCTTCTTACCCGGACCGGGCCAATTTTGGTCGCCTGCCGCTGGCGCTGACGCCGGCGGCGCTGACCGAGAGCCTGCAGCAACAACTGCACTATTTTCAGCAGTTAGCAAAAAAAGCCGGCGTCAGGATGGCGTATATCAAACCGCATGGCGCTTTGTACAATCAGGCTGCGGTGGACGGCGATTTAGCCGCACTTATCGTAGACCTGGTCAAAACGCACCATCCAGATGTCGCCCTGCTGACCTTACCGGACAGTGCGCTTTCGCAGTCAGCCAAAGCCGCCGGCATCGCGGTATTTCACGAAGCTTTCGCCGACCGGGCCTACCAGGCCACAGGTCAGCTGGTACCGCGCAGCCAGCCCGGTGCAGTGCTTTGTCATCAGGCCGCGCTGGCGCAAAGCCTGCGGCTTATCGACACAGGCACAGTTGTCAGTATCGATCAGCAAGAGATTAAGCTTCAGGCCGACAGTTTATGTGTCCACGGCGACAGCCCTGAAGCGCTGCAACTGGTGCGAGAACTCAGCACCGCACTGCAGCAGGCCAGTGTCAGCATCTGGCCTTTTATCGGGAGCGCCGCATGAACTACTGGCCGTTATTAGGTATCGCTGTGGTGATCATCGGTTTTGTCCTGCGCTTTAACGCCGTGCTGGTGGTGATTTGCGCCGGTATTGTGACAGGCCTTTGCGCCTGGATGCCGCCGCTGCAACTGCTCAGTGCAATCGGTGAGAGTTTTTTAAAGACGCGCACTTTGCCGGTGATCCTGCTGTTACCACTTGCCATTATTGGCCTGCTGGAACGCCATGGTTTGAAACAACAGGCGCAGCGATTTATCGCCGGTGTCAAAGGCGCAACGGTGGGCCGGCTGCTCAGTATTTATCTGCTGGCACGTGAAGGCAGCGCCGCTTTGGGTTTAACCAGTCTTGGCGGTCATCCACAGATGGTACGCCCCCTGGTGGCGCCGATGGCGGAAGCGCTGGCCGAGCGTCAGCATCCGGCCCTGTCGCAAAAGCTGCGGGACAGAGTCAAAGCCATGGCGGCGGCGACCGACAACATCGGTTTGTTTTTTGGCGAAGACGTGTTTGTTGCCTTTGGCGCCATCGTGCTGATGCACACTTTTTTGCGCGAATCCGGGATTGAAACCGACCCGATGCATATTGCACTTTGGGGAATTCCTACCGCGGTTGCAGCCTTTTTGATCCATGCCGTAAGACTGCGCCGGCTCGACCATGTTTTGGCCGCTGAGCGCGCCAGGCTGGCCGCTCAAACCAGCAGCCAGACGGAGCCGCCAGTATGTTAACTCTGACACATTTATACTGGCTGGTTGGCGCCATTATGGCGCTGGTGGCGATGCTGACTTTATTAGATGCATCCCACCCGCGCCGCTTTCGCAGTGGTTTATTCTGGCTGTGCTATGCAGCTATTTTTATCGTCGGCGACTGGATGCCCAACGCATTAGTTGGCGCACTGGTCATTGGCATGGCGCTGCTGGCCGGTTTGGGTGGTCTGGCTGCTGGGCCTTATCAGGCGCTATCTGAAGAAAAACAACTGCAGTCCTTGCAACGCATCGGTAAAAAACTATTTATCCCGGCGCTGGCGATCCCTGGTGTGACCTTAGTGCTGGTATTGGTGATGGGCCAGTTACCGGCTTTAGATTGGTTTGATCCGAAAAACCTGACCTTGCTGAGTCTGGGGGTCGCCTGTTTGCTGGCATTCGGCATCGCCTGTTATCTGACCCGTGAATCGCCGCGTCAAGGTGGGCTTGAAGCCAAACGCTTGCTTGAAGCCATCGGCTGGGCCTTTTTGTTGCCTCACCTGCTGGCGACCTTAGGGTTGCTGTTTAACCAGGCAGGCGTCGGTCAAATCATCGCCGCGCTCAGCAATGATTATCTGCAGCTCGACAGCCGGTTGGCTGCCGTCACGGCCTACGCCCTGGCGATGGCTGGTTTTACCGTGATCATGGGCAATGCCTTTGCCGCTTTTCCGGTCATTACCGCCGGGCTTGGTATTCCCCTGCTGATTATGCAGCACAACGCCAATCCGGCGGTGATGGCGGCGATCGGCATGTTCTGTGGTTACTGTGGCACTTTACTGACCCCGATGGCGGCGAATTTTAATATAGTGCCGGTGGCATTATTGGGCTTAAAGGACCAGCATGCGGTGATCAAAGCGCAGGCACCAACCGCGCTGCTGCTGTTGCTGGTGAATATCGTGCTGCTGGACCAACTGGCGTTTTAACTGAAGGTTGCTATCTGAGAGGTTGACGATGAAAGTGTTATTCACCGGTTTTGAGCCTTTTGGCGGAGAAAGCAGTAACCCAAGCGCAGAAGCCGTGCTTTCGCTGTGTAACCAAAATGCACCGGCTGGCATCAGCTGGCAGGCCCTGATCCTGCCAGTGGAGTTTAAACGCAGCGGCGAATTACTGCATTCGGCCATCTGCCAGTTCAAGCCAGACCTGGTGCTTTGCGTCGGACAAGCTGGTGGCCGAACGGCGCTCAGTCTGGAACAGGTCGCTATCAATCTGTTGGAAGCTCGAATTGCCGATAACAGCGGCTGGCAGCCCCGCGGTGAAGCCGTGGTCAGTGGCGGGCCAGCAGCTTATTTCAGCACGTTGCCACTCAAAGCGATACGCGCGCAGTTACAACAACAGGGCATCCCGGCACAAATTTCATATACGGCCGGCACTTATGTCTGTAATGCGCTGATGTATCAGTTGCTGCATACCCTCGCTGGCATACCAGAGTATGCTGCCCGCGGCGGTTTTATCCATATTCCATTTTCCCCCGAACAGGCCGCAGCGAAACCCGATACAGCCAGTATGTCTATCGCTACAGTGGTTGCAGGCTTGCGACAACTGGTGCTGTGTTGTCAGCAACATCAGACGGACATCAAAGCCACAGCAGGTACACTGAATTAGCAAAGCCTGTTGACTGCTCAGCCGTGTACCGCCTGCTCTTTTTTCAGTAGCTCATGCACAGTGACAAAACGGTAACCCTGCGCTTTTAACCGGCGAATAATCTCCGGCACGGCCTGCATCGTTGCCGCCCGACTGTCGTACATCACATGCAACAGAATGATAGAACCGGCTTTGGTATGTTTAACTGTGTGGTCTGCCAGTGCCTGCGGGTCTTTGGCGACTTTTGGGAAATTCTCCGGCGCCACATCCCAGGTCACGCTGACCCTATGATGCTTCATCAGATACCAGGGTAATAGCAGCAGCTTTTTGCCATAAGGCGGACGAAAATAAATCACGCCATCAACCCCTTGCTGACGCAGTAATTCGTCGGTTTGTTCTAATTCGCGACTGATGTAGCCAGGCGTCTTGAAAATCAGCCGTTGGTGGTGGTAGCTGTGGTTGCCAACCTGATGCCCAGCGGCAAGAATCTTCCCTACTAAGTCAGGGTGTTGCGCAACTTCCTTGCCGGTCAGAAAGAATGTTGCCGGGATTTGTTCAGTTTGCAGAATTTGCCTGAGGGATCCCCACAAAATTTCCATTCATACAATCAGCTATCAGCCTGTTTGATTACTGCCCAGTCCCACTGAACCACCCACTGTAGTATTTGTTTAAGTCCCTGCTGATAATATTGCCTGCGTATTCGC